>NZ_QJUG01000023.1 GCF_003426775.1 Allorhizocola rhizosphaerae | reverse complement strand
CCCACGACCCCCACCCACCCCCTCCCGTTGATCATGAACTTAAGTCCATGTTCGACGGCGCGTCGCGGCATCAACTTCATGATCAACCCGCGAAGGGAGCGGGGCGGATAGACCACCGCTTCGGCGTCGCGCTGGGCCGCGGCGATCGTCCCGACCGACGCGAGCACCTCGTCCAGCAGGCCCTTGCGGGGGCCCAGCGGCGACCCGCAGCGGTCACACGCGTGCACGTCGGCGGATGAGGAAGAAGCCACCGGCCAGGGCAACACCGAGCATCGCCGCGCCCACCATCACGGCCACGCCGTTGCCATCACGGCCACCGTCGCCGCCCATCGGCGCGCCGCTCGGGGCGAGCACGAAGGTGCCCGATCCGGCGCTCGTCCCGTTGGCACACTTGCCGGTGAACCGGTAGGTGCCGCGCGGGAATCCGGCCGTGGTGAACCCGCCCGTGTTGCTGCCCGGCGACTTCACCTCGAACGACTTGCCATCGGGCCCGGTGACCGTGAACGTCGCCCCGGCCGCCCCTGAGCAGCCGGTCGCGGTGAGGTTGACGGCGTTGCTCGACACGGACGCGGTGACGCCGGCATGCGCGGGGCTGGTTGACAGGAGCAGGAAGAGGCCGAGTCCAATGCTCAGCCCAACAATCGCTGCTTTCATCTTTCGGCTCATAATGAGCAACTTACGACTTTTGGCCTGTTTAAGCGGTAGAACCCGACATTTCCACCAGGAAGGTCCAGCGATAGCGTACGTCGCGCACCGCCGAGTTAGGCCCGGACCGGTCGGCGCGCTTCGGCCCAGCCCGGCCGACGCCCGAGGCGAGACCGGCGCGCAAAGCCCGGACACTGCGGGCGCTACAGGCTCAGCTCACCCAGCGCCGGAGGCCAGCGCCACCGCGACAGCCCGGAGAGCGCGAGCGCTACAGGCTCAGCCCAGCCGACCCCCACCCAAGACCGTCGCGAAAGCCCGGAGAGCACGAGCGCTACAGGCTCAGCCCGGCTGCCTCGGGGCCATCCTCCAACAGCGCCTTGAAGTGCTGCTCGTCGAGCGTTGGCACGCCGAGCTTCTCGGCCTTGTCCAATTTGGACCCTGCGTTCTCGCCGACCACCACGAAGCCGGTCTTCTTCGACACCGAGCTGCTCACCTTGGCGCCCAACGCCTCCAGCGCGGCGGTCGCCTCCTCGCGCGTCCACGCGGCCAGCGTGCCCGTCACCACCGCCGTGACACCGGTCAGCGGGCCCTTTTCCACCACGGCGGCCCGCTTGACCTCTTCCACCATGTTGACCCCGGCGTCGCGCCACTTCTGCACCACCTCGCGGTGCCAGTCATGGGTGAACCACTCCTTCACCGACACCGCGATGATCCCACCGACGCCCTCCACGGCCGACATCTCCTCGACCGTCGCGCTCTCGATCGCCTCCACCGACCCGAAGTAGTCGGCCAGGGCGCGGGCCGCCGTCGGCCCGACGTGGCGGATCGACAGCGCGACGAGCACCCGCCACAGCGGGCGGGTCTTGGCGACCTCGAGGTTGTCCAGCAGCTTGCGCCCGTTGCTTGACAGCGACCCGTTTTTGTTGCGGAAGAACTCGCACCCGAGCAGGATCTCCTCGTTGAGCGCGAAGATGTCACCCTCGTCGACGATCGCACCGCAGTCGATGAGCGCCGCGGCCGCCTTGTAGCCCAGCACCTCGATGTCGAACCCGCCCCGCCCGGCCATGTAGAAGATGCGCTCCACGAGCTGCGCCGGGCAGCTGCGCGAATTGGGGCAACGGATGTCGACGTCGCTCTCCTTGGCGGGAGCCAGTTTCGAGCCGCAACTCGGGCACTTGCTCGGCATCACGAACGGGCGCTCCGTGCCGTCGCGCAGATCGACGACCGGCCCGAGGATCTCCGGGATCACGTCTCCCGCGCGCCGCACCACCACCGTGTCGCCGATGAGCACGCCCTTGCGCGCCACCTCCTGCTGGTTGTGCAGGGTCGCGCTGGTGACGGTCACGCCGCTGATCTGCACCGCCTCCAGCTGTGCATAGGGCGTGACCCGGCCCGTGCGGCCCACGTTGACGAGGATGTCGAGCAGTTTGGTGTTGGCCTCCTCGGGCGGGTATTTGAACGCCATCGCCCAGCGCGGGGCCCGGCTGGTCGAGCCCAGCTTGCGCTGGATCTCCACCTGGTCGACCTTGATCACAACGCCGTCGATGTCGTGCTCCAGGTCGTGGCGGTGCTCCTGGTAGTACGCGATGTAGTCGCGCACCTCGTCGAGCGAGTCGCACACCTTCCACCGGTCGCTTGTCGGCAGCCCCCACTCCTTGAGCTGCTCATAGGCCTCCGACTGGGACGCGGGCTCAAACCCGGTGCGCGCGCCCATCCCGTGCACGATGAGCTTGAGCGGCCGGCTGCCCGTGATCGCGGGATCCTTCTGCCGCAGCGAACCGGACGCCGCGTTGCGCGGGTTGGCGAACGGGCGCTCCCCCGCGGCCACGAGCGCCGCGTTGAGATCAGCGAAGCCCTCCGTCGGGAAGAAGATCTCGCCTCGTACCTCAACCAGATCTGGAATGGGGTCGCCGCTCAACCGGTGCGGAATCCGCTTGATGCGCTTGACATTCGCCGTCACGTCCTCGCCGGTGATCCCATCCCCCCGGGTCGCGGCGCGCACCAGCCGCCCCTTCTCATAGGTGAGGTTGATCGCCAGACCGTCGATCTTGAGCTCGCACAGGTAACGCACCGACGTGCCCCCGTCGCGCTCGACCCGCCGCGCCCAGGCCGCCAGCTCCTCGTCGCTGAACGAGTTGTCCAGGCTCATCATGCGCTCGGCGTGGGTGACGGCCGCGAAGCTGGTGAACTTGCCCGCGCCCACCCGCTGGGTCGGCGAGTCCTGCGTGACCAGCTCAGGATGCTCGGCCTCGATCCGCTCGAGCTCCTTCATCAACGCGTCATACTCGGCATCCGACAGCGTCGGCTGCTCGGTCACGTAGTAGCGGTGCTGCGCGTCCTCGATCTTGGCGACGAGCTCTGCATAACGGTCCTTAAGCTTGCTCACTCCAGCACTTTAACCACTAGGTCCGACGCTTCGCGGCACGCTTTGAGCGCCGCTCTGGCCGCGCTCGGCGAGTGACCCGCCAGTCCGCACGCCGGTGTGAGCACAACGTCCCTGTCCGGGCCGAATCCGAGGTCCCGCAGCAGCCGGCCCACCCGGTCGGCGATCTCCGCCGCAGAGGTGGACGTCACACCTGCGAACAGCACCGTGCCGCCGTCCACGACCTCACCAATTTGATCGAGATTCTTCACTTTGGTGAGGTCCACGGCCACACCCGCGGCACCCGCCTCGCGCATCAGCGCCACCGGCGGATCGGCCGCGCAGCAGTGCACGACCACCGGCACGCCCACACCGTCCACCATGGACCGCAGCACCGACCTCGCCCGCGCCGCGTCGACCGCCCGATAGGTGTGCAATCCGCTCTCGGTCCTCACCCGCCCGCTGATGACGGCCGGTAGCGTCGGCTCGTCAAGCTGCAACACGACGTGCGCCTTGGGCACCCGCCTCCGCACGTCGTCGACATGCCCGCGCAACCCCTCCGCCAGCGACGTGGCCAGGTCACCCACCGCGCCATGGTCCTTCAGAACCAACCCGCCGAGCGGCAACTCAAGGTTCGCGGCCAGGGTCCAGGCCCCGGTCGCCTGAATTTTTACGGTACCGGTAAAGCCGTCCGCCAGTTCCGTCAGAACGTCAAGATCTCGCTCCAACAGATCGTGCGCGCGCCGCAGATCCGCACCGCCGTGCGACGCGATCCGCCAACGCCCGGCATAAAGCTCCACGGGCAGGTCGACCATCAGCCCCGCGCCGCGCCCGATCATGTCTGCGCCCGGCCCGCGCCCGGGAAGCTCCGGCAGATAAGGCAGATCCGGCAGCTCGCCAAATGTCATGGCGAGCGCGTCTTTGATGTCCGTGCCTGGCAGCGACCCGATTCCAGTCGCGATCATCCCCGGCCGCCACACGTCACCGTTCGCCGATTCACCCATTGCCCAAGCCTACTCACGCCACCACCTCCGCCTGTTGATACCGGCCCATCGACTGCGGACACTTACCGCATGTCCGTAGCCATCGATGTGATCGAGGTCTTGATCGGGCTGGCCGGGTTGGCGCTGACCTACTTCGAGGGCAGGGTGCAATATCGACAGAAGGGGGACCAGAACACGATCAGCCGGGTCAGGTGGGCAAGCTCCACCGAGAGGGCCGTTCGCCGGCACAAGCAGGCTCAAGGCCGCGGGCGTCTGGCACGCCGACGAACCCGGAGGGCGACTCAGGCCCCAGCGGTCGTGATGGTGGCGCTGCCCAGGACGTAGTCGCCCTGGTAGGCGACGATGGCCTGCCCCGCCGCCACCCCGCGCTCGGGCGTGCGCAGCTGGGCGGTGAGCCTGTCGCCCGCGAGCTCGACCACCGCCGGGATGGGCCGGCCGTGCGCACGCAGCTGGACGTGACACTCGATCGGGCCATCGGGCACGGCCGAACCGGTCCACACCGGACGGACACCCTCCACAGTGGACACCTCTAGCGCCTCGGCGGAGCCGACCGTGACCGTGTTGTTGACCGGCGTGATGGACAGCACGTAGCGCGGGCGCCCGTCGGGCGCGGGCCGGGTCAGGGCGAGCCCCTTGCGCTGGCCGACCGTGAAACCGTATGCGCCGTCGTGCTTGCCGAGCACCTCGCCCGTCTCGGCATCGACGATGTCGCCGGCCTGGGAGCCCAGGCGCGAGCGCAGGAAGCCCTGCGTGTCACCGTCGGCGATGAAGCAGATGTCGTGCGAGTCGGGCTTGTCGGCCACGCTGAGCCCGCGCTGTGCGGCCTCGGCCCGCACCTGCTCCTTGGTCGAGTCGCCGAGCGGGAACATCGCGCGGTCAAGCTGCTCGCGGGTCAGCACGGCCAGCACATAGGACTGGTCCTTGGCCGGGTCGACGCTGCGCCGCAGCACCCCGCCGTCGAGCCGGGCGTGGTGCCCGGTCACGACCGCGTCAAAGCCCAGCGCGACGGCCCGGTCGAGCACCGCCGCAAACTTGATCTTCTCATTGCAGCGGAGGCAGGGGTTCGGCGTGCGGCCGGCCGCGTACTCAGAAATAAAATCTTCGATCACATCGTCGTGGAACCGGTCGGCCATGTCCCACACATAGAACGGGATGCCCAGCACGTCGGCGGCCCGGCGGGCGTCGCGCGAATCCTCGATGGTGCAGCAGCCGCGGGCGCCCGTGCGGTGGCTGGCGGGATTGCGGGCCAGCGCCAGGTGCACGCCGGTGACGTCGAGCCCGGCCTCGACCGCCCGCGCGGCGGCCACGGCCGAATCGACTCCACCCGACATAGCAGCAAGAACACGCACCCATCGAGTCTAGCCAGGTCCCCACACCGCCCGCCCGCTCACCTTCCGGTCGATCATGAACTTAGTCCGTGTTCGGCGGTGTGTCGCGGCATCAACTTCATGGTCAACTCCCCAGCGCCGGGGTGGACGGGGCGTCGATCATGAAGTCTCGGAAACGGCACGCCGTCCAACATGGACGTAGGTTCATGATCGGCTAGAAAAAGGGGTGGTCAGCGGGAGGCGCGGCGGGCGCGTTCTACGGCGCCGGGGAGGGCGGCGATCAGCTCGTCGACGTCGTTGACGGTGCTGGAGTGGCCGAGCGTGAAGCGCAGCGACGAACGGGCCGTCACCGGGTCTGCGCCCATGGCCAGCAGCACGTGCGATGGTTGTGCCACACCGGCGTTGCAGGCTGAGCCCGTCGACACCGCGATGTGTTGCGCGTCAAGCAAGAGCAGCAGCGCGTCACCCTCGCACCCGGGGAAACTGAAGTGCGCGTTGCCCGGCAGCCGGTCCACCGGGTCGCCGTTGAGCACCGCGTCGGGCACGACCTCGCGCACCCGCTTGATGAGCTCGTCGCGCAGGTGTGACAGGCGCGCCGCCTCGTGTGCCTGCTCGGCCACCACATGCTCGACCGCCGTGGCGAACGCCACGATCGCGGGCACGTCGAGCGTGCCGGAGCGCACGTCACGCTCCTGTCCCCCGCCGTGCTGCAGCGGCGTGCACGACACGTCGCGCCCGAGCAGCAGCGCACCCACCCCGGCCGGCCCGCCCAGCTTATGCCCGGTCACGGACAGCGCCGACACCCCGCTGGCCGCGAAGTTCACCGGCACGAGCCCCACGGCCTGGATGGCATCCGTGTGGAACGGCGCCCCGACCCCGGCGGCCAGCTCGGCGATCGGCTGGATCGTGCCGACCTCGTTGTTGGCCCACATCACCGTCACGAGCGCGACATCATCGCCTGCCTCGAACGGCTGCACCCGGCCGACTTCATCGACGGGCAACCATGTCACAAGAGCGCCCTCGTGGTCGGCCAGCCACTGCACGGCATCGAGCACCGCGTGATGCTCGATGGAGCTGGCGACCACGCGGTTGCGGCCCAGCGCGCGCTGCGCCCAGTAGATGCCCTTGACCGCCAGGTTGTCGCTCTCCGTCCCCCCGGAAGTAAAGATCACTTCGGAGGGCCGGGCCCCAAGCGCGGCGGCGATCCGCTCCCGGGACTCTTCGACCAGCTTGCGGGCATGACGGCCCGGACCGTGCAACGACGACGCGTTGCCGACCTCCCGGGCCGTCGCTACATAGGCGTCCAACGCCTCAGGAAGCATAGGCGTGGTGGCGGCGTGATCAAGGTATCCCATCTCGCCGCCAAGCCTAACCCGACACCTACTTGCGCTTGCGGATCTCTTCGGCGGCCTGCGGCACGACCTGGAACAGGTCGCCCACCACACCGAAATCGGCGAGTTCGAAGATCGGCGCCTCGGCGTCCTTGTTCACGGCGACGATGGTCTTCGACGTCTGCATGCCGGCCCGGTGCTGGATCGCGCCCGAGATGCCCAGCGCGACGTAAAGCTGCGGCGACACGGTCTTGCCGGTCTGCCCCACCTGGAACGCGTGCGGGTAGAACCCGGAGTCGGTGGCCGCGCGGGACGCGCCGACCGCCGCGCCGAGCAGGTCGGCCAACTCCTCCACGAGCTTGAAGTTTTCCGCCGAGCCCACACCCCGCCCGCCGGACACGACGATCGATGCCTCGGTGAGCTCCGGCCGCGCGCCCTTGGCCTCGGCCACCCGCTCGACGACCTTGGCCAGCCTGTCCGCGTCGCCCACCGCAACGTCCAGGTTGGACACCGCGGGAGTGACGGGAGCCGCGACCGGGGTCAGCGAGTTGGGCCGGACCGTGACGATCGGGATCCCGCCCAGGATCTTCGACTTCACGATTGCCGATCCGGCGAAAATGACCTGCGTTGCCGTGCCGTCGGGTTCGAGCGCCGACACATCGGTCAGCACGCCGTTGTCGAGCTTGACCGCGAGCCGGCCCGCGATCTCCTTGCCCTCCTGGGTCGAGCCCAGCAGGACGGCAGCCGGCTGCACGTCCTTGACCAGCTGCGCGAGGACCGTTGCCTTCGGCGCCACGAGATAGGACTCGACATCGTCACCCGACGCCACATAGACCTTCTCCGCGCCGAACTCGCCCAGCTTGTCCGCCAGCCCGGCCGCGTCACCGAACACCACCGCGCTCGGCGTGCCCAGCGCCCGCGCCATGGTCAGCATCTCAAGCGAGACCTTCTTGACCGTGCCGCCCGAGGCCTCGACGACCACCAGTACTTCAGCCATGATTCGACCTCGACCTCTCAGACGAACTTCTCGGACACAAGGAACTCGACCAGTTTCGTGCCGCCCTCGCCGTCGTCGGTCACCTTGACCCCGGCGCTGCGCGGCGGCCGCTTGGCGTGCGAGGCGACGGTCGTCAGGGCACCCGCCCAGCCGGCCTCGTCGGCGCTCACCCCGAGGTCCGCGAGGGTCAATGTCTCGACGGGCTTCTTCTTGGCGGCCATGATTCCCTTGAAGGAGGGGTACCGCGGCTCGTTAATGGTGTCCCATACGCTCACGATCGCGGGGGTCGCGGCCGTCACGACCTCGTAGCCCTCCTCGGTCTGGCGCTCGATCGTCAGCTGCGAACCATCCACGGTGAGCTTGCGCGCCCCGGTCAGCGCGGCCACGCCGAGCCGTTCGGCGAGCATGTGCGGCAGGACCTGTCCGCGCGCGTCGGTCGACTCGGCCCCGCACAGCACGAGGTCGGGCTCCAGCCGCTTGAGCGCGGCCGCGAGCACCTTGCTCGTGCCGAGCGCGTCCGTGCCGGACAGCGCGTCGTCGAGCACGTGCACCGCCCCGTCGGGCCCCATGGACAGGGCCTTGCGGATCGATTCGGTGGCGCGCTCGGGTCCCATGGTCAGCACGGTGACCGTCGAACCGCCGTGCGCCTCTTGGATGCGCAGCGCCTCTTCAAGGGCGTACTCGTCCATCTCATTGATCACGTTGTTGGCGGAGGCGCGGTCGACGGTGTTGTCCTCCGCGCGCAGATTGCGTTCGGCGCCGGAATCCGGCACCTGCTTGACAAGTACGACGATCTTCATCCGCAACTCCAGTTAACGGGCGTTCAAATCAACCGCAGACTAACTTCGCCCGATGTTACCTGCGAGTAAGGTAGCCGCGGAATCCAGCCAATCGTGACAGACCTCACGCCATCATGGTCACGCGGGAGTAGCGGCCCGCGATCAGGAGCCGGTCGGCGTCCAGACCCGGCGGACCATCGCTGGCGTCTGGACTGAGCGATCTTTGATCCACGAAGTGGTCGAGATCGGGAGGGAAGACGGCGCCTTAAGCAGGTCGCCAAAAGCGTTGTCCGTAACGTCGGCGACCGGGGCCAGGTCAGCCCAGAGCTATCCGCCGGAGTTACGGACAACAACTCTGAGCAGGTTCTTAAAGGCGGTCCACCCCGCGACTTGCTTGCGCAGGAGTAAAGACGTAGGGCGTTGTCTTCGTGACGGCTTGGAAACCGAGGCGTTGCAGGATCGGGCTGCTGTCGTCGGACGCGTCGACGTAGAGGTATTTGTAGCCGTGCGCCACGGCAAGCCGAGCGCGGTGGGCGACGAGCGCCTTGTAGATGCCGCGACCGCGATACTCCTTGAGCGTCGCGCCGCCCCACAACCCGGCGAACTCGGTGCCCTGCACAAACCGCAGCCACGCAGCGCTCGCGATGCGCCCCTCAAGCTCGGCGACGAACACGCGCAGCCCTGTCTGATGCTCTTGCTCCAGCATCTGCGGCACCCACGACATGTCGCGGCCGTAGACCTCGGCCTTCATCGAGCCGATGCGCGCGAAATCGGCCGGGTCGCTCGTCTCGCGCACCGGCACGCTCCCCGCCGGGATCGTCGTCATCAGCGCCGCCTCGCCGATCAGCACGGTCTCCTCGGCCTCCGGCACGAACCCGTTGGCGCGCAAGCGATCCGGGAGATCGGCGGGCAGGTCGTGGCTGTGGTATTTCCACTCGACCCGCTCCCCGCGGGCGGCGAAGAAGTCGCGCTCGCGCACAATCAGGGCGTCAAGATCTTCAACCCCCGATACATCGCGGTACCCGACAAAGCCCCCGCCAGGCCCGCCGACCTTGCGGAACACGGGGCCGTCCCACTCGCCGTCGAGCGCGTCGTAGGTACGTAGCTGGGCATCATAAAGATCAAGCAGACTCATCGGGAGCCATACTAGGTGCGTGCTGGGCACCTTCCGCAACTGGTTTGATCCTCACGAGATCCGGGAGTCGGGCGCGACTCCCGATTATCGGTTCTCCCTCGCCAACGAGCGCACGTTCCTGGCCTGGATCCGCACCGGGCTGGCGCTGATCGCGGGCGGCCTGGCGGTCGCACAGTTCCTGTCGCCGCTCCCGGTCGCCGGGCTGAAGGAGGCACTCGCGATCATGCCAATCGCGATTGGCGCGTTCCTGGCCCTGCGGGCAGTCGACCACTGGATCAGGTGCGAGGTGGCCATGCGCCACAATCAGCCGCTGCCCGCGTCCCGCTTCCCCGGTGTGCTGGCCCTGGTGGTCACGATCAGTGGACTGATGGCCATCGGGTATGTGATCGTCGATGCCGCCGCCCGATAGCGCGCACGAGCGCACCCGGCTGAGCTGGCGGCGTACCTCCCTGGTGGCCACCGTGGTCGCGATTCTGTTGGTGCGCTTGGCCCTGCACGAGGGCCGGGGCGTCGGCGTGATCGGTGTGGCGGCCCTGTGCTGGGTGGGTCTGCTGGTGGTCGTGCAGCGCCGGGTGAACGCGCTCACCGGGCCGGTCGGGCGGGAGATTGTGCTCACGGCGGCCGCTTGTGTCGCTTTCGGGGTGCTCGGGGTCGTACTTGTCGTGCGGTAGGAATACCCTTCACTGCCATGGGACGATTGCTTCCGATCCTGTTTCTGCTCCAGATCGCCCTGTGCGTGGCCGCGCTGATCAGCTGCCTGTCGACCGAGGAGGGTGACATCAAGGGATTGCCGCGCTTCGCGTGGGTGATCATCATCCTGCTGTTCCCGCTCGTGGGCTCGCTCGCCTGGTTCATCGCCGGCAAGGAGCGCTACTCGACGCCGCGCCGGCAGGCGTGGCGGCCGGGCGGCGGCTTCCCGGAGAGCGATCGTCCACGTAGGACGGTGGCACCCGACGACGACCCCGAGTTCCTCAAGCGGATCGACACCGGCCGGGCCGAGCAGGAGGCGGCGCGGCGGGCCGAGGAGGAGCGGGAGCTGCTGCGCAAGTGGGAGGAAGACCTGCGCCGCCGCGAGGACGAGCTGCGCGAGAAGGACAAGCCCGAGGACTGACGCCGGTTGGCAAACTGGGCAAAACAGGGCAACGGCTCTCTAGCCCAAACGCGAAACTTATTCTAGGCTCCGGCCTCATGAGGATTAGCGGTGCGCCCGCGAGGCACTGGGCTCAGGCATGGCTGTGGGTGGTGGGCGCGGCCGCGATCGTCGCGCTCTTCGTGTTCGGGACGGCGAGCGCGGCGCGGGCCCATGACGAGCGCCCGACGCGCGAGCTGGACGGGAAGGGCAGCGTTCCGACATACCGCACGACCGGGCCGACGCTGCTGGTGTGCAAGACCGACGAGGCCGGGTTCCGTGCGGAGATCGCGACCTATCCGGCCGCACTCAAGGCCGAAAACGAGCGGCTGTGGACCGAGTGCCAGGCCAATGGCTACCGGCACCTGCAGGCGGCCGTCGACGCGGCCAAGCTTCCCGGTACCAACATAAAGATCTTGCCCGGACACTACTACGAGGAGCCTTCGCTGGCGCCGCCGAGCCCGGCCTGCCAGAACACCTGGGACACCGCGCCGAAGGGCAAGGTGTATGAGGCGTTTCCGATCCTGACCTGGGATCAGCAGCTGGCCTGCCCGCACCTGACCAACCTGGTCGCGATCCTGGGCAAGAAGAACCTGCAGATCGAGGGCACCGGCGCGCACCGCGAGGACGTCATCATCGACGCCGAATACAAGAAGCTCAACACGATCCGGGCGGACAACGCCGACGGCGTGTATTTCAAGAACATGACCGCGCAGCGGAGCGAATTCAACGCCTTCTATATCATTGAGACCGATGGGTTTGTCGTCGACAACACGCTCGGCCGGTGGAATGACGAATACGGGTTCTTGACTTTCGCGGTGGACCACGGGCTTTACACCGACTGTGAAGGCTATGGGAATGGCGATTCCGCGTTCTATCCGGGCGCGGCGTCGAACATCAATAAGGACAAGGGCCACGACGTCGAGCGCTACGCGGTCGAAATCCGCAATTGCTGGGGGCACCACAATCTGCTCGGATATTCCGGCACGGCGGGCGATTCGGTGTGGGTGCACGACAGCAGGTTCACCGACAACACGACCGGTGTGGCGACCGACAGCGCGTTCCCGGACCACCCGGGAATGCCGCAGAATCACGCCAAGTTCGAGCGCAATGTCATCGCGAACAATAACACCGATTATTATAAATACATTGTTGACGGTACGTGTGCGAAGCCGTTCAAGGATCGCGGTTACGAGCAGGGTGTGGTGTGCCCTGCCGTGGGCCTGCCGATCGGTGGCGGCATCGTGAATCCGGGCGGCAACTACAACGTCTGGCGCGACAACTGGATTTACGGCAACAACTACTCCGGCTTCGTCACCAGTTACGTGCCGGCGTTCGTGCGCAACGATAACGAGCTGGGCCGGCAGTTCGACACGTCGCACCACAACCGGTACCAGAACAACAAAATGGGTGTCGACGAAAACGGCGCCTCGAAACCCAATGGGTTGAACTTCTGGTGGGACGGGCAGGGGTTCGACAACTGCTGGACATCCATGTCCGACACCAACATTCGCACGGTGCCGGGCTGCGGTGGGCTTGGCACGCACCGCTACTTCGGCGAGCCGGCGCACACCCTGAAGATGCTCGAATGCGCCGCGTACAGCCGGGGCGACCGGTTCATCCCGACGGGCTGCGACTGGTACGGCGCGTCGGGTCTGGCCCGGGTGGAGGTGCGCGATGCGACGATCGGGGCGATCGTGCTGGCCCTGCTCGCGCTCGGTGTCTACTTGCGACGGTTGCGCTCGTCCAAGGGCGCACTGCTGGGCCTGATTGTGACAGTCGCAGGGCTCGGTGTGGGCGTGCTCGGTACCGTCCACATGGGAAGCGTCTGGCATCCGGTGGGGCTGGCACTCTACGGCGTGGGCTTCGTGCTGCTGGGCCGGGCGCTACGCGCCGCCGGGACGCGCAAGTTCGGCATCGCGACCTACGTCGTGGCGGCGTTCGCGCTCCTGGGCGCGATCGATCACGGCCTGCTGATGCTGCCGTACATCGCGGTGTCGCCCGCGCTGCTGCGCATGCTCGCCGAGGCGGTCTGGATCGTGTGGGCGATCGGGGCGATCATCGTGCAACGCCGGGCCGTGCGAGATGTTGCACAGGTGCCGATATCCGACACATTGCGTCCCATCGCTGCCTGAAATCGTCTCCCTTGATAGGGGCCCGCACGGGGCGGGCCTCTACAAAGGAAGGGAGAATCCGTGCGACGACTCTCATGGATCGCCACGGCAGGACTCACCCTCGTCACTGTGCTGGTGGCAACACCCGCGATGGCGGCGCCTCCGGCCAACGACACGTTCGCCGGGGCGATCGCGATCCCATCGCTTCCGTTCAGCACCACGCTCGACACGAGCGAGGCCACGACCGACGCCGATGACGCGGAGGCCAATGTGCCTTGCCAGGCGCCCGCGACCGAGGCCAGCGTCTGGTACTCGTACACGCCGCCGGCCGACACCGCGATCGTGCTCGACATGAGCGCGGCGGACTACGAGGGCGGGTTCCTGGTCATGACCGGTGCGCCGGGCAGCTTCGAGATCGTCGACTGCGGGCCCGACGCCATCGCGTTCGAGGCCGTCGCGGGCACGACCTACTACATCCTCGTGATCGACGATGGCTCCACGTCGGGCTCCGGCGGCAAACTCAGCTTCACGGCCGAGGCCGCCGCGCCACCGCCGGTTGTCACGCTGACCGTCAACCCGACCGGTGCGTTCAATCCGGCCGACGGCTCGGCCACGGTCGGCGGCACGATCAGCTGCGTGGGCGAGGTCGAGTTCTCGTTCATCCAGGCCGAACTGATGCAGAAGGTGGGGCGCGGTGTGGTCTACGGGGGCGACGCCTTCGAAATCACCTGTGACGGGACGACGCGCACCTGGTCCGCCACCATCATGCCGGCACTGGGCACGAAGTTCGCCGGGGGCAAGGCGGCCTCGTTCACCTTCGGGGTGGCGTGCGGTCCGATCTTTTGCACCGAGGGGTTCGTGGAGACCACGATTCAGCTGAAGCGGAATGGCTGAGGCATAGTTTGAGGTTGTGAGGATCTCGCTGCTGGGGCCGGTGGAGGCGGTAACCGATGAGGGCGCACCCATCGACCTCGGTGGCGCCCGCCTGCGCCGGCTGCTGATCCGGCTCGCCCTCGAACCCGGGCGGGTGGTCGGGCAGGACCGGCTCATCGAGGCGGTCTGGCGGGACGAGCCGCCCGGCAACGCCGCCAACGCGCTGCAGCGGCTGGTGTCGCGGCTGCGGAAAGCGGGCGTGGCCATCGAAGCACACGCATCGGGCTATCTCTTGCCCGTGCCGCGGGAAAACATCGACATCTTTGATGTCGATACCCCGCGGGCGTGGCGCGGGCCGGTGCTCGCCGATGTCGCGGATGAGCCGTTCGCGCAGGCCGAGATCGCGCGGGTGACCGAGCGGGCGGTCGCGGCGCGGGAGGCCGCGGCCGGATCCGTGTCCGAGCTGGAAGCGCTGGCCGCGGAATACCCGCTGCGCGAACGTCCGGTCCTGCTGCTGATGCGGGCGCTGTGGCGGGAGGGGCGGGCGGCCGAGGCTTTGGCGGCATACGAGCGGCTGCGCTCGACCCTCGCCGAGCAGCTGGGCGCCGACCCGTCGGCCGAGCTGTCCGATCTGCACCTGCGCATCCTGCGCGGCGAGTCGTACACGGCCCGGCTCCCGGCAGCGCTGACCTCGTTTGTGGGGCGGGAGTCCGAGGTCGACCGGCTGCTGCACATGAAGGCGCGCCTGATCACGCTCACCGGGCCGGGCGGCTCGGGCAAGACCCGCCTGGCCGTCGAAGCCGCGCGGCACTTCGAGCAGGTGTGGCTCATCGAGCTGGCCCCGCTCACGGACGGTTCGCAATGGGAGCCCGCTGTGCTGGACGCGCTGGGCATGCGCAAGCAAGTGCCGTCCACGGTGGAGGCTCTGGCGCACCGGGAGGGGCTGCTGATCCTGGACAACTGCGAGCACATGCTGGACGCGGCCGCGCGGTTCGTCGCGTCGGTGCTCGGCGGGTGTCCGGGTATCCGCGTGATGACCACGAGCCGGGAGCCGTTGGGCATCACGGGCGAGGTGGTGTTCCCGGTTTCGCCACTGTCCACCAAGGACGCGGTGCGGCTGCTGGAGGATCGCGCCCTGCATGAGCTGGACCAGGCGCTGGCGCGGCGATTGTGCGAGGCGCTGGATGGGATGCCGCTGGCCATCGAGCTTGCGGCGGCTCGGTTGCGTACCATGTCATTGGCGCAGTTGGTCGACCGGTTGGATGAGCGGTTCCGCCTGCTCACGGGTGGGAGCCGCACGGCCCTGCCACGGCATCAGACATTGCGTGCCGTCGTGGACTGGAGCTGGGAGCTGTGCTCGGCGGCGGAACGGGAAGCGTGGCAACGGTTCGCGACGTTCCAGGGCGGGGCCACGCTTGAGGCGGCCGAGGCGGTGTGCGGGGACTTCGCGGTCGTCAGCGCGCTGGTGGAAAAGTCGTTGGTGCGCTTCGACGGGCAGCGTTATCACATGCTGGAGACAATCCGGGAGTATGTCGACTCCAGCCCATTCGTGGGTGATCACGCGCGATGTTTCCTTGCGCTCGCGGAGGAGGCGGAACCGCATTTGCGCGGCCACGCGCAAGCCGCATGGCTGCGCCGGCTGCGGGCCGACCAGGACAACCTGCACGCCGCGTTGCGGCGGGCGGTCGCCGCGTCAGACTCCGACCTGGCGCTGCGGTTCGTCGCTGCGCTCGGCTGGTACTGGTGGCTTTCGGGTTACCGGGGTGAGGGCAGCAACCTGGCCAAGGAGGCGCTGGCGCTGCCCGGGTTCACCGATGCGGAGGTGCATGCCCGTGCCCTCGTGGTCGGCGCGCTGAACCTGATGGACGGGCACGGGGACTTCGCCCAGGCGGGGAAGTGGTTTTCGCAGGCATCCGAGTTGGTGACGGCGCAGATGTCGCATCCACTGCTCAAGCTTGTCGTGCCGATGAGGAGTCTGGTCGCGTGGGAGGCGCAGGAGATGCTGTCCGTGCTGCCGTCCTATGTGGAGCTGTTCGACGATTCCGACCCGTGGGTCGCCGCGACGGCGCGATCGTTTCACGGTCATGCCCTGCTCAACCTGGGGCGGGGCCGGGAAGAGGCGCATGTCGATTTTCAAAAGGCGTTGGAGGGGTACCGGTCGGTCGGCGACAGTTGGGGCATGTCGCTCGCGTTGGAGGCGCTGTCGGAGTTCGAGGCGCAGCGGGGAGACTTCACCCCTGCGGCGGCTTCGGCGCGCGCGGCGATCGAGCTGTTGAGCGAGCTTGGCACGACCGAGGACCTGCTGCAGCTGCGCTGGCGGTTGGCCATGGCGCTGTGGATGCAGGGCGACGTCGAGCCCAGTGTCGAGGCGCTGCGGGATGCGCAGGCCGATGCCGACGAGCTTGGGCTGCCCGTGGGGCAGACCCTGATGGAGTTCGCTTGGGGCGCGCTCGCGCGGGCGCGGGGCGAAGACGCGGAAGCGCGGCGGCGGTTCGATCGGGCCTCGCAGCTCATGTCGGGGATGTCGGTGGCGCCCCAGTTCTGGGCCATGCTCGCCAGCAACCGGGCGATGGTCGCGGTGGATCTCGACTCGGCGCGGGTGCTGCACACGGAGGCGCTGCGGCACGCGCTGGGGTCCGCCGACTTTCCGGTGATCGGGGCGGTGCTGGTGGGGTGCGCCGATCTGTCGCTGCGCGAAAACCGGGCGGAACTGGCGGCGACCCTGCTCGGCGCGGCGACGGCGATGAACGGGGCGGTCGACCAGTCCCTGCCCGACCGGGCGCGTCTGGAAGCGGCGGCGCGGCGCGCGCTTGGGGCACAAAGGTTCGAGGTGGCTTATGCGCGCGGGCTTCGTACCACATTGGACGGTGTGCAGGCGCTGGCCGGGCTGGAGTAGGCGTTGCGGCCGCGACCCGCGCGCAGCAGTGCTGGCATCCCGGCGAGAAGCACGCCCACGGCCTTGGCGCAACATCCGGGATAACGTTGTCAAGCACGCCGCACCACGGCGCAACATCCGGGATAACGTCGCCGCACGCGCGAAAATCGGTGCGACATCCGGGATCCTGTAGTCAATCAACCAAACGCCGCGACAGTATCCCGCACGGTCCCAGTGCCGGGCGAGGCTGGATCCGGCCCGGTTGCCTAGGTAGGCTGGGTGTGATTAGTCGCGTTTTGGGGGGTGGCGACTATGTCCCACAGCATGCGGCGCCTCGCGTCGGCTGCCTTGCTCACGGCCGCCGTGTCGGCTGCTTCGATTCCGGCAATGGCCTTCGCGGCACAGGATCAGCCCGCGACCGTCAAGACCGAAGCCAATCTGCGCGCGGAACCCAACAGCACGTCCACCATCCGGGACGTCATTGCCGAAGGCACGGCGGTCGACGTGGTTTGCTGGGCTCAAGGGGAGCCCACCTACGGCACGGATAAGTACGGTTCGATGTGGCTGTACCTGAGCCGGGGCGGGTGGGCGCACTCCGTCTTGATTACGCCGGTGGATGTCCCGCCGTGCGGTGCGGATATTCGCAACCTCTTCGACAACTGCGACGAGGCCCGCTCGGCCGGGGCCGCGCCCGTCCACGCTGTCGAGCCGGGTTACGGCCTACACCTCGACCGCGACCGCGACGGCGTGGGCTGCGAACAAGAGGAGTAGCATCCATATTGGACAGACTCAACACGGCGCCGCCGAGTGCGATCAGTAACCTCAGAAGCAAAGCATGAGCCTCACGTTCGCGCAGATCCTGTAGGGGCAGAACACCGTCTGCCCATTTGTGCCATCAAACTGTTGGCAGGTATCGATCAGCGCCGCCGGGTCGGCGCGGCTCCAACCCACAGGTCTCGACGGTTGCTCCGCCCGGCGCTGACAGCCGCCCGGCCCGGAAACGCGGTGCGCGCACTGGGCCGGGCGGCGCTCCCCCTCAGCGGCGCTTGAGCCGGACCAGGGCCAGCGGTGCGAAGATGACCGCGAACACAAGCCCACCGAGCAGCCCATAGAGCGCGTGGTCGAGCACCGGGCCGCCCGTGAGCAGCCCGCGCATGGCGTCGCTCAGCTGCGTGACCGGGTTGATTTTGACGAAGGCCTGCAGCCACCACGGCAGCGTGTGGGTCGGCACATAGGCGTTGCTCAAGAAACTGAGCGGGAAGATGGCCGTGAAACCATACATCATCACCTGCTCGGGCTCCTTGGCGATGGTGCCGATGAACACGGCGAACCACGACACCAGCAAGGCGAACGCGAGCATCAGCCCGAATGCCCCGAGGATGCCCAGCACGCCCTGGGTCGCCCGGAACCCGATCGCGTATCCGGTGGCGAGCAGGATGAACATGGACCAGCCCTGCTTGACCGTGTCGGAGATGACCCGCCCGGCCAGCGGGGCCCACCGCGCGATGGGCAGCGACTGCAGCCGGTCGAAGAATCCCTTGTGCAGATCGATGCTCAGGCCCATGCCCGTGTTCATCGTGGCCATCAGTCCGGATTGGACGATGATGCCGGGCAGCATGAACGGCAGGTATGCCTGCGGGTCGCCGGAGATCGCCCCGCCGAACAGGTAGGTGAACAGCAGCACGAACATGATGGGCTGGAACGACAGGTCGCCGAGCTCCATCGGGTTGTGCCGGATCTGGACCAGCCCTCGCCACGCGAGCGACAGGCTCTGCCCGACCCCGGCGAGCGGCCGCACGCGCGGTGCGGCGGCGGAAAGCGTGGTCATGCCCTGATCTCCTCTTCTTGCTCGGCCCGATGCCCCGTCAGCGCGAGGAACACCTCGTCCAAAGTGGACGTGCGCAGCGCCAGCTCGGCGATTGCCACACCCGCGTCGTCGAGCCGGCGCACCACCACCGGCAGCACCGTCGGGTCGGTCACCTGCGCCGTCACCACGCCGCCCGCGAGCTCGGGCGAGGCCGCCAACTCCGCAACGACCGCACGCACCTTGTCCACATCGGACTCCAGCGCGGGCCGCACCGCCAGGGTCTGCGCCCCGGTCTGGCGCTTGAGCTCGTCGGGCGTGCCGCCGGCGATGACCCGGCCGTGGTCGATCACCACGATCTCGTCGGCCAGCTGATCGGCCTCGTCCAGGTATTGCGTGGTCAAAAGCACGCTCACGCCGGAGGCGACCAGCTCACGCGCGATGTCCCACACGTCGGCCCGCGCCCGCGGGTCGAGACCGGTCGTCGGCTCGTCGAGAAACAGCAGCTGCGGCCGCGCAACCAGCGAGGCCGCCAGGTCGAGCCGGCGGCGCATGCCGCCCGAATATGTCTTGGCCGCCCGATCCGCCGCGTCTTCGAGGCGGAAGTCGCGCAGCAACTCGGCGGCGCGGGCCTTGGCGGCACCACGGTCGAAGCCGTGCAGCCGACCGATCAGGCGAAGATTTTCCGAACCCGTCAACGATTCGTCGACCGAGGCGTATTGCCCGGTGAGGCCGATCAACCCCCGCACACGGTGCGCGTCGCGCACCACGTCAAGCCCGCCAACCGTGGCCCGGCCCGCATCGGGACGAAGCAGCGTGGCGAGAATCCGGACGGCGGTGGTCTTGCCCGCCCCGTTGGGGCCGAGCAGGCCAAGCACCGTGCCCTGGCGCACCGCTAGATCGACGCCGTTGAGCGCGGTGGTCTGGCCGAACCGTTTGACCAGACCTTCTGCAAGGATGGCGTTTGTCATGCCGCCACTATGCCGGTACCCCCTGACAAAACCGGGACATCCGGCTGACAGCACCTGACGCCAGGGTTTCGTCGCGAAGCGGTGAAACCCCGGCGTGCACGGCACGCCCAGTTGACCCGGCGTTGTTGGCGCAGCCGGGTTGATCGCGAAGCGTTCGACCCGGGCTGCTGCGGGAGTTTACGCCAGGTTGGCCGACCGCGGGTAGGCGTCGGCGGGATCGGTCAGCACGTTCACCAGGTACGGCACGCCCGCCGCGAAGGCACGCTCGAACGCCGGCCTGAGCTCCGACGCCTTCGACACGGTCTCGCCGGCGCCGCCGAGCGCCCGCACGACCTCGTCGTAGCGCAGCTCCGGTTGCAGGTCGGCCGCCACGTCGTAGCCGTACATGTTGCGCATCGGGTGCTTCTCCAGCCCCCAGATGCCGTTGTTGCCCACCACAATCACCACGGGCAGCTGCTGCCGGGCGAGCGATTCGACATCCATGAGCGAGAACCCGGCCGCACCGTCGCCCATCAACACGCAGATCTGCCGATCCGGGTAGGTCACGCGAGCACCCATCGCATAGCCCATGCCGGTCCCAAGGCAGCCATAGGGCCCCGGATCGAGCCACGTGCCCGGTTGCGACGGCTCAAGGTAGCGCCCCGCATAAGAGACGAAATCTCCCCCGTCTCCAATGGTCACCGCATTTTTATCCAGTACCTTGTTGAGCTCCCCATACACCCGGGCCGGCTTGATCGGGCCGGAATCGGCGCTCATTTCCTCGGCGTGCTTGGCCGCGGTCGCCTGTTCGCCCTCGCGCAGCGTGGTGATCCAGTCCACATGCGACACTCGCTCGCCCGAGTATCGCGTCATCCCCTCCAGCACCAGGCGCAGATCGCCGGCCGGTGAAACCGCGGGCGCCACGTGCGAGGCCCGCTGCGACGGCTCGTCCACGATGTGCACCACGGTTGCGGTGCCGAAGTCGCCGAACCCGAGCCGGAAGTCCAGCGCCGTGCCGATCACGCACACCACGTCGGCCTGTTTGAGCGCCAGCCCGCGCGTCTTGGCGAACGCGAGCGGTCCGCTCACCAGGCCCCGCCCCATCCCGTTGGCGAACACCGGCACCTCGAACGCCTCGGCCACCGCGCGCAGCGCCTCGCCCGCGTTGGCTGCATAAACATCCGAGCCCGCGATGATCACCGGGCGCGCCGCCTTGGCCACCAGCTCGGCGGCCTGCTTCACCTCGTCCGGATCGGGTAGCCAGGAGCCGATTTTGGGCGGCTCCACCGCCGCCTCGCCGAAGCCGAACATGACCTCCAGCGGAAAGTCCACAAACGACGGCCCGCGATGCCCGGTCAGCGACGCCGACAGCGCCTCGCCCACGACGGCCGGGATCGCGTCCGTCGAGGAGGCTGTGGCCGCGTGTTTGGTGATCGCGCGCACCAGCGGCAGGTGGTCGATCTCCTGCAGCGAACCGGCGCCCCACCGGAACTGCGGCGCCCGCCCACCGAGCACGAGCACCGGCGCGGCGTTGAAGAACGCGCTCGTGATGCCCGAAATGCCGTTGGTGACCCCGGGTCCGGCCGTGAGCACCGCGACGCCCGGCCGCCGCTGGAGTTTGGCCACCGCCTCGGCCGCGAAGACCGCGGTCTGCTCATGCCGCACGTCATAGAGCGGGAAGCCGTTTTGATGCGCCGCGTCGTAGAGCGGGAAGACGTGCCCGCCCGACAGCGTGAACATCTCCTTCACCCCGGCTGCCTCGATCGCCGCGAGCGCCAGCTGTCCACCGTGGCCAGAGATCATCCCACTCCTTCTTTCTCTTGAGCGCCTTGGAGCCTAGCCGATCACTCCCACAAATGTGAAGTAGTTTCACACTTCTCGGAGGGTGAGGGCCGGACCCACCACACACAACGTCGCGAGACCTGCCCCGATCACGCTGAGCGTCGTCAATAACCGGCCGGGGACGTCACGCCACGGCAGTGGCCAGGTCGCCAGCGTCAGCGGGAGAAGCAAGAGGTACCCAAAAAGCCAAAGGGCAACCATCGCCTCCATGGTCGACAACCAGAATCGGAGGTCAAGGATGTTGCCGAAGGCGAAAGTGTTCAGCACATTGATGAACAGCCCGCCGGCCGCGGCCGCCGACACCCCCGTGACCAGACCGACGGCGGCGCCCGAGCGGGGCACCAGCACGAGCGTGACAAACGACACCACCAGCGCCACGGCCACCGCGGTCAGCAGCCACAGCAGGTAGCGCCCGATGCTGTCCTCATCGCTGACCGGCTTGCCGGCCACGAGCCGGTAGACGGTCACGCCGATTGCCGCCAGCGCACCGGACGCGACCCCGGTCAGCAAGGCGAAGCCCAACCCGGGCTCCCGCGCGGCGGCCGGCCAAGCCGTCCGCTCGTCGTCGATCAGCCACCGCGGCACGGGCAGCACCCGCCGCCGCCAGACCAGCGCTGCGCACGCCACGGCCAGCGGCACGAGAATCAGATGGAACAGCGGACCGAGCAACGGGCCCAGCACGATCGCCAGCCCGATGAACGGGCCCACGACGATGGCCGCGATCTGCGACGTCCAGCTGAACAGCGGTGTGCCGGTGGTCAGCACCTGAAGCGTGTTGTGCAGCAGCGGCAGGAAGATCGCGGCCAGGAACGCCGACGCCAGCCCGTCGGCGAAGGACGCGCCCCGGACGCGCCCCGGATCGGCGAGCACCCCGAGCCGCTGCGCGACCGTGGGATGGTGCGACAGGAATTGCCGCCACCGGCCGCCCCGCTGGTTGGTCGCATGCTGCAGCACCGTGCTCAGCGGGCGCCAATAGCCGGACTGCCGGGCCGCGCGCAGGTCGGCGCCGTATTCGCGGGAGCGCAGCACCTGCCGGCGCACCAGCCACAGCCCGCCCATCACGAGGGCCACGCGCCACAGGTACATGGGGATGAGCGACAAGTCCCACGTGGCCGCCGCCCCGACGATCGGCGCGAGAAGCACGGGCACCGCCGCGATCCACACCGCCGTCGCCAGCTGGACATCGTGCCTGCGCAGGTGGGCGAGCTCATGGCGCACAACGGGATCGAACAGCCCACGATTGCGCCACCGCACCACCATGGCCGTCGGGAGCACCAGGTAATAGCGCCAGGGCAGGCCGAACACGAACGCGTCACGCTGCCCGGCCGGACGGAGCAGCAGCCTCGGTGGCCGGGACAGCCCCGCCTCCCGGCTGAGCTCGCCGATGCGCTGCATGGCTCCGGCCAGCCGCTCACCCGCGGCACGCAGCTTGGCCCGGCGCCGCACATGGGCCGGAATCACCAGCAGCACCAGCAGCACCAGCAATCCGAGCAGCCCGATGACCGCCGCACCGCCGAAGCCGAACCCGGCCCGGAAGGCTGGCTCACGACGCGGTGGCTATCGCGCCGACAAACGAGTCGGCGAGCAACGTCGCCTGCTGCTCCGGCATGCCCAGCGAGCGGGCCCGGTCGAGCGCCACCTGCCGGACGTAGCGCGCCTGATCCGGGCTGAGCACGATGTCGGCCGGATCGGGCGTGCGCTTGCGCAACACCCGCCGCAGCACACCGGACACGCCCGTGACCGCGCGATCGGACAGCGCGGTCACCAGCGCCTGCATCACGGCCGCGCCGACTGCGAGGGCCACCGGCGTGATCATCGCGAGCTCCAGCCCGAACCCGACCGCCGAGTCTTGATTGGCGGCTGTCAGTGCCGCCTGCGGATCGGCGAAGTATTCCTCCGCGGTCTCCTCGAAAACCACCAGCTCGTCGGGCGCGGCGCGCTCAAGAGCGAGCTCGGTCAATGCCGCGATGAACGCTCTTTCATCTTCCACGCGCCATATTGTGCACCCGAAGTACGACAGTCCCGACTGTCGAATCGCCGACGTTCACAAAGGATCACCGACCGGTGAAGCCCGGCTTTCGCTTCTCCACAAAGGCGTTCATGCCTTCGACCTTGTCGTCCGTGGCGAACAGCGCCGCGAACAGCTGCGACTCCCACGCCAGGCCGCCCGCCAGATCGCGGTCGAGCCCGCCGTCGATCGCCGCCTTGGCCGCCCGCAGCGCCTGCGCCGGACCGTCCACATAGGGCGCGACCATGGCCAGCGCCTCGTCGAACACCTTGTCGGCGGCGACTACCCGATCGGCCAGCCCGATCGCCAGTGCCTCGCTCGCGTCGACCATCCGGCCCGAGAAGACCAGATCCTTCGCCCGTGCCGGACCGATCAGCCGCGACAACCGTTGCGTCCCACCGGCTCCCGGGATGATGCCCAGCTTGATCTCGGGCTGGCCAAGCTTGGCGTCCTCGGCTACCACCCGCCAGTCGCACGCCAGCGCGAGCTCACACCCACCGCCCAGCGCATATCCGGTGATCGCCGCGACGACGGGTTTGGGGATGCGTGCGATCGCGTCGAACGCGCTCGAAAGCGCACCGGCCCGCGCGGCCATGTCCACATAGGACATCGTGGCCATCTCCTTGATGTCCGCACCGGCCGCGAACACCTTGGGGCCGCCATAGACGATGACCGCTCTGATCTCATCCGACCCGGCGCAGGTCGCCGCGGCCGCCCGCAACTCCTCCTGCACCTGCGCGTTCAACGCGTTCATGGGCGGGCGCTCCAGCCGGATGACGCCGATCCCTGCGACGGGGGTCTCCACGTTCACAAAGTCCATGCCCCGACTCTAGAGGCACAACCTGGCCCGCAAGCACTAGCCAGCCAAGATCCAATGTCGGCCGACGGTCCACCCGACCAGGCGCCGGGCATCGCCGGCCGAGCCCGAGTCGTCAAATGATCCACCGCCGGCGACGTGCTCCAGACCGCGCAGTGCCGGAAGCAGACGGCCGACCCCGGCCCGCTGCGCCTCCCCAATGAAGCGCCGCTGGGCGGCCGGGGCAACCAGCGACAGATAAAACACCATGTGCCGCCAGGCATAAGCCAAATCTTTCACGGAACGCAGCGGCCGCGCGTTGTTTTCGATGCGTGTCGCCAGCCGTAGCGTCCAATCCAGGCACCGACGCGCAAGCTCCTCCCAGCTTTCGGCCGGGCCGGCGCCCAAGCGCCCGGCCAGGGTCGCCAGGTTGTGCGTCGTGAGGATCTGCGCCTGCTCGATGACCATCCCGTTGGCGGCCACCGAATACCGCCCGCTGCCCCAGCCTCCCGCCCGGTCTTGGCACATTAGATCGAACGTTGACGACGTGCGCACGATGCGCCGCCGCTTGCGGCCGTCGTCGTTGATCGCCGCGACCGCCGCGTAGTCGATGCCGTAATACCGTTCGTAGAACGTGCCGCGCAGCAACTCGGCGGCGATCTTCGCAGCCTCCAGGAACTTGGCCGAGAACGTGCCCATGAAGATGTCCGCCGCCAGCTCCTCCACCCATGGAACGTCGACACCCGCCTGCCTGCTCAGCGCCGCCAGCTCCGTGATCATTGGATTTGGCAGTACCGTCGCGGGAAACCCGTTGAGCACGATCCCGCCCAGGCGCCGCAGGGCCCGCGCGGCCTGCTGCTGCGCAGCAGCGGTCACCGTGCGATGCCTGTCCATCGCCCCGGCCCATGGGAGCTCGTGGATGCGCACCTGGTGTTCGAGGTTGAGCAGGAGCAGCGAGCGCCGGTTGCGAAACGCCCGATAGTGCGCTGCCGCAAGCCTTTGCAGGGCCGCGTCTCGATAGCCGAACACCACTGACGCGGCGGTGACCTGCGGGGTGAGCATGGCCAGCACCTCGGCCGAGCAGATCACGCCATCGCCGATGAGCTCCTCCGGCGTGCCCGCCCGCGCTCGGCGCACCACCCGCTGGATCGGCTGCGGGATCACGGCATCCTGCGGCAGACCGGTGTGCACGGCCTCGCCCGGCTGCACCGCGCACAGCACTCCCGCGACGTCGGCGATGCCCGTCTGCGGCGGCAACGATGACAAACGCCCGGCGACGAGCCCCGCGAACGCGTGGTGTGTGGGGCGCGCGGCATCGGCGGCCTGCTGGGCGCGCAAAGCTTGGTGTTGCGGGGATCCGACGGTTCCGCGTCGGCGGAGCATGGAGTCGACGGCGTGCTGCAGCAGGCCCGCGACCCTTGGGGTCAGCGCGCCGTCGGCGACGCGTCGCTCCAGCGCGGTACACAATATGCCTAGGTTTTCCTTTGGCTTGCGATGCTTGGAACACCGCGTGTGCTCTGCGGCGAGCCGCCGATAGGTGGCAAGCAGTGCGCCGGCTCGGTCCGGCCAGCCGTGCGGAATCTGCGCGCCCACCCTTCCGTCGGCGTCAGTGGTCTCGCACCACAGGGCCAACAGCTTGTCGGCGAACGGATTCCACACGGTCAGCGCCTCACGCATGGCCTCGATCACGGCGTTCGGGCGCCTGTTGGCCAGGGCCGTGGCCGCCTGCTGTGCGGTCTCCCGCCACACGATTTCCGGGTCGCCGGGCGGTGCGTCGGCCGGCACCGGCCAAAAGCGCAGCCGGTCGGCAAACGGGAGCAGCGTGTCGACGAGATCCGCGGCAGCGCGGTGGTCTCCGGTGCGCAGCAGCCACGCGACCGTCAGCAGCGCCGCCTCCTCGGGCACGTCAATCCGGTAGCCCCCGGAATCCAGCAGCGCGGCCAGCTCGGCCACGCCCGGCTCGGACAGGTAGTAGGCGAACAGCGCACCACGGCTGTGCTGCTGCAGCCCGGCCCGCGCGATGACCGCCAGCTCGTGCTCGCGCAGCGGGCCACCGGCCGCGGCCTCACCTGTCGCGAACCCACCGTGCACCACCTCGGGCGTGACCCACACCGGGAGTCCGGCGACCGCGGTGCGCGAGCCGACATTGAGCATGCCGTCGGCCATTCCGTCCAGCACGGCTTGCCAGCGGCGCACCCTTTGCCCGGCACGCTGCCGGGTCAGTTCATCCGTGTGCGTGGCCGCCGTGATCAGGGCGGCCGCAAGCTGCCCGGCGGCATAGGCCTGGCCAGTCTCATGGGTGCTCTCAGTGCTCATCGCCAGCGTGGCAGGCCTCGCACCCGCACCCTCCGGGTCCCGAGCCCGGCGCTCCAACTTTTTGAGCTACACGCTGTGGAATTTCCCGGCAGACTCTATGACCTCCCCGCAGCCCCCGCCACCTCCTTTTCCGTTGATCGCCCCCGGAGCTCCAGGCAGCCGGGGGCAAACGGCTGGCACACCATCTCGGCCCGCAGTTCGCTGCGGCTGGGAGGA
Organism: Allorhizocola rhizosphaerae; assembly: GCF_003426775.1. Lineage (GTDB taxonomy): Bacteria > Actinomycetota > Actinomycetes > Mycobacteriales > Micromonosporaceae > Allorhizocola > Allorhizocola rhizosphaerae. Next base: position 27,642 of record NZ_QJUG01000023.1, on the reverse strand, counting down.
ACCGCAAATCGGCACGCCAGCGCAGCCGCCGGGCAAGTGTGCCGCCGCCGGATGTCAGCCGCCGCGCACAAGCCGGCGAAGCAACGGCCAGAGTCGGCTAGCGCACCGACACGGCTGAATATCGGCCGTCGGCCTGACTCACGCGCAGCTTGGTGTCGAACGTCGCGGACAGGTTGTCGGACGTGATCACGTCGGCCAGCAGGCCCGAGGCGACCACGGCTCCCTCGCGCAGCAGCATGGCGTGGGTGAATCCGGGCGGGATCTCCTCGACGTGGTGCGTGACGAGTGCGATGGCCGGCGCGTCCGGGTCGAGGGCCAGCGCGGTCAGGCGGGACACCAGATCCTCGCGCCCACCGAGGTCGAGGCCCGCGGCCGGCTCGTCGAGCAGGAGCACCTCCGGGTCGACCATCAGCGCGCGGGCGATCTGGGTGCGCTTGCGCTCGCCCTCCGAAAGCGTGCCGTATTCCCGATCGGCGAGCCCGCCCATGCCCCACTCGCCGAGTAGCTCCAGCGCACGGGCCGCGTCAACGTCCTCATAGGACTCACGGAAGCGCCCGACGACCGACCATGAGGCGGTCATCACCACGTCGCGGACGCGTTCACCGGGCGGGATCCGGTCGGCGAGCGTCGCCGTGGACAGGCCGATGCGGGTGCGCAGCTCCTGCAGGTCCGTGCGCCCGATCCGCTCGCCAAGCACGTGCAGCGTGCCGCTGGTCGGATGGGAACGCCCGGCGGCCAGGTTGAGCAGGGTGGTCTTGCCGGCGCCGTTGGGGCCCAGGATCACCCAGCGTTCGTCGAGCTCGACCTGCCACGAGACGTCACGCAGGAGGTGTTTGCGAGACCGGACGACGTTGACCTTCTCGGCGGCGATGACTAGATCGGGATGCACGGGTCCAACCATACTTGGCCTCGCTCGCGAGCTGGCGGGACACAATGTTTGTCCCACCCCCTGCCCTTCAGGCCAGCCCCCGAATATCGGCGGGTGCGGCTAGGCTGTCGCCGTGAGTCCGGTCATCGAGATTTCGGGTCTGCGCAAGACTTTCCGCAGCCTGCGGCGTGGCGAAAAGGTGGCCCTCGACGGGTTCGACATGGAGGTGTCGGCCGGTCAGGTGCACGGGTTTCTGGGGCCCAACGGGTCGGGCAAGACCACGACGCTGCGCGCGCTGCTGGGGCTCGTGCGGGCCGACAGCGGATCGATGCGGATTTTCGGCGTGTCATCGCGAGACTATGCCTCGGTCGCCCACCGGGTCGGCGCGATCGTGGAGAGCCCGCAGTTCTTCGGCAACTTCAGTGGTGCCAAGACACTCCGCCTGTTGGCGATGGCCGGCGGCGTACCGGATGAAAGGGTCTTGCAGACATTGACCACGGTCGGCCTGGCGGACCGGCGGTCAGACCCGGTGAAAAGCTACTCCCTCGGCATGAAACAGCGGCTCGCGGTGGCGTCTGCGCTGCTGAAGCGGCCGGAGCTGCTCATACTCGACGAGCCGGCCAACGGGCTCGACCCGGCGGGCATGCATGAGATGCGCACGCTGCTGCGCGGGCTCGCCGCCGCTGGGGTGACGGTGCTCATTTCGAGCCATCTGCTGTCGGAGATCGAGCAGGTGTGCGACACGGTGACGATCATTTCGCACGGACGGCGGGTGGTGCATGGCCCGGTCGGCGCGATCCTGGCCGGGCACGACGAGGGGTGCTATCGCGTGCGTGTGGCAGATCCCGATCTGGCCGCGAGGCTGCTGGGCGACGCGCGCGTCGAGGACGGTGCGGTCGTCGTTTCGGGCGTCACCGATCCCGCGTGGATCACCGAAACGCTTGGGCGGCAAGGGCTCTGGCTCACCGAGCTGACTCGCGTGGCGCCCGACCTGGAGCGGGTGTTCCTCGACCTGACCAGTGCGCCGCAGGTGCCGCAGCCCGGCGCGCCGCGCGAGATCGAGCTGGAGGTCACCCGATGAACCTGATCCGGGCGGAGGTCAGCCGGTTCTTCTCGCGCCGGTTCATCCAGCTCATGCTGAGCGTGCTCATCATTGTGTTCGGCATCACGGTGTTCACGGTGATGAGCCAGTCGCGCACGCCGACCGACGAGATGTGGCAGCACGCCGAGCGGACGGCGGCTCAGGCACGCGACAACTATGCGCCGCGATACGACGCCTGCGCGGCGGCCAATCCGGACCGGTTGGAGGTGTGCGCGCAATATGATCCCGCCCAGTTCGTGACGGAGCGGTTCCTCTATGACGTGTTCGTGTTCCACACCCGGATCGGGGATCTGGTCATGTGGCTCGCGATCTATCTGGGGTTCTTCGGGTTCCTGGTCATGGCCTCGTTCATCGGGTCGGAGCTGCATAGCGGGGGCATGACCAACCTGCTGCTGTGGCGGCCCAACCGCATGGCGGTGCTCGGGGCCAAGTTCGGTGCGGCGGTGGGCCTGGTCGTCGCGATATCCGCCATATTTACTGCCGTTTATGTGGGCACCTTCTACGCCATCGCCTCCTCCACAGGCCTCGTGGGTCGGGTCGACGGCTATTTCTGGGCAGACCTGGTCGGGTTGTGCGCGCGGGCCAATGTGGTCGGACTGTTGATGAGCGTGCTTGCCTTCGCCATCGCGACGGTCGGCCGGCACACGGCCGCGGCCCTCGGTGGGCTCATCGGATACGTGGTGGTGTGGGAGCTCGGTGTGCGGGTGGTGGCCGATGCCATCAACGCCTTCCGTGGCAACGACGCTGAGCACCTGTTCCTGTCGGCACATGTGTACACGTGGCTCGCACGGCCCGGCACCGGCGACCGCATCGGCGACATGACCTGGACCGACAGCGGCGTCCTGTTCCTGGTGCTGGCCATAGCCGCCACCGCCACCGCCTTCACCACCTTCCGCCGCCGCGACCTCATCTAAAGGGCACCGCCGCCGCCCGCGCATCGCCTGGCGATCTTGCTGCTGCTCTCGCGACGGGGGCATGGAATCTCCAACGATCCGAGACCCAAAGTGGTCAACAATCTCCAGGAGTTTTAGAGCTAGTCCACTGTGGACCCGAAGACCTCATCTCGTACCGTGTCGAGCGCGGTGAGCAGGGCGCCGCGCAGCACCGGCTGCTCATGCACGCCCGTCACCACGACCTTCGGGCTCACCGGGGTGATCGCGGCGACCTCGTGCTGCACGCGCTCGGCCAGCGGCGTCCCCCCGGCCGCCCCGACCTCACCGGCCAGCACGACCATCGGCGGGTCGAGCACGAGGCAGGCCGACGCCACACCGAGCGCGAGCCGCCGCGCGATCTCGTCGAGCACGGGCCCGCCCTTCGTGCCCGCCGCGATGACGTTGCGCACGGCTTCGGCCGCGGTCGCCGCGCGGAATCCGTGCTCGCGCGCCACCGCCCGCACCGCATCGGCCGCGGCGATCTGCTGGAAGGCACCCTTCCCGCGCCGGGTCACCTCGCGCGTGATCTCGGCCCCGGGCACGGGAAGGTAGCCGATTTCACCGGCCGCTCCCGAGAAACCGCGGTGCAGCCGACCACCCAGCACCACGGCCAGGCCCATGCCGCCGCCGATCCACATCAGCAGGAAGTCTTTGACGTCGCGGGCCGCGCCGTTGTGCGCCTCTGCGACGGCGGCCAGGTTGACGTCGTTCTCGAAGATGATCGTGGTGTGCAGGTCGTCGCGCAGCGCGGCCGCGAGACCGCGGTGCCAGCGGGGCAGGTTCCACGCGAACACGATGTCGCCGGTCGCCGGATCGACCAGGCCGGGCGTGCCCAGCACGATGCGCCGCACGTCCCCCATCGGGGCTTCGGCCTGCTTCACCGCGTCGAGCACGGCGTTGTGCACCAGGCCCACGGGGTCGTCGGTGTCCTGAGTGGAGTGTTCGACCCGGCCGATGATTTCGCCGGTGATGTCGGCACACGCCGCGACCGCGTGGTCGGAGGCGACCTCGACGCCCACCACGTAGGCGCTGGACGGGCGCACGGAGTAGAGCTGTGCGTTGGGCCCGCGCCCTCCGGCCTGCTCGCCGACGCGCTGAACCAGCCCGCGCCCCTCCAGCCGTTCCACCAACTGGGACGCGGTGACCTTGGAGAGCCCGGTCAGTTCGCCCAACTGCGAGCGTGTAAGCGGTCCACGGGCGAGCAACAGCTCGAGGGCTGCCCGGTCATTGAGCGCACGCAGTAATCTCGGTGTGCCGGGTTGGGACACTGATGCCATTGCTCATCCTTGGCTCTAGCTTTTAGTTAAGTTTCTTATTAGATTGGGTTGCCTTACCGGTACCCGCCGTAGCCTACAGGTCTGAAGGAGTCATCGTGACCATCGATCCGGATCTGCGCCGATTGGCCATGCGGACGCTTCTTGCGGCCTTTCCCGGCCACAGCGCCCCCGCTTGGGCAACCGACCTCCTGGAACAGGGCCTGGCCGGCTACACGCTCTTCGGGTACAACATCATTGATCATAATCAGGTCGCGAAGCTGAGCGGTCAGCTGCGCGCGGCCCGGCCCAACGTCCTGCTCGCGATCGACGAGGAGGGCGGCGATGTCACGCGGCTGGCCCACCGCACGGGCAGCCCCTATCCCGGCAACGCGGCACTCGGCGCGATCGGCGATCTCGACCTGACCCGGCGGGTGTACCAGGCCATCGGCACCGAGCTGGCCGAGGTCGGGCTGAACCTCAACCTGGCGCCCACCGTCGACGTCAACACCGCAACCGACAATCCCATCATCGGAACCCGTTCGTTCGGCGACGACCCGGTCAAGGTCGCAGGCCACGCGGCCGCGGCCGTTGTGGGCCTGCAGCAGGCGGGTGTCGCCGCGTGCGCCAAGCACTTCCCGGGCCACGGCGCGACCACCACCGACTCGCATCTGGAGCTGCCGACCGTCGATGTGTCGCCGGCCGTGCTGCGCCAACGGGAACTCCCGCCGTTCGCGGCCGTCGTGGCGGCGGACGCGAAGGCCATCATGACCGCGCACATCCGCGTGCCGTCGCTGACCGGAGATGACCCGGCCACCTTCAATTCGGGGCTGCTCGTGGACCTGTTGCGGGGCGAGTTCGGGTTCGCGGGCGCGGTCGTGACCGATGCGCTGGAGATGAAGGGGGCCTCGCTCATCGCGGGCTCCATTGAGCGGGCGGCGATCCGGGCCCTGCAGGCGGGCGCAGACCTGCTGTGCATCGGCGCCGAGGTGGACCTCGCGCTGATCGAGCGGATCGCGGCGTCCATTGTGGACGCCATGGTGTCCGGTGAGCTCAAGCAGGAGCGGGTCGAGGAGGCGGCCGACCGGTGCGACGCGTTGGCCGCGTGGAGCATGGGTGCGGCGTCGGTGGCACCCGCGCCGCGGCTCGGATACGAGGCGGCCAAGCGTGCCGTCGCGATGGAGGGCAGCCTCGCCGGGTTCGAGTCGCCGATGGTCGTGCAGCTGTACGCTTCGCACACCATCGCGGAGGGGCGCGTGCCGTGGGGCCTCGCGCCCCACATGAACGGCACACCGCAGATGGCCGTCGTGGCAAGCGAAACGTCCGCCGAGGCGCTCATCGAGGCCGCGCAGGGACGCCCGATCGTCCTGGTTGGACGGCACGTGCACCGCAACCCCGCCACCCGCACGCTCACCGAGCGGCTCGCGGCGGTCCACCCGGTCGCGGTCGTCGAGATGGGCTGGCCCTCCGGCTGGCGTCCGGCGGGCGTCAGAGCGTTCATCACGACATACGGAGCCTCCCACGCCAACGGCCGCGCCGCCGCCGAACTCCTGGGCCTCGCGCACTAGCCTGGCCTACAAATTCCGATCGGAGCCCTATGGTGTGGAACTGCTGGCGGCCGATGAGCTCCTGCTCGATGCCGCACCTTCATGGGGTGATCCGGACACTCAGCACTCAGGCCAGTCGTCACCAGCGCAAGCCCACCACGCTGTACGGCTTGCTGTCCGCGCTCAACAGGGCAGGCGCGGGCGCCTTCGCCGACGAGGTGCGGCGCCTGACGAGCTGAACCGGCTAGCCCACGTGGATGACGAACACGCTGTCGTCGGGCAGGGCGAGGAGTTGATCGTAGAGCAGCTTGAGCCCGTCAACCGCGGCCGGGCCGGCTTCGCGCGGTGAGACGCCGCGGTAGATGAGGGCGCGGCGCAGGTCGGCTGGGTCGTGATTGGACGGATGGAGCTTGTCCAGCAGGGGCTTGTGCTCCGGGCCGACGATGATGGTCGCGCTCGACGGGTTCGCATCGTTCAGGCGCCGCTCCAGGTCGTGATGGGCGATCGAGAACAGCGAGATGCCCTTCTCGCGCCAAAGGTAGTCGATGACAAACAGCAGGTTCTCCCCGGCCCAGAAGTACTCGTCCTCCAGCTCCTCATACGGCTTGAGCTGCGGCAGGTCAGCCGCGTGGACCAGCAACAGCCTCATGCTGCCGCGGTCCGGACCAACGTGCGGATCTGTCGCAAGAGGACCGACAGCGCGGCCAGGTCGGCCCGGGACGCGTCGACCTCACCGATGGCCTTCGTCGCCTGCCCGATCGCGACCGCGTTGCGCTGCTCCCACAGCTCGACCCGCTCCAGCGCGGGTGCCTGGGCCGGCGTGGCCGCGAGCACCTCGCCGGTGAGCGCGGCGAGCGCCGCGTAAAGGTCGTAACGCAGGGCCATCCGCGCCAGGGTTTGCCACCTGTCGTCGCGTGGCAGCCGCGAGATGCGGGTCAGCAGGTCGTCGATGCGCAGCCGCTCCGACAGGACAAAGTAGACTCCCGCCACCTCGTGCATGTCCCGGCCCGTGTTGAGCGCGACCTCGACGACGTCGAGCAGCCCGAAGCTGTACAGCGTCCGCGTGCCGTGCCCGGCCAGCTCGGGCGGCACGCCAAGGGCCAAAAGGCCTGCGGTGTCGGCTTCGACGGCTTCCCGCTCGGACCCAAGAAACAGGTTTTCCAGGTTGGGCAGGAGAGCGGTGACTCCGGGCCGCAGGCGCCCGATCTCGGCGGCGACGTCCATGGGCGCCCGGCGGCTCTGGATGAGCCAGCGGACGGCGCGGTCGAGCAGCCGGCGCGCCTTGAGGTAGATGGCCGTCTGCGCATCCGTCGACACCATGTTGTCGGTGGCCTCGATCGCCGCCCACAGCGCGGGCAGGTCGAAAACGTCGCGCACCACCACATACGCCCGCAACACATCGGCTGCCGTGGCTCCGGTCTCCTCGACCGCCCGGTGCACGAACGTGATCCCGCCCCGGTTGACGATCTCGTTCACCAGCACCGTGGTCACGATCTCGCGCCGCAGCGGGTGCGCGGCCATGAGCTGGGTCATGTCGCGCAACGGCGTCGGGAAGTAATCGATGAGCGTCTGCATCGTCCACGCCTCATCCGGCAGGTCCGACGCGACGATCTCCTCCTCCAGCGTGATCTTCACGTACGCCAGCAGCACGGCGAACTCGGGCGCGCACAGGCCTTGCCCGGCCTCGCCCCGCACGGCCAGCTCCTCGTCGCTGGGCATGGCCTCCAGCGCGCGGTCGAGCCGGCCGGCCTTTTCCAGCTCGGTGAGCAGCCGCCGGTGCACGGGCAGCAGCGAAAGCGCTTGCGCCGCAGACGATTTCAGCGCTGTCGCCTGCTGATAGTTGTCGTTGAGCACGAGCTCGGCGACCTCGTCGGTCATCCTGGCCAGCAGCGCGTCGCGGTCCTCCACCGAGTTCCCGAGTAGGATCTTGATGTTGACCTCGTGGTCGGAGCAGTCGACGCCCGCCGAGTTGTCGATGAAATCGGTGTAGATGCGCCCGCCGGCCCGCGCGTACTCCACCCGTCCCGCCTGAGTGAACCCGAGATTGCCGCCCTCACCGACCACTTTGCACCGCAGGTGCGCCCCGTTGACCCGGATCGCGTCGTTGGCCTTGTCGCCAACGTCGACGTGGCTCTGCCCGCGGGCCTTCACATACGTCCCGATGCCCCCGTTCCATAGCAGGTCAACGGGTGCGAGCAGGATGGCCTTCATCAGCTCAGCGGGGCTCATCGCGGTCGCGCTCGACGTGATGCCCAGCGCCGCCCTGACTTCCGGCGTGAGCGGGATCGACTTGGCCGAGCGCGGATAGACCCCGCCACCCTCGGAGATCAGCGAACGGTCGTAATCGTCCCATGAACTGCGCGGCAGGCCGAACAACCGCTCACGCTCCATATAGGACCGTGCCGCATCCGGTTGCGGGTCGAGGAAGATGTGCCGGTGGTCGAACGCCGCCACCAGCCGGATGTGCGGCGACAGCAGCATCCCGTTGCCGAAAACATCGCCCGACATGTCGCCGATGCCGGCCACCGTGAAGTCCTGCTCCTGGATGTTGATGCCGACGTCACGGAAATGGCGCTTCACCGACTCCCACGCGCCGCGCGCGGTGATGCCCATCGCCTTGTGGTCGTATCCGGCCGACCCACCCGACGCGAACGCGTCACCGAGCCAGAAGCCGTACGACTTGGAAATCTCATTGGCGGTATCGGAGAACGTCGCCGTGCCCTTGTCGGCCGCGACCACCAGATAGGGGTCGTCGCCGTCGTGCCTGACCACATCTCGCGGCGGCACTATCTTGCCCGCATCGAGGTTGTCGGTCACGTCAAGCAGCGCGGAAATGAACATGCGATAGCAGGTGACGCCTTCTTTCTGGTACGCGTCGCGATCCGACACCGAAGGCGCCTGCTTCAGCACGAACCCGCCCTTGGCCCCGACCGGCACGATCACGGCGTTCTTCACCATCTGCGCCTTGACCAGACCCAGAATCTCGGTTCGGAAGTCGTCGCGCCGGTCCGACCAGCGCAGGCCACCGCGCGCCACCGCACCGAACCGCAGATGCACACCCTCGAACCGGGGCGAGTAAACGAAAATCTCGAACTTGGGCCGGGGCGCGGGCAGCTCCGGAATCGCGGTCGGGTCGAGCTTGAACGCCACATACGACTTGGGCCGCCCGTCGGCCGACCGCTGGAAGAACGAGGTGCGCAGCGTCGCCTGCATCAGCGTCAGGTAGTTGCGCAGAATCCGGTCCTGGTCAAGGCTTTCCACCGCGTCGAGCTGCCGTGCGATCGCCGAAACCAGCTCCTTGGCCTGCACGGCCCGCTCCCCGTCGGCCAGCACCAGGCGCGGATCGAACCGGGTTTCGAAGAGGGCAACCAAAAGAGCCGCTATTTGAGGGTACCGGGAGAAAGTCGACTCCATCGATTCCTGCGAAAACACGGTGCCGGCCTGGCGCAGGTATTTGGCATAGGCCCGCAAGACGACGGCCTGGCGCCAGGTCAGCCCCGCGCGCACGACCAGTTCGTTGAACCCGTCGACCTCCACCTCGCCCCGCCACGCCGCCGCGAACGCGTTTTCGACGTGTGCCCGCACCTCCGCGAGCTCGCGCGCCCCTTCGGGCAGTTGCAGCCCGAAGTCGTACAGGTAGATCGTGCCGTCGCGTCTGTCGACCGAGTATGGTCGCTCATCCGTTACCCGGACGCCCAACGAGTGCAGCACCGGCAACACCGCGGAAAGCACCATCGGCTCGCCGTAACGGAACACCTTGAACCGCACCTGATCCCCGTCATTCTTCCTGCGGAACAGGTGCATCTCCAGCTGGCCGGGCTCCTCCAGCAGCTCCAGCTTTGCCAGGTCCTGCACGGCCTCGTACGGCAGGTGCCCGTCCTTGTAGGTCTCGGGCAGCGCGTCGATGTATCGCGACGCGAGCTTCTTGGCCTGCTCGTCGCCGAGCTTGCGTTCCAGCACGAGCCGGAAGTCGTCGTCCCAGTTGCGCGTCGCGTCGCCCAGCTGCTCGGCGAGCACGTCCACATCGATGCGGCCGGGCGGGTTGTGCGGGTCGGTGCGCACGATGAAGTGCACGCGGGCCAGGTTGGACTCGCTGACCCGGGTCGTGTAGTCCACGCCGATCCCGTTGAGCTCACGCAGCAGGATCTCTTGCATGGCAAGGCGATGCGCGGTGGTGAACCGGTCGCGCGGCAGATACACCAGCGCGGAGATGAACCGCCCGTAGGCGTCGCGCCGCAGGAACAGCCGCAGCTGACGCCGGCCCGCCATGCGCAGCACGCCCGTTGCCGCCTGGTACAGGTCGTCGGTGGTGATCTGGAACAGCTCGTCGCGCGGGTAGGTCTCCAGGATTTCGAGCAGATCCTTGCCCGAGTGGCTGCGCGGCGACAGGCCCGACCGCTCCAGCACACTGGCCACCTTGCGCCTGACCACCGGCAGATCGCGCACGCTCGTGCGATAGGCGGACGACGAGAACAGCCCCAGGAAGCGCTTCTCACCAACCACAAAACCGTTGGCGTCAAAGGTCTTGAAGCCGATGTAGTCGAGGTACGCGTTGCGGTGCACGGTCGCCCGCGAGTTGGCTTTAGTGATGATGAGCAGGCGCTTTTCGAGGGCCTTGCGGTGCGCCTCGGGGGTCATCGTGGACAGCACGCGCGGCTCGTCCTGCCCGCCGCGCATGATGCCAAGGCCGCTGCCCGGGATGGCCCGGATCAGCGCCTCGCCGTCGCGATCGACGAGCTCATATTCCCGGTACCCCAGAAAGGTAAAATGATCATCGGCCAGCCAGCGCAGCAGCTCGACCGAGTCGGTGATGTCCCGGTCCGGGACCGGAAGCTCCGCGGTGGCGATCTCGTCGGCGAGCGACAGCGCCCGGGCCCGCATCTTCGGCCAGTCCTGCACGGCATTGCGCACATCGACCAGTACCCGCTGCAAATCGTCCTTCAGGGCGTCCTGGTCGCCCAAATCGCGCACCGGATCGGTCTCGACGAGCATCCAGCTCTCGACGATGTCGCCGGCGATCGCGTCGTCGGGCTCGACATCGGCGCAGACCTCGGTGAGCGTGCCGTCCTCGCTGCGGCGCACCACCATGACCGGGTGCACCAGCAGCTGCACGTCGAGGTTGCGGGCGGTCAGCGCGCCGGTCACCGAGTCGACCAGGAACGGCATGTCGTCGGTGACCATCTCGATCACGGTGCGGTGGGAGTCGGGCGACAGCGACAGGCGCAGCTTGAGCTCACCCGGCTGGCGCTGCTGGGCCAGATCGCGGTGTCCCCGGGCGGCGTGAAGGATGTGTGCCGGGGTGAGATCGACCAGCTCCTCGTCGGGCGCGAATCGCCAATAGCGCTGCACCAGCTGGGCATCGGCCAGACCGCTCTCCCCAGCGGGGCTCTCGTGGTCGGTGACCGCCAGCGCCACCGCGGCGGCGATCAGGTTTTCCCCGTTGGGAAGCGCCTCGTCGAAGTCCGACTCCTCAATGTCGTCGGACGCCGGACGGCCCTGCTCGTAGACGGTATCGACGCTCGCTCCCTCGTAGACCGTGTCGGCGCCTGCGCCAAAGTCCGCTTCGCGATCGGACATGCTTGCCCACTCCCCTCGCCCACCACGCTGTGGGACATCTCCCCTCAGCCTAATCAAGCCACGGGCTTGCCTGGGACTCGCCCTTCTGGATAACAATGGCGGGTGCTTCTGAATCGGGGATTACTGGTTTCTGTACTTTCCGCCGTATTGGTCACCGGCGGGCTGGCCGCGTGTTCCAAGGACGACGGGCCCGAGCCCGCGCTCAAGAAATTCCTGGAGGGCTGGTCGAGCGGCAACGTCGGCGACGTGCCGGTGATCCTGCCCAACGGCGAGAAGGTCCAGGCAGCCGCGATCAACGAGGAGATCAAGTCGCTGTCCGGCACGCTCTACGAGACCAAGCCGCAACTGAGCGTGAGCAAGATCGACGAGAAGGACGGATTGGCGACAGGCGAGGTCCGCGTCGCTCAGCCGCTGCCGGGCGGGCTCAAGTGGGAATATCCGACCACGGTCAAGCTGAGCAAGGCCAAGGACGGCTGGGAGGTGATCTGGGAGCCCACCGTGATCCACCCTTCACTCAAGCGCGGCGAGCGGATCGAGACGCGCAGGCTCGCCCAGACCCGCGGCGGTGTCCTCGGCGCGGGCGCCGAGGAGCTGGTCAAGTCGCGCCCGGTGGTCATCGTCGGCATCCACCCGCAGCGCGTCGCCGGCCCCAAAGACCAGTTCGTCAGCCAGCTCAAGGACGGGCTCGCCCCGGTCTTCAACCTCGGCGACACCGCCCCGCTGACCGCGCAAATCAGCGATCCCGCGAATGCAGACAAATTCATTGAGGTCGTGGTACTGCGCCGTGAGGCATACGACCAAGTCCGCTCGGTGATCCAGCCGATGGTCGGCACGCAGTTCCGGGAAGAGCAGCGGATGCTGGCCGAGAGCGCGAGCTTCGCCCGGCCCGTGCTCGGCGCGGTCGGCCCGGTGACCAAGGAGATCATGGACGCCAACCCCGGCGTGTACTCGGCCAACGACATGGTGGGCCAGGGCGGCCTGCAACAGAAGCATGACCAGCGGCTGCGCGGCACGGCCGGGTTCAAGGTGGTGAGCACGCGCAAGGCACCCGACGGCACGACGCAGGAGGCCGCGGTGCTGCACACCATCGAGCCCCAGGCGGGCCAGCCCATCAAGACCACACTGGACAGCAAGACGCAGCGGGCGGCTGAGGCGGCGCTCGCGCGGTTCGGGCAAAACAGCGCGCTGGTCGCGATACGGGTTTCGGACGGCGCGATCGTGGCCGCGGCCAACAAGGCCACCTACAACATGGCGTTCACGGCGCAGGTGCCGCCCGGCTCGACGTTCAAGGCGGTCACGGCCATCGGGCTGCTCGACAGCGGCAAGGTCACGCCCACACAGGTCGTGCCGTGCCCGCGCGAGCTGACCGTGCCGGGACGCCCGCCCATACACAACGCGGGCATGTTCTCGCTCACCAACCCGACCTTCACCGAGGACTTCTACCGCTCGTGCAACACGGCCTTCGCGACGGTCGGGCCACAACTCGGCGATGACGGGCTGGCCAAGGCCGGCGCGACTGTCGGGTTAGGACAGCCGTGGGACCTCGGGCTCGACGTGTCCTCGGGCAAGGTGTCGCAGGGCGGGAGTCCGGCCGAGCTCGCCGCGGCCTCGTTCGGGCAGGGGACCACGGTGGTCAGCCCGGTCGCGATGGCGGGCGTCGCGGCGGCCATCGCGCGCGGACAGTGGAAGCAGCCGCAGCTCGTGCTCGACCCGGCACCGGGCAAGCCGGCGCCCGACGGGCCCGCATTGAAGCCGTCCACAGTGGACCCGTTGCGCGAGATGATGAAGCTCGTGGTCACGAGCGGCACGGCCGACTCGCTCAAGCACCACGCGGCACTGCACGGCAAGACGGGAACGGCCGAGTATGTGGACGGCGACCCGTCCAAGACGCATGCGTGGTTCATCGGGTGGTCGGGAGACCTGGCGTTCGCGGTCTTCGTGGAGCAGGGCAGCTCCCCCAAGGACACCGCGCTTCCCATCACCGACGCGTTCCTCAAGGCCCTGTGAGGCCGTGATCGTAGGAGGCACGGGCCTGCCGGATGGCGGGCTCGTGCCGCTCGGCCCACTCGCCGAGCGCGACCACCAGCGGCAGCAGTGACCGACCCAGCTCGGTCAGCACGTATTCGACCCGTTGCGACCCGTCGGCGGGCGGTGTCCGGCGGACCAGCCCCTCACGCTCAAGGGTGCGAAGCGTGCGGGTGAGGATGCGCCGGCTCAGGCCCTCGATCGTGCGGTCGAGCTCGTTGAAGCCGTAGGCGCGCACGCTCAGCAGGCCCAGGATCAGCATGCTCCACTTCTCGCCCACGCGGGACAGGACGTCGGTCGCCTTGCACGACAGGCGGTCGAGGGTCAGCACGGGGACCGGGAACATCAATGTGCCTTCTTTCGCGGGTCGCGGTGGGCCGGTGATGATCGGGCCATGAACGTTCTCATCACCGGTGGCACCAAAGGTATCGGCAAAGAGCTGGCGCGGCGGCTGGAAAGCGAGGGGCACGATGTCATGACGGTCGGCAGCGGGCAGGCCGACCTCAGCTCGCTGGCGGCGACGGACGCGCTCGCACGGGCGGTGGGTGCGCGATTCGCCTCGCTGGACGCGTTGGTGCTGGGCGCTTTTCGCTACAACCCGGGGCGGGTCGAGACCACGGAGGGGTTCGAGCACACGTGGGCGCTCTATGTGCTGAGCCGGTTCCTGCTCGCGCAGCGGTTACGGCCGTTGCTGGAGCGCGCTTCGCGGCCGGTGATCGTGAACCTGTGCGGGACGGGTGGCAGCACGGGCCGCATCCATTGGGACGATGTGCAGTTGCGCCGGCGTTACAGCGGGTTCCGCGCGACCATGCAGGGCGCGCGGGCCAACGACCTGTTGGCGTTGGCGGGCCCGCCGATCCGGTACGTGCTGTACAACCCGCTGTTCGTGCGCACCGCCATGGCCGAACACCTCGCACAGCCCTGGCGGGCCGTGGTCAAGACGGCGTCGGCTGTGCTTGCCACTCCTGTGGAACGGGCCGCCCCGCCGATCCTCGAACTCCTCACGAACCCGCCCGACTCACCGGTGTCGGCGTTTCGCGCCGGCCGCCGGATCGGGGTTATGGTCGACCCGGCGGCCTCGGGGCGCCTGCGCGAGTTGGTGGAGAGCCACATCGCGCGGGTGCTGCGTTAGCAGCCCGGGGCACCCGCCGCCGTGGTTGAACGCGGCCGCCGTGGCTTTGCTCCGGCCCTGGAACACGCCGCGCGCACGGATCCAGCCGTATGGCAGGTCGGCCTCGTACTCCCAGTGGCTGCGCACCGTGTTGTCAAAGAACTCGGTCCAGTCCACGTAGGTCGCCGTCCACGGCCCGTTCTCGGTCGGAGCGGATTCGACCAGCTGCTGGATGTCTCCGCCGCACCCCTTCAAGGTCGTCGTCTCCCGCACGCTCGAATCGGCGGACTGGGGTGCCCGCGTGATGGGGGGGACGCAGGAGGTGGCGACCCTCAAGTGGGAGCCCGGCGGCGACATACTGCTAAGTGGCGGCTCCGAACTCGCGGTCGCGCTGACCGACCAGGGCCTCATCGGCGAGTACCATATCGTCGTGCACCCGGTCATGCTCGGCGGCGGCAAACCCGTGTTCCCGCACGGCAACAGCGCCTCAGCCTGACCCTCACCGATTCCCGCCCCTTCGACGGCCGTACCGTCCTGCTGCGCTACGAACGCGGCTAGACTTCATCCATGACCGATCTCCTAGTGCAGGCTTGGCTGCCGTCGCGCGCGCTCAGGGTGGACGACATGTGGAGCATCGATCTTGAAGCACCGTTCGAGATCAGTGACGGGAAGCTGGAGATAATGACCCCGCCCAGTCCCTGGCACGAGTTCACCGCAGACATGATCAAAGACCTGCT
Source organism: Allorhizocola rhizosphaerae (assembly GCF_003426775.1). Taxonomy (GTDB): domain Bacteria; phylum Actinomycetota; class Actinomycetes; order Mycobacteriales; family Micromonosporaceae; genus Allorhizocola; species Allorhizocola rhizosphaerae. The sequence continues at coordinate 12,490 of NZ_QJUG01000023.1, read as the reverse complement.
GAAGCGGCACTACCCTTCCGCCACCGGTGATGTCCCAGTGCCGATTGGCGACAACGGTCGCCGGCCCGATGTCGTTGCCCTGCTGCAGACCCGAGATGAGCTGCTTCGCCAACGGCTCAAGCGGTTCACCGCGGACATGATCGCCGTGGCCGTGGAGGTCATCTCTCACGATCCCGACAAATGGCAGGACAAGAAGTCTGTCGATCGGGATCGCGAGGTCAAGTTTCACGAATACGCCGGCGCGGGCATCCCCGAATACTGGATCGTTGACGAGGTCGCAGACGATCCGACCGACGCCGCAATAGAGATCTACCACCTGAGCGATGGACGTTACGCCCCAGCGCTGCTGACCCGGTTGTCCAAGCTGACCAATGGCGAGGTCGAGCTGCCGAGGCGCAGGGATTAGGCTGGCCGCGGGCGGCGGGTGATGAGGTAGGCGAGCCCGAGGAAGGGCAGGACCAGCGGGACGTATCCGTAGCCCTGGCCGAAGCGGGACCAGACCGTGGCTTCGGGGAAGGCATCCGGGTAGTACAGGCTCGCGGCGCCGACTCCGAGCACGCCCGCGAGCTCGATGGAGCAACAGACGATCGCGAGCAGACGCCCGCGTGCGCCCAGCGCGAGCCCGACCGTGGCCGCGATGTAGATGAGCCCCGCCAGCAAACTGAGCAGGTATGCCAGAGGGGCCACCTCGAACCGCGTGGCCAGCTGCACGATCGCCCGAGCCGTGGCCGACAGCGCGAAAAGCCCGTAGACGAACGTCAGGACACGCCCCATACCTGTCCCATCCGCAACACGAGCACCGGCTGGATCAGCGCGGCGACCCCGACGATCAGGCTTCCGTATCTGGTGGGCTCCAGCCTCGCCAGTGCCCATGCGGCCCCTGGAAGCAGCAGCGCCGTCAAGCCGTACCCGATAAAGATTATGGGGTCTTGAGGATGCCACTGGACAACGGCCTGGATCAGCAGTGCCACGATCGACAGGGTCGCGAGGATGGCGCCATAGAACTGGATGCGGTCCGGCTGGCGGTTGATCGCGGCGCACAGCAGTGCCCATGCGGCCAGAGCAAACGCGATGACGTATGCCGCTGTGGTGAGCATGACGGAGAGACTAACGTGCCGCCCGGCGGGCCGAATCATGGGCTTTGCGCGGAGCCGGGATCTTGGGCCAGAGCGGCTTGAGCCCGGCGACCAGCGTCTCGACGACGAGCGCCGCATAGTTGCCCTGCGGATCGTGATCGGGATCGAAGATGGTCACCTCCATGCCCAGGCAGTCGGGCGTGTTGACCAGACCGGCGATGAGCAGCTCCAGCTCGGCAAACGCGATGCCGCCCGGTGTCGGCGCGTCGACGGCCGGCATGATCGCGCCGTCGAGCACGTCGACGTCGATGTGCAGCCAGTACCCGGCGCAGTCGGCCAACTGCTCCCGCGCCCACGCCGCGGTGCGGGACGCGCCCTCGGCCCGCAGGACGGGCGCCGGGCGCACCGAGAAGCCGGCCGCCTGCAGATCTAATCGGTATTCGTCATTTTCCCGGATGCCGAGCACGACGACGTCGTTGTCCCGGAAGTATGGCCGCCGCCCCTCGATCCCGGCCAGTTCGGGCGCGCCCCGCCCGGTCACGAGCGCGAGGTCTTCGCCCGCCGCCGCCCCGGTGTAGGGCGCGTTGCCCGGGTGCCGGAAGTCGGAGTGACCGTCCACAAACACCAGTCCGAGCCGCCCGCCCACGTCCTCGCCGAGCCGCCGCATGGCCAGCGCCGACCCGAGCAGGATCGAGCAGTCGCCACCCAGCACCAGCGGGAACTCGCCCGCATCGATGATCGTGGTGATCCGTTCGGCCAGGCGCAGCGTGTAGCTGTGGATCTGCGGCGCGTGTGACACGCCGTCGCCGGGCCGCCAGTCGCCCGGGTCGTATCGGGGTGGGGTCAGGCACCCCGCGTCCCGGGCGCCGATTTTGGGCAGCAGACCCTTGTCGCGCAAGGCCCCGGGCGCCTTGGCGCACCCCGGCACCGAGGTCTCCGTTGGCGGCCGCAGCCCCAGATTGGAGGGCGCGTCGAGGACAGCTATCCGACGCATCGCGCCCCCTCCGACGGAAGGACGCGACCCGGATTGGAGGGAGCGTCAAGCACCGCGATGCGCCGCATTGACCCCCCTCGGCTGTGCTCCTCGATCTAGAACAACGCGTTGGCCAGGGAGCGCCGCGCGGAGGCGACCGCCGGGTCGTCCGGGCCGGCGATGGTGAACAGCGATACCAGGTGCTGGCGCACCGTCTCCCGATCGTCACCGTAAACGTTGCGCACCAACTCCACCAGCCGCCGATATGCCTGTTCGGCCTGGCCGGACAGCACCTCGACGTCGGCGGCCATCAGCTGGGCAGCGAGGTCCTGGGGGTTTTGCGCGGCCTTTGCCAAGGCGGCGTTGGGATCCACGCCTGCGACGCGCTTTGCCAGACCGACATGTGCCAATCCCGCCTCTGCCGCCGCGTCCTTGGGCGAATCGGCGAGGATTTTCTTGTACGCCATTTCGGCCGTGTCGAGATCGCCCATGATCAGCGCCTCGTCGGCCTCGGCGAGCCGCGGGTCCTCGGCCTGGCGCACCTGCACACCCCCCGCCTTGAGCACCGCGTCGAGCCACTTGCGCAGGTCGGACGGGGGCAGGATGCCGGGAACGCCGTCCACCGGCTGCCCGCCGACCACCGCCATGAGCGTGGGCACACTCTGCACCTGGAACGCCTGCGCCAGGCGCTGCTGACCCTGGACGTCGACCCGGGCCAGCACCCACGACCCTCCATCGGCCGTGTTTTGCGACACAAGCTCGTTGAAGTAGGGCGTGACCTGTGGGTGATCCACAACGAACGCGATCACGACCGGGGTGTTGAGCGATCGCTCCAGCACCACCGACTGCACGTTGGCCTCGGTGACCTCGATCCATGGCCCGCCGCTTGGGGCAGGCGGCGCCTCCTGCGCAGGGGCAGGGGTGGAACGGAGGCTACTCAGGTCCACCGCGCCGCGGGTGAAGATCGACTGTGTCGGACGTGGTTCACTCATGGTCCCAGTCTAGAAGCGGCCGAACCTTTCCCAACCCCGGCGCTCCCACTAGCGAGGTGCCTAGAAGCGTGCCGGCTCGCGATAGACGCCCCACTCGGCCCGCAGCGCGTCGCAGATCTCACCGAGCGTGGCCTCGGCCCGGCAGGCGTCCAACATGGAAGGGATCATGTTGACGTTGCCGTGTGCCGCGGCGATCATCTCGTCGAGCTTCTGCTTCACCAGGTCGTCGTCCCGGTGGGCGCGCCGCTCCTTGAGCACCCGCACCTGCTCAAGCTCGACCTCGTGCGAGACCCGCAGAATTTCCAGCTCCTTGGCCACCGTGCTGGTGTGGACATTGACACCCACTATTTTCTTGGTACCGCTTTCGAGCGCCCGCTGATAGGCATACGCACTGTCGGCGATCGCGGCCGTGAACCAGCCGTCCTCGATCCCGCGCAGGATCCCACTCGTGATCGTGCCGTCGCTGCCCAGCTCGCGGATGCGCGTGAAGATCTCCTCCGCCTCGGCCTCGATCTTGTCGGTGAGCGCCTCCACATACCACGAACCGCCCAGCGGGTCGGCCACGTTGACCACGCCGATCTCCTCCATGAGCACCTGCTGGGTGCGCAGCGCGATCTCGGCGGACTCATCGGTGGGCAGGGCCAGGGTCTCGTCCAATGCGTTGGTGTGCAAGGAGTTCGTGCCCCCGAGCACGGCCGCCAGCGCCTCGACCGCCGTGCGCACGACGTTGTTGACCGGCTGCTGCGCGGTCAGCGACACGCCCGCCGTCTGGGTGTGGAAGCGCAGCCATTGCGCCCGCTCGTCGGTCGCCCCGTAAACGTCGCGCATCCAGCGTGCCCAGATGCGCCGCGCGGCCCGGAACTTGGCGATCTCCTCGAAGAAGTCGAGGTGCGCGTCGAAGAAGAAGCTCAAGCCCGGCGCGAACCGGTTGACGTCGAGCCCGCGGCTCAGGCCGAGCTCGACGTAGCCGAACCCGTCGGCCAGCGTGTAAGCCAGCTCCTGCGCGGCGGTCGACCCGGCCTCGCGGATGTGGTAACCGCTCACGCTCAACGGCTTGTAACGCGGGATGTTGTGCGCGCAGTGCTCCATCAGGTCGCCGATCAGGCGCAGGTGCGGCTCGGGCTCGAACAGCCATTCCTTCTGCGCGATGTACTCCTTGAAGATGTCCGTCTGCAGCGTGCCGTCCAGTTTGGACAGATCGGCGCCCTGGCGCTCGGCTGCCACCAGGTACATGCAGAACACCGGCACGGCAGGGCCGGAGATGGTCATGCTGGTGGTCACATCCTGCAGCGGGATGTCCTTGAACAGGATGTCCATGTCGGCGGCCGAGTCGATGGCCACCCCGCAGTGGCCCACCTCACCCAGCGAGCGCGGGTCGTCCGAATCGCGCCCCATGAGGGTCGGCATGTCGAAGGCCACGCTCAGGCCGCCGCCGCCCGCGCCAAGGATCAGCTTGTAGCGCTCGTTGGTCTGCACGGCGTTGCCGAACCCGGCGAACTGCCGGATCGTCCAGGTCCTCCCGCGATAGCCCGTGGCGTAGAGCCCTCTCGTGAAGGGAAACTCGCCGGGCCAGCCGATGCGCTCGAACCCCGGATAAGCGGCGCCTTCGGGCGGACCGTAGAGCGGGTCCACCTCGACACCGGATAGGGTCGTGAAGTCCGCGCGCCTTTTGGGCGCCTCTTCGTACCTGCGCTGCCAGCGCTCCCGGCCGGCCGCGATCTCCTCTGGGGTCATGCCCCGAATACTAGACCGCGAACCTAAACGATCGCTAAGGTCTTTGGCTCGGGTCGGTCCAGTTTCCCTCCTGGCGGTACCCTTCGCGCAGGTAGCGGGTGCATTCGGCGGTCCGTTCCCGCTTCGCGACCGCCGCCGTCAGGCAGTCGCGCTTTTCGGCGGGCAGGCGGTCCAGCGCGGGCAGGGCGTCGGTCGACAGCGACGCGAGATAGGGCGCGTCGAGGTGGCCGTCATGGGCCCAGCGCCCGATCACGGTCTGCGCGATGTGGCGGTCGGGGTTGAGGATGACCAGCGCGAGCAGCACGGCAACGCCCGTGTGCCAGGCGTATTTGCGCGCCACGAAGACGAGCCCGAGCCACACGATCGCGACGACGGCCAGCAGACGCATGCGGGTGTACCCAAACGCCTCCCCGTAAACCACCATGCGTAGCAGCGCCGACGCCACGATCACGAGCGTGAGCCCGCTCAGCACACCCACCATGACCATCGCGAGCCGCCGATCCTCGTCGGAAACCCGGCTGAGCACGGCCAGAACCACGCCCATGGTGAGCATCGCGACAACGGCCAACTGGGCGAACCCGGTGCGCGCATGGTTGGCGTACGTCGGGCCCTCCGGGTTGAGCACATATTCGTGCCCGCCGAACAACGCGTTGAACATGACGGCGGCGAACGCTCCAAACAGGACGATCAGTCCCCCGACCGGGATCATCCAGTCGAGCCTCGCCCACGACGTGCGCTCCTTGCCCTTGAGCCAAGCCTGCGGCAGCGCCATGCCGACGCCCATCACCAGCAGCACCGGCAGCGCGAGCAGGAACCCGGACGTGAGCCATTCGGCGAAGGCCCGCTCGGCGGACGCGAGCAACACCCCGAACACGACGACGAGCGTGCCCGCGATGATCATCCCTCGGCCCGCCCCGTGACCGGGCCGAGGGATGCGGGTCCACGCCCGCCCGACCACCGCGAGCGCCAGCGCGGCGGCCAGGCACAGCCAGAACACCCACTGGGCCTCCCGTAGCGCGCTCACGCCGAGCAACAGCGCGATTCCCACGTTGCGCGGGTCCACCCGCCAGGCGATCAGCGCGAACGCCAAACCCGCGATAGGCCAACCGATTCCGGGCTCGCCGACGGTGACGAACGCCGATGCGGCCAGCGACAGGGCAGCGATCGCTATCAACCGGTACTTGTCCATCGCCGTAATATAACGGTAAACTGACTATATGCAAGAGCCCACTTTTTTGATCCTGACCGCCCTCGCGGGCGCGCCGATGCACGGCTACGGCGTGATCCAGGAGGTGGCGGAGCTGTCCGGCGGGCGGGTCAAGCTGCGCCCCGGCACGCTCTACGGTGCGCTCGACCGCCTGGCCGAGCAGGGCCTGGTCACCGTGAGCCGGGAGGAGATCGTCGACGGGCGGCTGCGGCGCTACTACGAGCTCACCCGCGACGGAGTGTCGCATTTGGACGCCGAGGCGAGCAGGCTGGCCGACAACGCCCAGGCGGCGCGCTCACGCTTGCGCCGGTTGGCGACACCATGACAAAACCCGTGGTTGGCGACGCCATGACAAACCCGGCGACTGGCCACGCCATCACAAAACCCATGGCTGGCGACGCGATGACAAAACCGGCGACTGGCCACGCCATCACAAAACCCATGGCTGGCGACGCCATGTCGCATACCATCACCTCGCAGAGCACGAAGACAAAACCGGCGGCTGCCCGCGCCATGACACAAAAGCCGGTCGGCCACGCCGCCACCCCGCTGGAGCGGCGCTGTCGCCTGCTGCTTCACGCCTATCCGGCCGACTATCGCGCTCATCGCGGCGACGAGATCGTGGCGACTCTGCTCGACTCCGCCGGTCCACATCGGACAGTCCCGCCGCTGGGCGACGTGCTCGACGTGCTGGGCCACGCCCTGCGCAGGCGCATGGCGGCCTTCGACCTGCATTTGGGCGTGCCGCTGGCCGCGCCGTGGGCGCTGGCCCTGGCGGCGGGCCTGTCCGCGTTCGCATGGTGGCGCATCGAGCCGGTCATCCCCACGACCGGCCCATTGGCTTACGCCGCATGGCTTTCTGCCCTCGCCGGGTGGGTGCTCCTGCGCCCAGGCGCGGCGCGGGCGCTGATCGGCGTGGCCATCGCGGCGACGCTTGCCACCGCGCTGCTGGCGGTGTTCGTGCCGCCCGAGCGCCCGCCCGTGTGGGTCATCATGTCGCTGACAGGCCTCGGCTGCATCGCCCTTGCGGGCTATCGCCCGCCCACCCTGGAGTCACGGTTCAACGTGCTCGCCGCGACCGTGGCCGTGATCGTCGCTTGTGGCGTGGTCAGCCCGCCCGCACCCGGCTACTACCAGCCCGTGCTGGCCCGGATCGGCGCGGTCGTCGCGGCCGGGGTGCTCGCCACGGCGGTCGTCGCGCTGCACCGGCGGCGCAGCGGGCAGTCCGCGCGCCTGCCCATCATGGCCCGGCTGCTGCTCGCGCTGCCCGCGACGTGGCTCGGCCCGATCGACGCCATCGCCTGGCATCTGCCGCTGGACGACCTGACCGCGGCCCGGTTCGGCCGGCTCGCACACGTCGTGCTGGCCACGTGCCTCGTGTTGTGCGTGATCGGGTGGTTCGGGCAAGGCGGGCGGGCCCGAAGGGCTGGGGGGCGGGAGGAACACAGCCGGGCACCTTTCTCCAAAGAACGGCTCGCGGGAGTGGGTGTGGGCAGCGCGGCCGGATACGCGGCGTTCGCTTCGTTCAACGCCTGGCCACCGCACACCATCGCGGCGGTGTGCGTGCTGCTGCTCATGGCGGCGCTCGTGCGGGCACGTCCCTGCATGCCGGTTGCCGTGCTATGGGCCTGTGGCACGGCGGTCGGGTGCTGGGCCGTCGGCGTCTACAGCAACAACTGGTCAACCGTGGGCTGGGACAGTCCAACCAAGACGGTCGTGCTCGCGTCAATGCTCACGCTCGTGCCCAGCTCGGTGATCGGGTTCGCGGCGGTCCGGCCGGGAGCGCGCCGCTTGCCGGGTGTTGTCGCGGGAGGGTGGATCGCATACTTGACGTTGCCCGCGCTCATCGCGTGGGGCCCGCTGCTGTGGGCGCTAGCCGCGATGATCGTGCTGCAGGGGCTTGCTGAAGTGCGTCGAGCTGCGCACGACCGACATGCCGACGCGCTCATAGAGTGACAGCGCACCCGTGTCCGAGTGTGTCCACAAACGACACGCGCGGCGGCCCTGCCGGTAGAAGCCACGAAACGCCTCCAGCAACAATCCCCGTGCGATGCCACGATTGCGGAACTCTCGGTCCACCGCGACGCGTTCGACGTACCCCTGCGCAAAAACATCCAGCGACAGCACAGCACCCACGAGCCGCTCCCCGGCGAACGCCAGCGGGGACAGTTCCGGCACGAACGTCTCCCGCTCGATCGTCTGCTGCGCCCACTCCCCGTATTCGTGAGGGCGTTGCTGCCATTCGTTAAAAGCCTTTTCCATCATCTGGTACGCCGCGAGGCCATCGCCGTCGCGGAAGGAGCGCACCGTGATGCCGTCGAGCGCCGGGACCTCCGGCTCGCGCTCCATCGCGATCTCCAGCAGCCAGGCGGTCGCCTTCGGCTCGTATCCGTTGGCGCGCAAGAGCTTCGCCGCATCGGTCCGACTGTCGGGCACGTTTTGGCCCAGCCGTGAGCTGCCGAGCTCAAGCGAGCGGGCCTCCGCCCAGGCCAGAAGGCGCGTGCCGATGCCCCGGCCGCGATAGTCGGGATGCACGTTGACCTGAGCCCGGCGGCCCATGTGGACCCACGCCCAGGCCACCAGTTCACCGTCGTCATGCACGACGACGGTGTCACGGGCGAGCACGATCGCCGGGCGGGCCAGGTCGGCCGCGATGGAGTCGAGGCTGGAGTCCGGGTCGCACGCCGACACCAGCTTGTGGATGGCGGGAGTGTCGTCGGGTGTTGCCGGCCTGTCACGCATCACGTCGCTGGTTCTCCTCACGGATCTTCGCGAGTTTGGCGCCCCACGCGTCATCGGTGCGGGCGTCCGGCCCGGCCTTGAAGTAGCCTTCGCTCCAGACAGCCGCCTTGCCCAGCGCCAGGAGCGCAAACACGCACACGAGGACCAGCGCGCCCTGCGCGACATCTTCAAGCCACGGATACCACGCCGGATAGAGCAGGGCTTGGATGTCCTCAACGCGCACGACACGGCCCTGCGGATCGAAGCTCGCGACCTCGGCCGTGTATGTGGCGGGCGAGGTCGCGAGGACCAGGTCACTCCCGATGTCCACCCCGACAACGACCACGAGGCCGATCATGCCGACCACGGCGGTCGTTCTGGCCCACTGGTGGCCGTCGCGTATCGGCCACGCCAGCCCGGACAGCCCGAGCGCGACCACACCAAACGCGATCAGCACGCCCGCACCGCCCACGCCGCGCAGCATCGCCGGACGGTCCAGGCCATAGGTCTGCTTCACCCGGTCGAAAATCACGGCCAGCCCGGCGGCGTCGGGCGAGCGCCACCACAAGATCTCAAGCACGCCAACGACAATCAGTGTCGCGCCGATGAACGCCAGCGCACCGAGCGCGATCGCCGCCGCCCGCACGGCCCCCGGTACCGGTCGAGAGGTCATTCCCTCACGTTAACCGGTGGCGCAACCGCAAATCGCGCGGCTACACCATTTGGCGTCGGCTTCACCCACATCGCATACCGACAGGACCGTGTGGGGGTCAGCGCGGCGGGGTGGCGGTGTAGCCGTCCACCAGATGCAGCTGCTCGTCGCACGCGGCCGCGGCCTGTGGGTCGTGCGTGGCGAACACGACCGCGACGCCGCGCTCGGCCTCGGATCGCAGCAGCCGCAGCACGTTTTGCCGGTTGGCCGCGTCGAGCTCGCTGGTCACCTCGTCGGCGATCAGGATTTCGCCGCGCAACGCCAGTCCGCGCGCGATTGCCGCCCGCTGCTGCTGCCCACCCGACAGCTCCTCGACGAGCTGGTCGCCCTGCGCCTCAAGCCCGACGGCCGCGAGCGCCTCCGCGCTGAGCCGCCGCGCGTCGGCCGCGGATGCCCCCGCGGCAAGCAGCGCTACCTGAACGTTCTCGGCGGCGGTGAGCGTCGGGGCGAGCCCATTGTGTTGCGGCACAAGGATGATTCCCTGCTCGACCGCGTGGTCACGCCCGCGCAGCGCGACGCCGTGCACGGTGACAGTGCCTGCCAGGGGGCGCAACATCCCGGCAAGCGTCATGAGCAGGGTGGTCTTGCCCGCGCCCGAGGCGCCGGTCACCGCGAGGATGCGCCCCTTGACCGGTGCCACCGACACATCGCGCAGCACGGGCCGATTCTTGCCGTATGCCACACTGACGCGATCAGCGAGCAGCATCCGCAACCTCCAAAGTGGACACCGCGGGCACGAGGCTCACCGTGCCATCGGGCATGGCGTGCACGCGCAGCCGGGTGCCGGGCGGGAGCACCGCGAGGATCTCGGGCGGCAGGTGCACCGAGCCGTCCCGGCCCACCAGCGCGAACTCCTCGCCCAGCTGGCCCTCGGCACCAACCCGCCCATCCCGGATGGTGACCTGCCGGCCCATCCGCGCGCCGACCTCCGGATCGTGTGTCACCACGACCACCGTGGTGCCAAGCTTGCGCACGCCCTCAAGCGCCGCGATGATCTCGTCGCGCGCGATGGTGTCGAGCTGGCTGGTGGGCTCGTCCACGAGCAGCAGCCCCGGTTTGTGTGCCAGCGCGACGGCCAGCGCGAGCCGCTGCCGGTCTCCCGGGCTCATCTGGTCGGGCCGCTGGCGCAGCTTGCCCCGCACGCCAAGCCCCACAAGCGAAAGCACATCGCGCGGGCTCGGCATGCCCTGCACACCGTGCGCCGCCGCACCCCGCTGCGCGAACCGCACGTTTTGCTCAGCCGTCAGGTAGGGCAACAGATTGCGCTCGGCCCCCTGCAGCACGACGCCCACCGTCGTGGCCCGCATGCGCGCCAGCTCGGCCTCGCTCGCCTTGGCCAGGTCGATATCGTCGATCGCGGCCCGACCGGCCGCGGGCCGCAGCAGCCCGGCCAGCAGACTGAGCAAAGTAGACTTGCCCGAACCGGACGGCCCAAGCAGCGCGACCGATTCGCCCGGCGCGATGTCGAGGTCGACCCCGCCGAGCGCCACGACGTCGTATCCCTCAAGCCGGTAAATATAGACCAGCCCTCGGCACATCACCGCGGAAGTCATCGCCCGCCTCCCCGCGCCAAAAACCCGCTCGGCAGCGCCATCACTGGACGCCTCTCCGGGCCAGGCGTCCGACGGCGGCTTTCCCCGGGCCGAAGTCCCCTCGGCAACGCCATCACTGGACGCCTCCCCGGGCCAGGCGTCCGGCGGTCAGCCAGCCGGCCAGCGCCACGAGCAGCGCGGCGGCCGCGGCGATCACGAGCGCCGACGGCTCCAGCGCCGACCGCCACAGCTCCAGCTCGGCGAGCTCGATAGGTCTCGTGCTGCCGGCCGTCACCAGCGGGATGCCCGGAAGCATGAGCACCGCCGCACCCACCCCGGCCACGACTCCGATGACCAGCGGCAGCGCCAGGCCGATCAGCCGCTCCCGGCGCAGCGCCCGCCGCAACACCCGGGTGCGCACGCCCGTGGCACGTAACGCGGCGAGCTCGGCCCGCCTGTCGGCCGCGCCCAGCCGCCGGCTCAGCGCAAGCACTCCCAGCCCCAGCGCCGCGGCGGCGATCCCGGCGAGGAGGTAGAGACTGAAGCCGAGTGCCGGGGCGCGGCGAGCCAGCAACTCCTTCTCACTTCCTATGCTCTGGTACCTGATGAGCCCCACCCCGTGCTCGGCGAGTTTGCGGTCCAGCCCAGCCCCGGCCGTGCCGTCGGTCCAAACCTCGTAGCGCAGGTCGGAGGCCTCGCCCAGCCCAGCGGACACCGATGCGGATCGCACCGCCAGGTCGAGGTCGAACAGCAGCCCGTGCGCCCCGCCCCGGGGCAGCAGATCAGCCCGCTCCACGACCGAGAACTCCTGCTGCACATCCGCGAAGGACGGGAACGCGAAACTGTCGCCCTCGCCCGGAGCCGCACCGGCGAGCACCACCGGCAGCCGCGCCGGCGTGTCCACATGCGACACGACGACCTCGCCGGGCCCGTTGGACTCCACCGTGAGGGTCTTGTCGGCCACCGACACCCGCGCGCTCGGGTTGCGCTCCGAAGACGTGTGCCACAGGTCGGCCGCGAGCGGCAGGCTGGCCCCACCCGTGTGTATCTCTTGCAGCGCAAGGGTTGCCCGGATCGCCCCGGTGACGGCGCCCACCCGGCCGACCGCGAGCCCCACGAACCGGCACCCGGCGCACGCGGTGACCGGCGCCGCATAGTCGCGCTGCCCCACCGCCAGGTTGCCCAGCCACACCACGGTCGGCGGCAGGCCTGGCACGGAAACCATGGCGCCCAGGCGAAGCGGCACGTCGCCCAGCCCGGACACGTTGACCCGCACCATGACGTCGCCGCCCAGCGGCACGGGCGCCGTCGCACCCTCGCGCAGCCGCTCGCCGATCCGGTCGACCTGCGCGCGATCCTTGCCCCGCCACGCCGCCACCCGGCCGAGCCGCTCGGACTGCACGCCGATCAGCTCGACCTTGCCCTGCGCGTATTGCTCGTCGCTGCGCACCACCGCCATCGACCCGCCCGACGGGTCGGCCGCGGCCACGGCGGCGAGCAGTGCCTGCGGGTGTGCGGCGGTCACCTGATAGACCCCGGCGGC
>NZ_QJUG01000229.1 GCF_003426775.1 Allorhizocola rhizosphaerae | reverse complement strand
GCCTGCCGCGCGTACTGCTGGGTGATCGTCGAGGCGCCCTGCGTCTCGCCACCGGTCAGGTTGTTCCACGCGGCACGCGCGATGCCCCACAGGTCCACCCCGTGGTGGTTGTAGAAGTTCTTGTCCTCACCCGCGATCAGCGCATTGCGGATCGGCTCGGGCAGCTTGTTGACGGCCAACTCGGAGCGGTGCTCGGAGCCCAGGTGAGCCAGCTGCGTGGCGTCGTCGCCGGCGAACACCTCGGTGCTGTTCTTCAGGCTCAGCTCGCCGGGATGCGGGATCTTGTCGTAGAAGTAGCTGCCGCCGATCAGGCCGCCGCCCGTGAGCAGGATCACCAGGCTGACGCCGGCGATGGCCCAGTTTTGGATGCGGCGCTTGCGAGCATTGCGGAGATTGCGCACCTTCTTGGACGGTGGCGTGGCGCCCTCGGGCCGTGGCGCGCCCGGCGGGGGAACGGAGGCACGCCCGATCGCCGCCGCCGGGCGGTCGGTCATAGGGGGAGCGGTCACGGGCACCGCGGCCCGCGCTGTCACCGGCCCTGGGCTCACCGGCCCCGCGCTTACGGGGGCTGGGCTTACGGGGGCTGGGCTTATGGGGGCTGGGCTCACGGGTGGTGCGCTCACTGGCGCTGCGGTCATGGGCGCGGCGTCGTAGCCGGGATTCGTTTCGTGGTAGCCGTAATCCGCGTCGCCCCCGTGCTCACCGGCGAGGGGTTCACCGTCGTAGGTCACGTCGTATCACCGTTTCCGTCGGCCGCTGCTCGCGCGAGCACCGGTTTCACGTTGCCCACAGCATGACACGCTCGGCTTTGCGACGGGGTTGCGGCTTAGGTTGCCTGCTCTTTTGTCCCGCTATAGGCCGTTGAGTGCGGTCATTTCCTCGTCGCTGAGAGTGAAACCGAACACATCCAGGTTGGCCGCGATGCGCTCGGGGGTCACGCTCTTGGGGATCACCACCACGTCGTGCTGGATGTGCCAGCGCAGCACGACCTGTGCCGGTGTCGCCTCGTGCGCCTTGGCGATCTCGACCAGCGTGGCGTTGCGCAGATTCGTGGTTTTGAACGGGCTGTAGCCCTCCAGCACGATGCCGCGCTCGCGGTGCTCGGCCTGGCGCTTGTCGTCGTACAGCGAAGGCCCCCACTCGATCTGGTTGAGCGCGGGCGTCTCGCCCGTGGCGTCGATGAGCTGGTCCAACTGGCGCGTCGAGTAGTTGCTCACGCCGATCGCGCGTGCCAAACCGAGATCGCGCAGCTCGATGAAGGCCCGCCAGGTGGCGACCGAATCGCGTGGCGGCCAGTGGATGAGCCAGAGATCCACGCTGTCCACGCCCAGCGCGCGCAGGCTCGCCTCCAGCGTTTCCCGCTCGTGCCCGGCCCGCGAGGGCGGCAGCTTGGTCGTGATGAACACCTCGTCGCGGGGCACACCGCTGTCGCGCAGAGCCCGCCCCACCTCGGATTCGTTGCCGTACATGGTCGCTGTGTCGATATGCCGGTACCCGACGGAAAGCGCCTTGAGTATCGCCTCGTATCCGCGCCGGCCGGTCGCCTGCCACGTGCCAAAACCGATGATCGGAATGTCAAGACTCATCGTGCTGCCCCCGAAGTTCGATCAGCTGGGTCAGGTGCGCCGGCAGATGCACCTTCGCTTGCACCACAAGCGCTTTGGGCCACGGCCACGGCTGGTCGACCCGGGTGTGCGTGCCGTCGATGATCTGCGTGTGCACCATGGTCTGGTCTTCCTCGGGCAGCCGGTCGGCCAGGTCGCACAGGCGGGCGCTGGTCTCCTCCAGCCAGGCGAGCACGTCGCCCTTCTCGGCGATCAGCTCGTCGAGCCGCGCCGTGTCGATGGCGTCGTGGTTGTAGTAGGCCCGGCCGGAGCCGTCGAGCACCTGCCGCGTCGCCTCGGCCAGCAGCTCGTCGTTGGCCGCGACATGCGCGATGACCTGCTGCGCCGACCACTGGCCCGGGGGCGGATCGCCGAAGCCGCCGAGGCGCGCCTCGGCGATCAGCTCCGAGTACGCGGCGCGTAGCACCGTGGTGTCCATACCGACACCCTATTAGAACGCGCGCACCACCGTGATCGTGACGTTGCTGCAGCCGTTGGCGAGGCTGGTCAGCGTGGATTTCTCGGCCGAGTCGGCGGTCAGCCGCCAGCGGATCTTCACGGCCACCCACTCCTGCACATAGCGGCAGCGGGCGCTGGAGTAGGACGGCAGCCATTGGGCGGGGTCCTGGTCACCCTTGGACTGGTTGACGTTGTCGGTCACGGCGACGAGCGAGCGATGGTCGCCCAGGTCGTTGGCGAAGGAGCGGCGGCGGGTCGTGGTCCAGCTGCGCGCCCCCGAGTCCCACGCCTCGGCCAGCGGCACGAAGTGGTCGATGTCGAGGTCGGCGGGCAGCGTCCAGTACGCGTTGTCGTAGTAGGAGTACCAGCGTCCGCCCGAGAGCGTGCAGCCGGAGCCGACGGAAGGCGAGGTCACGGCCTCGGCGATGAGCACCTCGTAGCGCGTGTTGCAGCCGTCGGAGTCGGCATCGATCCAGTGCGGGAACAGATCGCGGTTGTAGCCGGTCCGGATCTCGGTGGCGACGGGAAGCGAGGCGACGGCCGTGCGCAGCGGGGCGGAGTAGGTCTCGGCCCGTGCGGGGCCGGCGAACAGGGTGGAGGCTGTTACGGCCGCAGCGATGGCTGCGAACCAGCGAATAACGGGGGTCATGCGCTAATCATGCGTATGAATGTTTAACTCCGATATAGCGGTCAAGAACATCGCCGTAAAGGACCTTCGTCGGGAAGGCCTCGCGCGCGGCCGCCTCGCGCAGCTGCGCGATCGGAAGGCCCGCCGACGACGCGGCGAGCACCACGTTGCCCGCGTGCCGGCCGTTGAGGACGGTCGACTCGGCCATCAGGCACACATCGACCCCGCCCGTGCGCAGGGCCTTGGCTCGTGCCCGCGCCGTGCCGTCGGTGATGTTGGCCGCGACGGTCCGGGCCACACCGGTCATCGGCACCTCGATGGGGATGTCAACCAGCATTATCTGGTACCCGGAAAGCCCCGTCACCTGCGTCGCGTCGGCCACGCGGATCCGGACCCCGGGCGGGGGCGGCAACACCCGCCGGATCAGCGCGACCAGCGCCGCATCGTGCTCGATGACCAGTTGGCGGGAGCCGGGCCGGGTCGCCGCGATATAGCGCGGCAGGGAGAGCGCGCCCCCACCGAGGTGCAGCACGCGAAGCGGCTCGCCCTTCGGCGCCGCGGCATCGACCACGGACGCGAGCCGGCGCATGTAGCCGAACTCCAGGCGCGCGGGGTTGACCGTGTCCACATGCGACATCGGCCGCCCGTCGAGCAGCAGCGTCCAGCCGCCCGGACGATCGCGGTCGGGCACGAGCTCGGCCCAACCGAAGTCGGCTTCTTCGGCAATCGTCGATGAGCCGCGTTTCCGACCGCCCATGCGACAGGAGTATTCCACTTGGCGCGCCGGTTGACGACAGCCGGACTTGAGCGGCATGGCTAAGGTACTCATCGATGGATGTGGTGTTCAAGACCGGGCTTGCGGTGATAACCCCGGCCGTGCGGTGGTGGCTGGCGGACAGACAGAAGCGGGCTGAGCTCGCGCTGCCGCTCAGCGAGCTGATCGACGTGCGCGTGACCGACAACTTCCGCCGGCGCAGCCTGCGGCGCGAGGTGGAGGCGATGCGCGATGCGGTCGCCGAGCGGGTCATGCCGCTGTTCGACGCCTCGCTGGACGGGCTCGGCGAGGCCGAACGGGTCGCGGCGTTCGAGGCGGTGGCCGACGCGTTCGCGCATGCGGACCTGACCGACGTGGCACTGTTCGAGGCCGACATGCACCCGGCGGCGATCGCGCGGCGGGTGCGGGAGCGGTTCGGCCAGCGGGCCACGCTGAGCGAGCCGGGGCACCGGCTGTACGAGGCGCTGCTCGCGGAGTGCTGTGCGTGCTATGTGCAGCTCGTGCAGCAGCTGGCGCCATTTGAGCCGCGGGCGTTGACGGAGTTGCTCTCGCGCGTGTCCGGGTTGGGCGATCAGTTGCGCCAGGGCCTGAGCCGGTTGCCGATGCGCACCCTGGACGCGCCCGACGGGGACGAGAGCGACGCGGCGTTCCTGCGGCGCTATCTGCAGACCGTGAGCGAGACGCTGGACGAGATCGAGATGTTCGGTGTCGACGTGCACCGGTTTCGGCCCCGCACCGCGGTCAGCATGGCCTACATCAGCCTCACGGTTTCGACCACGGCCAAGGCCCCGTTTGGCGGCGGCTATGCGCCCACGGCGACGCGGGTCGAGGCGGCGATCGGTGCGCATCAACGGCTGCTGGTGCGCGGCGAGGCCGGGTCGGGCAAGACGACGCTGCTGAAATGGCTCGCGGTGACCGCGTCGCGGGGTGGATTCACCGGAGACCTCGCATCGTGGAACGGGCTCACTCCGTACTATATAAGGCTTCGCAGCCACGCCGGGTCGCCACTGCCGCGGGCCGACCAGTTCCTGGAGGGGGTGGCAGATCACGATGTGGATCTGATGCCGCGGGGATGGGTGCACCGGCGGCTCGACGCCGGGGCGGGACTGTTGCTTGTGGACGGTGTCGACGAGCTGACCAAGCAGGAGCGGCCGCGGGTGCGCGAGTGGCTGCGCCGGCTGTTGCGCAGATATCCGCAGACGCGGGTGGTCGTGACCTCACGCCCGTCGGCGGCCGGATCGAGCTGGCTGCAGGATGAGGGGTTCGGATCGGCCACATTGGAGCGGATGAACCCGGCGGACGTGCGCCGGTTCGTCGCACACTGGCACGACGCGGTGCGGCAGGCGGGTGGGCTGCCGTGCGAGGAGTCCGAACTCCCGCGGTACGAGTCGGCACTGCTGACCCGGCTCGAGTCCAATCCGCACATGGCGGTGCTGGCGACCACGCCTTTGCTGTGCGCGATGCTTTGCGCGCTCAATCTGGACCGGCGCACGCATCTGCCGCGCGATCGCATGGGCATCTATCGGGCGGCGCTGGAGTTGCTGGTGGAGCGGCGTGAAGTGGACCGGGCCGTTGCGAGCCATCACACGCTCATCATGGAGACGGCCGACAAGCTGCATCTGCTGCGGCATCTCGCGTGGCGGATGACGGTCAACAATCGGGCCGAGGCCGTGCGCTCGGATGCCGAGCTGTGGATCGGCGACAAGCTCAAGTCCATCCCGCGGCTTGAGGCCGCAGCGTCCACGGTCCTGAGCCATCTCATCGAGCGCAGCGGGATCATCCGGGAGCCGGTGGAGGGCCGGGTCGATTTTGTACACCGTTCGCTGCAGGAATATTTGGCGGCGATCGAGGCGGCCGAGCAGAGCGATCTGGGGTTGCTGGTGGACCGCGCGCATCTGGACCAGTGGCACGACACCATCGTCATGGCTGCGGGCGCCGCACACGTGCAGGTCAGGCGGCGGCTCATCGAAGACCTGGAGCGCCGGGCACGGGACGAGCCGAAGTACACCAGGACGATCCGCTTGCTCATCGCGCGCTGCGCCGAAACCATGACCGCGCCGGAGCCCGCCGTGCTGTCCACAGTGGAGCGGTGCTGCGCGGCGTTGCTACCGCCGCGCGGCATGCGCGAATCACGGTCGCTCGCGAGTATCGGTGAGCCGCTGCTGCACCACATGCCCGCCAGTCTGTGTGAGCTGTCGGAAAAGGAGGCCGCGGCCATGGTGCATACAGCCGCGCTCATCAACGGCCCACTCGCGTTGGACCTCCTTGCCCAGTGGGCCAGGGACCCGCGCTCAGCGGTCCAACGCGAACTCGCCAATTGCTGGCAGTACTTCGACCCCGCCGACTACGCCGGGCGAGTCCTCGCCGACGCCCCACTCGTCGACGGCCGCATCCACGAGAGCTCACGCTGAGTTCTGTGAACACGGACCTCTCTGCGCTGTATGGGGCGAGATTCACCGTGCGCGTGCCGGAGGGCGACCGGGCGGCGGTGGCCGAGCTGGCCAAGCATGTGCGGGTGGTGTTCTACTGAGCCGGCATCACGGCGTGCTATGGATCCAAGCTATGTATCGAGCTATTGAAATTTGTGCCAACTCTGTGCATCGTGTTGGACATGAAGACACCCCGCATTTTCGTCAGGGCGCTGGTTGCCGCGGGCCTGGTCGCGGCCGCCCTGGCCGTGCCGACCGCCCCCGCGTACGCGTTCTCCGGCGATCCCGGAACGGACGACATCGGCACGATGATCGTCGGCGGTAGCCCGGCCACGGA
This sequence comes from Allorhizocola rhizosphaerae, assembly GCF_003426775.1. Taxonomy (GTDB): domain Bacteria; phylum Actinomycetota; class Actinomycetes; order Mycobacteriales; family Micromonosporaceae; genus Allorhizocola; species Allorhizocola rhizosphaerae. Next base: position 6,750 of record NZ_QJUG01000229.1, on the reverse strand, counting down.
GAACTACTCGTGGCTGGTGTACACGTCCGGCTGCACCGGCACCCTCATCAAGTCGAACTGGGTCGTCACCGCCCGGCACTGCTCCACGCCCAGCTCGGTCCGCGTGGGCAGCATCAACCGCACCAGTGGCGGCACCGTGGTCTCGGTCATCGGTTCGGTGAGCCACTCCAGCGCCGACGTCAAGCTGCTGCGCCTTGCCAGCTCGGTCAGCCACGCCCCGGCACCCATCCCGACCATCGGGCACCCGGTCGGTACCGCGACCCGCATCATCGGCTGGGGGCTGGCGTGCCCGACCCGCGGCTGCGGCTCGGCGCCCACCGTCGCTCGCGAGCTCGACACCTCCGTCGTGGCCGACAGCCGGTGCCTGGGCATCAACGGTCCACTGGAAATCTGCACGAACAACACCGGTGGCAACCAGGGCGCCTGCTATGGCGACTCCGGTGGCCCGCAGGTGCGCCGGATCAGCGGTGACAGCCGCTGGTTCGTTATCGGCGCCACCAGCCGCTCCGGCAACGGCAGCTCGGTCTGTGCCACCGGCCCGTCCATCTACGGCGACCTCGTCGCGATCCGCTCCTGGATCAACACTCAGGTTGGCGGTCTGCCCGCCTGATCACCAGCGCGACAGACGGCGAAGGCGGGACGCGATGTCCCGCCTTCGCTCACTCTTGCGGTCCGGCTTGCCGAGGTCGTGAAGTGCCACCGGATGACCGGTGAGGATTGCCTCCTGCTCCATCGAGCAGTCCTCGCCCGTGCCGTCGCGCGTGCTTGCCCTTCCCGAGGCGTGATGCTCAGTCGGCCGTGGTCCCGGCCCAGATGCCGCGCACGTGGGACAGGTGTCGCCGCATGAGGCGGGCGACCGGTTCGCGACGCCCGGCACGCAGCAGCTTGACGAGCTCGACGTGCTCCTCGGCGGAGTGGATGAGCTGCTTGCTTTCGACCAGGGCGTCCAACCCGTAGAGGCGCGTCCGGTTGCGAAGATCAAGGATTATTCGCATCAACTGCCGATTTTTTCCGGTACCCAGAAGGCGCTTATGAAATGCGGCGTCTGCCGCGAGATAGGCGGCGAGGTCGCCCGCCCGAGCGGCATCCACAATGGACACGGCGAGCGTCTCCAGCTCACTGAGCTGGTCGGTGGACAGCTTGCCGGCGCATGCCGCGACCGCCGGGATCTCCAGCAGCTCGCGGACCTCGGTGATCTCGTCGAGCTCCTCGTCGGACAGCGCGGAGATGCGAAAGCCCTTGTTTTTCACGATGCCGATGAGCCCCTCCTTGGCCAGGTCGAGGATCGCCTCGCGCACGGGGGTCGCCGACACGCCGAACTGCGCCGCGAGCACCGGCACCGAGTGGACCACGCCCGGCCGCAGGTGACCCGCGACGATGGCGGCCCGCAGCTGGGCCGTGACCTCCTCGCGCAGGCTGCGACGAGGGGCTATTCTCTCCATGGCTGTAATGTGTAGCATATTACACGTGACAGTGTGGCGTGGGGTGATGGTCGCGACGGCGCTGCCGTTCGTCGACGGCCGGGTGGATCTGGACCGATACGGCGAGCACGTGAAGTGGTTGCTGGACAACGGTTGTGACGGCGTCGTGCCCAACGGCTCGCTGGGCGAATATCAGGTGCTCACGCCCGACGAGCGGCTCGCCGTGCTCAAGACGGCCGCGTCGGTCGACGGTGCGCGCGTGATGCCGGGCGTCGCGGCTTATGGCGCGCTTGAGGCTCGTCATTGGACGCAGGCCGCGGCCGAGGCCGGCTGCCGGGCCGTGATGCTGCTCCCGCCGACCGCCTACCGCGCCGACGCCGACTCGGTCATGGCGCACTATCGCGAGGTCGCCAGGGTCGGGCTCCCGATCGTGGCCTACAACAACCCGCACGACACACGGGTCGACCTGACGCCGCCGCTTCTCGCGCGCCTGCACGAGGAGGGGCTCATCGTCGGGGTCAAGGAGTTCAGCGGAGACGTGAGGCGGGCCTATGAGATTCGCGAGCAGGCGCCGGGGCTCGACCTGATCGTGGGCGCCGACGACGTGCTGCTTGAGCTGATGCTCGCGGGCGCGGTCGGTTGGATCGCGGGTTATCCCAACGCGTTGCCCGCGCAATGTGTGGCTCTCTACCGGGCGGCCCGCGACCTTCGGCTCGATCAGGCGGTTCCGCTCTATCGCGAGCTTCACCCGTTGCTGCGCTGGGATTCGCGCACCGAGTTCGTGCAGGCGATCAAGCTGTCGATGGACGTGGCCGGTCGCTACGGTGGACCGTGCAGGCCACCACGCCAGCCGCTCGGGCCGCTCGCGGAAAAGGCGATTCGCGAGGCGACGGAGGCCGTGCTGTGAGGGCACGGCGCGTCATCCACGTCGTCGACTCGCACACCGAGGGCATGCCCACGCGTGTGGTGACCGGCGGCATCGGTGTCGTGCCGGGCGACACGATGGCCTCACGCAGAGAATATTTCGTCAAGCACCTGGATCATCTGCGCACGCTCCTCATGTATGAGCCGCACGGCCACTCCGCGATGTCCGGCGCGATTCTGCAGCCGCCGTGCTCGCCTGAGGCAGACTTCGGTGTCATCTTCATCGAGGTGTCCGGCTGCCTGCCGATGTGCGGGCACGGCACGATCGGTGTGGCGACCGTGCTCGTCGAAACCGGCATGGTCGAGGTCACCGAGCCGGTCACGACCGTGCGCCTCGACACGCCCGCCGGGCTGGTGACCGCATCGGTCAAAGTGGACGGTGGGATCGCCAAGTCGGTCACCATCACCAACGTGCCGTCGTTCGCGGTGCGGCTCGACGCCACGCTCGACGATGGTCTGCCCTATGACCTGGCCTACGGCGGCAACTTCTACGCCATCGTCGAGCTGAGCGAGCTCGGGCTGTCGCTCGACTCGCCCAAGCAGCAACTGCTCGACGCGGGCCTGAGCATCATGCGCCGGATCAACGAGACAGACGAGCCGGTTCACCCCGATGACCCGAATATCCGCGGCTGCCATCACGTTTACCTGGCCGGTGAGCGCGTGGGCAACCACGCCAAGCACGCGATGGCGATCCACCCCGGTTGGTTCGACCGCTCGCCCTGCGGCACCGGCACGTCGGCCCGCATGGCGCAGCTGCACGCGCGCGGTGAGCTCCCGCTGCACACCGATTTCATCAACGAGTCCCTGCTCGGGACCCGCTTCATCGGCAGGCTCATCGCGTCGACGGAGGCCGGCGTGGTACCAACCATCACCGGAAGAGCCTGGCTCACCGGCACCGGGCAGCATTTCCTCGACCCTGACGACCCCTTCCCTGAAGGGTTTTTGCTATGAACGAGCAATTCAAGACGGCCAGTCACGATCTGCCGGTGGGGCCGGAGCTTGAGGAGTTCATGCGGGTCGGCTGGCTCGACTCGGGCTCCGATGCGGAGCGTGACGCGGTAGCCGAGTGGACGCCATTGCGGCGCAAGCGGTTGCACGAGGCGTTCCCGGGCGAGCGTCTGCTGATCCCGGCGGGCACGTTCAAACAGCGTTCCAATGACCAGTTTTACCGGTTCCGGCCGCACTCGGCCTACACGTGGCTGACCGGTGACCAGGCACCCGAAGGGGTGCTCGTCATCGAGCCCGGTGGCGACAGCGTGCTGTATATGCGGCCACGGCTGGAGCGCCACGACAACGACCGGATGTATGGCGAATTCTGGGTCGGGCGGCGGCCGACGCTGCGCGAGACCTCGCAGCGGCTGGGCATCGAGACCCGGCACATCGACGAGCTCCATCCGAGCGGGCGCAGCGCCGACGACCCTCTATTGGCAGCGGTGCTGTCCGAGCTGAGGCTCGTCAAGGACGAGTGGGAGGTGGCCCAGATCGAGGAGGCCATCGCCATCACGACGCGTGGTTTTGAAGATGTTGTACGAGCTCTCCCGCGCGCCGGTTCGGAGCGTGCGCTGGAGGGCGTGTTCTGGTCGCGTGCCCGGCTGGAGGGCAACGACGTTGGATACCACTCCATCGTGGCGGCCGGTGCACACGCCGCAGTTCTGCATTGGACCGAAAACGACGGCCCGTTGCGCGACGGGGAGCTGCTCCTGCTCGACGCGGGCGCCGAGACGCGCACGCTCTACACGGCCGACATCACGCGGGTGCTGCCCATCTCGGGCCGGTTCACCCCGCTGCAGCGCGACCTGTATGAGTTGTGCCGCACGGCCAACGACGCGGCGCTGGCCGTGTTGAAACCCGGGCGGGCCTATCGGGACTTCCATCGCGCGGCCATGGCGGTGCTTTCGGATGGCTTGGTGGGCATGGGTCTGCTCAGCCAGGCGGACGCCGACAAGGAGCTCTACCGGCGGTGGACGCTGTGCGGGTCGGGCCACATGCTCGGACTTGATGTGCATGATTGTGCTCAGGCGAGAGCTCAGTTCTACTTGGATGGTGTGCTCGCCGAGGGGCACGTGCTGACCGTTGAGCCGGGCATCTACTTCCAGCCCGACGATGGGCTGATCCCGGCCGAGCTGCGCGGGATGGGGTTGCGCATCGAGGAGAATGTGCTTATCACGTCCGACGGTTATCGCATGCTGTCGCACGCGTTGCCGCGCGAGGCGTCAGCGGTCGAGGCGTGGATGGACTCCCTTGCCTGACGCCGTCGTCATCGGGGCCGGGATCGTGGGGGCCGCGTGCGCGCATTTCCTTGCGCGGGCCGGGCTTTCGGTCACGGTGGTCGATCGCGGCGGGGTGGCGGGAGGCACGACGGGCGCGGGCGAGGGCAACATCCTGGTGTCCGACAAGGAACCCGGGCCCGAACTGGATCTCGCGCTGCTGTCGGTGGAGCTGTGGCGCACGCTGGGCCTGGAGGAGGTGGAGCTCGAACCCAAGGGTGGGCTCGTGGTTGCCGCGACCGAGGCGGAAATGGTCGCGCTGTCGGCGTTCGCGGCCACCCAGCGGGGCGTGACCGCTCAGCCGGTCGCTTCCTTAAGCGAGCTGGAGCCGTGTCTGGCGCCGGGGCTGGCGGGCGGCATGTACTACCCGCAGGACATGCAGGTCCAGCCGATGCTCGCTGCTGCGGCCCTGCTGCGCGGTGTTGACGTGCGGCTGCGGACGACAGTGGTCAAGCTGGAGCCCGGAGCCGTGCACACGGACGACGGCCTCGTATTGCGTTGCGACGCGGTTATCAATGCGGCGGGGGTGTGGGCGGGTCAGCTGCCGGGGGTTCGGGTGCCGGTGCTGCCCCGGCGGGGGTTCGTGCTCGTGACGGGGCGCGTGGGGGAGCTGGTGCGGCACAAGGTTTACGCGGCGACATACGTGTCCAATGTGGGCAGCTCGGATGCCGATCTGCAGACTTCGGCCGTTGTCGAGGGGACCCGGGCCGGTAACGTCCTGATCGGATCGAGCCGGGAACGGGTCGGGTTCGACGGCACGTTCTCGCTGCGCGTGCTGCGGCGGCTGGCGCAGGGCGCGGTGGCGCTCTTCCCGGCCCTGGCCGACGTGCAGGTGATCCGGGCCTATCGCGGGTTTCGGCCGTACACGCCTGACCACCTCCCGATCATCGGGCCGGACCCGTTCGTGCCGGGGTTGTATCACGCCACCGGCCACGAGGGTGCGGGCGTCGGGCTGGCCCCGGCCACGGGCAGGCTGATCGCGGACATGGTGACCGGGCGGGCACCCGTGTTGGATCCGTCACCGTTCAGCGCGGGACGGTTCGCCCGATGACGTTTTCGTATGAGGGCCGGGAGATTCCGGTCGACGGGGAGCAGACGATCGCGGCCGCGCTGATCGCGGCGGGCGAGCCGCCGCACTACTTCTGCGGGATCGGTGCGTGCTTCCGGTGTTTGGTCACGGTCAACGGGACGCGCGCGCAGCGGGCCTGTATGGTTACGGCCCAGTCGGGGGATCGGGTGTCTCGTGACGCGGTTTGATGTCATCGTGATCGGCGCGGGTCCGGCCGGGCTCGCCGCTGCGGTCGCGGCTTGCTCAAAACGGGTGCTGCTGCTGGACTCCGCGCCCCGGCCGGGTGGGCAGTATTGGCGGCATCGGGCCGGGCACGAGCCACGTTCACGCGCGTTTCGTGCGCTTGTCCGTCAGCTCGGCCGCATCGACTATCGCCCAAATTCGAGCGTTTGGTTCGTGGAGCCCGGTTTCACGGTGCATACGCGGGATGCGTCCTATTCGGCGGACCGGCTCGTCATCGCGACCGGGGCGTACGATCGCTCGCTCCCTTTCCCGGGCTGGGATCTGCCGGGTGTGGTCACGGCCGGAGGCGCGCAGGCGTTGCTCAAGGGCCAGGGTGTCGCGATTGGACAACGGGTGGTCGTGTCCGGCGCGGGACCGTTCCTGCTGCCCGTGGCGGCCGGGTTGGCCCGTGCCGGGGTGCGGGTGATGGGTGTGTTCGAGGCGGGCAGGCCGCAGGCATATCTGCGCCATCGCGCCGCCTTCGCCAAGGCGTTTGAGGCCTTGGGATATGGGCTTTCGCTTGCGAGGCATCGGATCCCCTACTTCACCGGGCATCGGGTCGTTGCAGCGCATGGTGAGCGAAGGCTGGAGGCGGTCACGGTCAACGCGCGGACCGTCGAATGCGATGCGCTCGCGGTCGGGTACGGCTTCACGCCACAGGTCGAACTCGCGCTCGCGCTGGGCTGCGAGACCACATTGGACGATGACGGCAGCCTCATCGTCGCCGAAACCCACCAGGCCGCCACCACGCCGGGCGTGTACGTTGCGGGCGAGGTCACGGGCGTCGGCGGCGCGGCACTCGCGCTCGTCGAGGGCCGCCTCGCCGGGCTGGCCGCGGCCGACCGCG
>NZ_QJUG01000228.1 GCF_003426775.1 Allorhizocola rhizosphaerae | reverse complement strand
CCGCCCCGCGCGGCGCCACCACCTTCGCCCTCTGGGAGCCCCCACTCCTCCCCGGCCTCCCCACCGCCCTCCCTCCCCCAGTCCTCCCGACGCCAGCACCCACAGTCCTTCCGCCCGCAACCCACCCGTCACCGGCGCCCGGAGCTCCCCTACCCACTGTCCTGCCGCCTCCCGCGCCCGCAGCCACGACGGCGGCTTTCACGGCGGCAACCGGCGCAGGAACTGGTGCGCAGACAGGCGTGGCAGGATCCCGCACGGCACTAGCTGGCGACGCGGCCGACTTCATCACGACCACCGATGGCACACCCGCTGTCGCCGCGCTCCGGGAGCCCGCGTCAGCCCCCGCCCCCGACCACGCATCCAGCTCCGCGTCAGTCTCCCCACCCAACCCCACACCGGATTCCGCGTCAGTCCCCACACCCGACCACGCATCGAGCTCCGCGTCGGTCCCCGCACACAACCAAGCATTGGGCTATACGTCAGTCTCCTCACCCGACCCCGCACCAGGTTTCGCGCCTAAGGATTCGTCCACATTGGATCCGTCATGGACAGATGGACCACTGGATGCCGAACCGGTGCGCCGGTCGGCGGTGCGTGAGGCCGGTGACCTGCTCGCAGATGCGGTGGCTCGCGGCGTTCGCACGCTCGCATTCGTGCCGTCCCGGCGTGGCGCCGAAGTGGTCGCGAGCCAGGCCAGGCGCGCGCTCGACGAGGTGGTCCCGGGCCTGGGCAGCCGGGTCGCCGCATACCGAGCCGGCTATCTCCCGGAGGAACGGCGCGCGCTTGAGCAGGCCCTCGCCACAGGCGAGCTTGTCGGGCTGGCCACGACCAGCGCGCTGGAGCTCGGGATCGACGTGAGCGGCCTGGACGTGGTCCTCCTTTCCGGCTATCCGGGCACCCGATCGGCGATGTGGCAGCGCGCGGGCCGGGCCGGGCGCGCCGGTCGGGATGCACTGTGCGTGCTGATCGCCCGGGACGACCCGTTGGACACCTATCTGGTCCACCACCCGGCGGCGCTCTTCCATACGCCCATCGAGGCGACGGTTTTCGACCCGGCGAACCCCCATGTCCTCACGCCGCATCTGTGTACGGCGGCGGCCGAAAAGCCACTCACGACCTCCGATCTCGAGTTGTTCGGCGCACCCCGCTCACTCGTGGACGATCTGGTCCAGCAGGGTGCGCTGCGACGCCGCCCGAACGGTTGGTATTGGACGCATCCCGGCCGCCCGGACATCGATCTGCGGGGAACCGGCGGCCCGCCGATCTCGGTAATCGAGGCCTCGACCGGTCGGCTGATCGGCACGGCGGATGCGGGCGGCGCACACCATCATCTGCACCAAGGTGCCGTCTACACCCACCAGGGCCGCACGTATGTCGTCTCGCACCTGGACCTCGACGATGGCGTGGCCCTGGCGGAGCCGGAAAATCCGCCCTTTACGACCCACGCACGGGACGTCACCTCCTTGGATGTGTTGCAGGTCCGGTCCTATGTGGATGCTGGCCCGGTTGGTGTCTTCCTCGGCGATGTCGAGGTCACAAGCCAAGTGGTGTCGTTCCAGCGGCGCCGGCTCGACAGTGGCGAGGTGCTCGGCACATGGCCGCTGGACCTGCCGCGCCGGACGCTGCAGACCGTGGCCGTGTGGATGACCCTCGCCGACTCCACGTTGTCGAACGTGGACGATGTGCCGGGCGCGCTGCACGCCGCCGAGCACGCCGCGATCGGACTCCTGCCGCTGGTCGCCAGCTGCGACCGCTGGGACATCGGCGGCTTGTCGACCGCCCGCCACGCCGACACGGACGCACCCACGATCTTTGTGTACGACGGGCATCCCGGCGGAGCCGGCTTTGCCGAGCGCGCCTTCCACATGATGCAGGCTTGGCTGGCCGCGACCCGCGACACCGTCAAGTCGTGCGGCTGCGAGCGGGGCTGCCCCGGCTGCGTGCAGTCGCCTAAGTGCGGCAACGGAAACAACCCCCTCGACAAGGATGGTGCGGTGGCCGTCCTGTCGGTGCTCCTCTCGCACCTGGACCGGCTTCACGCTCACCCGGACCGATCCGGTGCTCACTCGAACAAAGTCCGGTGCCCGCCCGGACCGGTCCCGGGCACGCGTGGACCGGTCCCGGGCACGCGTGGACCGGTCCCGGGCACGCGTGGATAGGTCGGAGCTGAACTGGGCTGATCTGAACCCGCGGCGACCGGGCTGGTCCACCAGCAGGCTGCGGCTGAGCGCCACCAGCCGCGCGATCCCGTGCTTGCCCGCATGGAGGCCCACTCGGCGAAGAAACTCCTCGCGTGCAGTCCACCCCTCGGCAAGCGCCCGGCACAGCGCTGCCTCCGCAGCATCGTCCGGCAACACCAGCAGGCAGTCGAACACTGTGCGGCCTAGGGTGGTCCGCCTGCCGACCTCGTACGGCACGACATCGCCGGGCGCCAGCCGCTCGCGTCGTGTCTGTAGCCCCGGCATCCTGATCCTCCTATTCACCGGTACCGTGATCCATGTCCGCCTGTCGGGCACCCCGATCCCCCACGTCCGAGCGGCCGATGGTCCACTTAGGACAGCGCTGCGGATGCCCAGCGCTGCGGCACGGTCCCGGACTGAGGGCGTGATCTGCAGGCCGGCCCGGGCGAGCACCGGGCCGAGCACGATGATCCACTGCCCCGATGCCAGGCGATGATGCATCTCTGCACATCGGAAAATTCGGCTTCCCTCGCCATCTGCCCGCGTGAACAGCCCGATCATTCGGCGTCGCGGGCCGCGCACGCCGCCGCCCCGGGTGCGGACCGGATAGGCACAGCCCGCGCCGACAGCACCGAACCAGTGCGCACCGGATCAGCATGATCCGGGCTAGCAGGGACCACGCCAGCAGGGCCTGAACCCACAGCCACCGGACCAGCGGGCACGGGACCGGCACGGCCCACACCCACAGCAACCAAACCAGCGCGCATTGGATCGGCATCGTTCGGGCCAGCAGGGTCGGGATCAGCGCGGACTGGGCCTGCGCGGGCGGTCGCCTCGGAATCGCGCAGCCGCACGGTCACCGTGAGGTCTAACCCATCAAGCTGGCAGGACACGACCTCCGCACCGTTGCGGGCGGCGATCGCGGCTGCGCGGGCGCACGCCGCATCGCGCCCTTCGAAACCGCGCATCGCCCCGGCCAATGCGCCCATGTCTGCGGCCACGCCGGCCTGCGCTCGGGCGATGAGCCACGCTGCGGCCCTGGCCAGCCCCGCACCGGCGAGCACCAACGCCAACCCGATCGCGGCCGCCACGATGGTGGCTGAGCCCCTGTCATCGCGAACGCGTCTCATGGCTCCAGCACCGCCGTTGCCGAGCACCCCGTGACCGGCCGGTGCACCGCCACCGTCACGGTCTCGCCATCGCGTGAGACGACTGCACCGTCGGGAATGGACGGGTCGCCGCCTCGCGCCAGCGCGAGCGCCGTGTCGCGGGTGACGGAGATGCAGCCGAGCTTGGCTGCCACCGCCACCATCCCGGAAACCGCGGCCATGGCAAGCATCACGACCACCGGCAGGCTCAGCGCCCACTCCACGGTCGTGCTGCCCCGATCGCCGCTCATGACGACGACAGCGCACGCAGGATCACACCTGCCAGCGCGCTCTTGACGCTGTCACTGCTCACGATCGCCAGCAACCCGCCGGCGAGCGTCGCGGCGGCGAGCCCGACAATCGCGTATTCCACCGTGTTCATCCCCCGATCCGAACGCCATTTCCTCACTTCGATCCTCCTTTTGGTGATGACTGTCAAAACACCTCGCCGAGCACGGCGAGCACGACGGGCACCAGCCCGCCGAAGATGAACGCGGGCAGGAAACACAAGCCCAGCGGGAACACCAGCAGCACACCCATCCGCTGGGCATGTGCCTGGCGGGCGTGAGCCGCATCGGCGCGGATGTCGTCGGCACACCGGCTCAGCGCACCCGACATGGCGGCGCCGCTGTCGGCCGTGCGCTGCGCGGCATTGACCAGCCGCCGGGCCGGGCCGGGCACCGATCCCTTGGCCGAACCCGCGATCGCCAGGCGCTGCCACGCCTGCCTCGGCGAGATCCCGGCCTGCAGCTCGCGCCCGATCTGGACCAGCTGGCCGGACAGCGGGCCCTCCAGCGCCTCGCCGACCCGGCTCACGGCCACCCCGACCGGCAGGCCAGCACGCAGCGTGACGGACAGCAGATCGGCCGCGACAGCCAGCTCGGTGAGGCTCCGGGCGCGATCGGCGCGCGGGCGCGCCAAGCGGTCGGCCCACGCGAACCCCGTCAGTTGCAGGCACACGGCCAGGGCCGCGCACACGACGCCGACCTCGCTGCCCAGCAGCATGCCCAGCGGATTCGAACCGATGGCGTGCCCGAGCCCGAGCGCCGCGAGCGGCAGCGCGGTGAGCAGGACACCGGTCAGCCGCGTGCCCGCCGCCTGCGCCTCGGCCACACTGTCCACACGCGACAGTGCGATGTGGTGCGACTCGAGCCGCTCCAAAAGGTCGGCCAGTGGCGCGCCCGTGTGGTCGCTGAGGCGCCGAGCCGCCCGTGCCAGCCGATCGAGCTCGCGATCGGGCAGTGTGAACAGGGCCGTTGTCGCCCCTGCCCGCACGTCCGCCGCGACCGCGGACAGCACGTCGAGCGCCTCCGCGCGGCGATGCGCGGATTCGACCCGCTCGCGCCGACGGCTGAGGACATGTCGCGCCGCGAACCCGTAACCAAGGATGATCACGCCAGCGGCGGGTGAGGCGATGGCCGCGCCGAGCCCCGCGACGACGATCAGTGCCTCAACCAGGCCGGGACGGGGGCGCCACGCTCGGCCAGCAGCCGGGCGAGAAAGCCCGCCGCCGGGCCGATCCCGCCCCTGCGGGTCCACACCGGCCACGCGGTCACCCCGCCGCCCGGGCCCGATCGACGCAGCAGACATATCTCCTCCAACTCACGATCTCCAGCGATGCGGCGCAGGTGCAGGACGACCTGAATGGCCGCCGCGATCTGTGAACGCAGTGCGTCAATGGGCAGCCCGCCGAGCAGGCCCAGCGCTTCGAGCCGCACGGGCACCTCGGCTGCGGCGTTGGCGTGCAATGTGGTGGCGCCACCGTCATGGCCCGTGTTGAACGCGTTGAGCAGATCGGCCACCTCGACGCCGCGAACCTCGCCCACAACGAGCCGGTCGGGGCGCATCCGCAGCGCCTGACGCACCAGGTCGGTCAGCGACACGGCACCGACACCCTCCACATTGGAGCCTCGGGCCTGCAGCCCGACCACGTGTGGGTGCGCCGGAGCAAGCTCGGCCGCGTCCTCGACGACGACGATGCGCTCACGCACCGAGACCAGTGTCAGCAGCGCGTTGAGCAACGTTGTCTTCCCCGAACCGGTGCCGCCGGAGATGAGCAGCGAGAGCCGCGCTGCGACGAGCCCGACGAGCAGCTCGGCCAGCGGCGCCGGCACGAGCTCGGAAAGCGGGCGAGAACGCAGGCGGAATGTGCGCAGCGACAGGTAGGGCCCGGTCGTGGCGATTGGTGGCAGGACGGCGTGCATGCGCGTGCCGTCGGCCAGGCGAGCGTCCACATAGGGGCATCCGTCATCGAGCCGGCGCCCACCGGCGGCCGCCAGGCGCTGGGCCAGCCGCCTCACATCTTCGCCGGAGCCCATGGTCAACGGCGCCCGGACCAGCCCCGACCCGCGATCGATCCACACCTGAACCCCGTTGACGAGCACATCGGTCACCTCGGGATCCGCGAGGAATTGGCTCAGCGGGCCCGCCACGACATCGCTCATGACAGGGACTCACGCAGCAGGCGGGCACACAGCATCGCGAGATTGCTCTCCGGGCTGGCGCCGGGCGGCAGCCCGTTTTCCATGGCGGCGGCCAACCTGGGCTCGGTGCGCACGCGACCGGCGAGCGGCAGCCCGAGCACCTTGGCGACCTCGGCAGCCCTCCGCCGGCCCGACACGGGCTCGCGCAGCACAATGGACAGCTGGTCGCGGTGGGACATCACCGCGCCGGCCACCCGGGCCGCCGCGGAGGTCGAGCGCAGCCCCGGCGTCACCACCATCAGCGCGTGATCAGCGGCCCGCAGGGCACACTCGGCCGCGTCGTCGAGATGGCGCGGCAAGTCGACGACAACGAGATCGCGCCCCGCGCGGCCCGCGCTCAGCACCACCTGCATCACATCGGGCAGCAGGCGCGGCGATCGGTCGCCCTCGCCGTCATCGGTGCGATCACAGGAGAGCAGCACCAGATCGCCCCGGTTAGGCAGCGCGCCGACGAGCGTGTCGGAGTCGATCCGGCCGCCCGCCTCGGCGAGCTGCGGCCAGCGCAGCCCATGCTCCTGCTCCCAACCGAAGAGCAGGTCAATGCCTCCGCCAAACGGATCGGCGTCGACCAGCAGGGTGCGTCGGCCCTCGCGCACTGCGGTCACGGAAAGTGCGGCCGCCAGCACGCTCGCGCCCGCTCCGCCCCGGCCACCGACGACCGCGACGACTTTGCCACCTTCGGGCTCGGCCCGCAATGCCCTGGTCAGGCGCTCCTTGAGCCAGAGCTCGCCGGTGGGAAGCTGGATGACGTGCTCGGCGCCGACGTCATAGACGAGATTCCATCCCGCCTCGTCGTTGTGGACGCGGCTGACCACGACCACACCGCCGCGCTTCGGGGGCGCCCGGCGCAGGTCTTCGGCCTCGATGTCGGCCCCGATCAGCACCAATGGCGCCTTGCCGTAGATCCGGCGGGCGGCCGCCAGGTCGGGCGCCACGTCGGCCTCGGCGCCCACCGCGGCCACGATGCGCAGCAGGTCATCGAGCATCTCGGGATCGGACGTGATCAGCAGCGGTCTCATGGGAGCACTTTGCTCGCGGGGGCGGTGTGATCGCCTACGCCGAGGCCCGTGATCTGTGGATAACTCGCGCCTGTGGATAACTTTCCGGGTACCAGATAAAAAGACGGTCCTGCCTAAACACATAGGCAGGACCGTCATAGGGCTCGGCTCCGGGGGGATGTGAGCCGAACCGCTCAGCGGCCGCGGGGGGAGGCATGCCGCTGAGCCTGTCGAGCGACAGCATGCCTGATTCAGGGTGCCTGCGTCGAGAGGGACCACCTGGGACACGCCACGACACGCCGGATTTTTACAAGATCCCCCGCTGCACGGGTTACTGAGTGCCCGCTTAGTGACGGTTCAACGATAAACGGGTTCACGGAATGTCGGTGGGTCCGGCTAGACTCCGGCGCGTGGGGCGCAGTGCTGCGTTTTTCGACTTGGACAAGACCGTCATCGCCACATCGAGTGCGCTGGCGTTCGGCAAGCCGTTCTATCGCGATGGCTTGATCACGAAGCGCGACGTGGTGAAGACGGCCTTTGCCCAGTTCATGTTCAAGCGCTCCGGTGCCGACGAGCAGTCCATGGCTCGCACCAGGGATTACGTGGCTCAGCTATGCAAGGGCTGGAAGGTCGAGCAGGTCAAGCAGATCGTCAACGAAACACTGCACGAACTTATTGATCCTTTTGTGTACGCTGAGGCCGCCGCGCTGATCGAGGAACATCAGGCGGCCGGGCGGGACATCGTGCTCGTTTCCGCCTCCGGTGAGGAGATGGTCCAGCCGATCGGTGCACAGCTCGGCGTGACGGACGTCATCGCGACCAGGATGAAGGCGGCCGACGGGCGTTACACCGGCGAGATCGAGTTCTATGCGGCGGGCACGGCCAAGGTCGAGGCCGTGCGCAAACTGGCTGCCGAGCGGGGCTACGAGCTGGCGGACTGCTACGCATACTCCGATTCGGTGTCCGACATCCCGCTGCTCGCGGCGGTCGGCCACCCGAGCGCGGTCAACCCCGACAAGGGGTTGCGGCGGGAGGCAGTCGAGCGTAGCTGGCAGATCCTGGAGTTCCGGCACCCGATCCCGCTTGGACGCAGGCTGCGCAGCCGTCCAGCGGTGCCGGTGGCCGCTGCCGCGCTGGGCCTCGGGGTGGGCGTGGCCATCGGCATCGCGTGGTATGGCCGACGCCGCCGAGCCCGCGCGGCGACGACGTAACGAGGCCGACGGCGGGACGAGACGATGCCGGCCGTCCATATAGAGGCCCGCAACGTTGCGGAATCCGTGGGTCGCCTGAAAGGCGAGCGCTCCGGGCCACCCGGCATCGGGGGACACCGCGATTTGGGTTGCCCGAAAGGCGAGCGGTCCAGGCCACCCGGCATGGCGGGACACCGCGATTGAGGTCGCCCGAAAGGCGAGCGGTCCAGGCCACCCGGCATTGGAGCAAGGCGGGCTGGGCGAAACATGAGACGAGCTCACTAATAATGAAGTGACGCCTAAGAAGCGAGGGACGCGAAATGCGAGGCGCCCTGTGAGCCGCGTCGGTAAACCGCGAGGCGAGGCAGCCGGAGAAGATGGGGTTACCCGTGGGGAGGTCAAGGGGTTCCCGGGTGACGAGACGGTATGCAACATCAGAATCATCTGTCACACATTCCTTTTCAGCTCTGGCGATCACTACCAAACGGGCGTAGAAAGGGATTACGGAGGCTGATCGCAGGCAAGCCAACTGACGGAACGGCATCCGGGCACGGCCACCTGGCACCCACGCGCGAATCCAGCCGTCGTGAAGGCAAGTCACGGCGGACCGGCAAGTGGGTCCGACCGAGGACATAAGGCGAATTGCACGCTTGGTAACCGGGTTAGGACGTGCGAGATGGCGCCGCAAAGCGTTGCGGCGCCATCGCTATGGCGAAGGCGAAGTGTCTGGTCGAGCGAGCCGGGAGCAAACGCTGGAGGCGTTTCCGGTGACGTCGGACGTGCGGGCTGAGGAGGCCGCATCGCCTGAGCTGAAAGCGCCGCGTGAAGCGAAAGTACTGTCCGCAGTGATGGCGTGGGCCTGCGACGACTGGGCTGCGGGAGGGGGCGAGAGCCGCCCGCAAAATGCTGGGCTGTGAGCCAGCCATGTGAGCGACTACTGGAAGCCCGTCAAGACTGTGCCGCCCGCGAGCAGCGAACTGCGCCGCGTGGAAACTTAGCCGCCGCCAAGAGGGTACGTCAGGTAAAGCAGTCAACTGCGGCGTGACGGCGGCTGGGAAGACCGATTATGTACGGGCGAATGGGGACGAGGCCACGGAGTTGGCAGCCAAGGTGATGGCGAGGGCGTAGTGCTTGAGCCATGAGCGGATTCCGTCGGTGGTGCCCGTGGCGAAGGCGAGCGCGGCGCCGCGGTATTCGGGCTCGCGTTCGAGGTGTATCTCCTCGACCGGGATGATGCCGCGCGGGTCGAAGGCCGACGAGACCAGCGTGAGCCGGGCGGCGGCCCGCGCTACGAGCCCGTTGACGCCTGGGAAGGGGTTGAGGGCGAGCATTTCGCCGTGCACGACGGCGGCCCGGATGAGTGGGTCACCTGATCGGTTGACGACATAGGCGCAGACCTGGTCGAGAGGGGCCGACGGGCGGCCCAGCGAAGCGGAGTCGACGACTCCCGTCCCGGCCAGGACGTGAAGTTTCGCAAGCACCTGACGCGGCGCGGACTCCCACTTCGACGCAAGCGTCGGCAACGCCTCCGACAACCGCAGCGCACCCTGCATCCCACCATCGTGGACCGCCCCGGCCCGCACGAGCTCTAGGTCGTACCCACCAAAATCTAAAGAAGCCGATGCCACCGCCGACCGTAGGGCGATCTCGGCGGCCGCCGCACCGCCCTCTCGTCGCAGAGAAGGATGCCGATAGGCGCCGTCCACCGCATCGCGGGCGCCCTTTACCGCAGACTCTATGTCTGTCAGATTGAGCAGCGGCGCTAATGGGTCCATCATGGTCACCCAGGGTACCCAGCAGATTTAGTTAGGATTCCTTCCCATGAGCGAGACTTTGGAAAACCTGCTGCAGGAGACGCGGCAATTCCCGCCACCGCCGGAGCTTGCGGCGAGTGCCAACGTCAAGGAGGACGCCTATGCCGAGGCCGACGCCGACCGCCTGGCCTTCTGGGAGAAGCAGGCCCGCCGCCTGACCTGGTTCAAGGAGTGGGACCAGGTGCTGGACTGGTCGAATCCGCCGTTCGCGAAGTGGTTCATCGGCGGCCAGCTCAATATCGCTTACAACTGCCTGGACAGGCATGTCGAGGCCGGCATCGGTGACCGGGTCGCGATCCACTGGGAGGGCGAGCCCGGCGACACCCGTACGCTCACCTATTCTGACCTGCTGACCGAGACCAAAAAGGCGGCCAACGCCCTGCTCGAACTCGGTGTGAGCGAGGGCGACCGGGTCGCGATCTACATGCCGATGATCCCCGAGGCGGCCGTGGCCATGCTGGCCTGCGCCCGCATCGGAGCGACCCACAGTGTCGTTTTTGGAGGGTTCTCGGTGGACGCTCTCCGCGGTCGCATCCAGGACGCGGACGCCAAGCTTGTGATAACCGCTGACGGGGGGTACCGGCGCGGAGCCCCGTCGGCCCTCAAGCCCACCGTGGACGAGGCCGTCGCCGACTGCCCGAGCGTGGAGAAGGTCCTGGTCGTGCGCCGCACGGGGCAGGACGTGGCCTGGTCTTCCAAAGATGTCTGGTGGCACGACACCGTGGGCAATGCGAGCGGCGACCACGTCGCGCCCGCGCTCGACTCGGAACACCCGCTGTTCATCCTGTACACGAGCGGCACCACGGCCAAGCCGAAGGGCATCCTGCACACCACGGGCGGCTACCTGACCCAGGCCAGCTACACCCACTGGGCGGTCTTCGACCTCAAGCCCGAGTCCGACGTCTACTGGTGCACGGCCGACATCGGCTGGGTCACCGGGCACTCATACATCGTCTACGGCCCGCTGTCCAACGGCGCCACGCAGGTCATGTATGAAGGCACGCCCGACACCCCGCACAAGGGCCGCTTCTGGGAGCTGATCGAGAAGTACCGGGTCACGATCCTCTACACCGCGCCGACCGCGATCCGCACGTTCGCCAAGTGGGGCGACGACATCCCGGCCCAGTTTGATCTCTCGTCCCTGAGGTTGCTCGGCTCAGTTGGCGAGCCGATCAACCCCGAGGCCTGGATGTGGTACCGCGAGCACATCGGCGGGAACCGTACACCCATCGTCGACACCTGGTGGCAGACCGAGACCGGCGCCATCATGATCTCGCCCCTGCCCGGCGTCACCGCATGCAAGCCCGGCTCGGCCATGCGCCCGCTCCCGGGCATCTCGGCCGAGGTGGTCAACGAGGAGGGCAAGCCCACCGGCGGCGGCTACCTCGCCCTCACCCAGCCGTGGCCCAGCATGCTGCGCACCATCTGGGGCGACGACGACCGGTTCATCGAGACCTACTGGTCCCGCTTCCGTGAGCAGGGCTTCTACTTCGCGGGCGACGGCGCCAAGCGCGACGAGGACGGCGCCGTCTGGCTGCTCGGCCGGGTCGACGACGTGATGCTCGTGAGTGGGCACAACATCTCCACCACCGAGGTCGAGTCGGCTCTCGTCGCACACCAGGCCGTGGCCGAGGCCGCGGTCGTCGGCGCGACCGACCCGACCACCGGGCAGGCCATCGTCGCGTTCGTGATCCTGCGCGGCGGGGCCGATGTCTCGACCAACGAGCTTCGTGACCACGTGGCCAAGACGCTCGGCCCGATCTGCAAGCCGCGCCAGATCCAGATCGTGGCGGAGCTGCCCAAGACCCGCTCCGGCAAGATCATGCGCCGGCTGCTGCGCAACATCGCCGAGAAGAAGGAGCTGGGCGACACCACGACACTTCAGGACGCGACGGTCATGACCCTCATCTCGGAGGGCATGAAGACCTCTACCGAAGACTGAACTCGAGTCCCGGCTCGCCCCCGCAGGGCGGGCCGGGAATCAGCCGGATCGATCTGAGGTTGAGGTCCATCACGACCGTCCAGATCGTCTCCGAGCGGTCCGACGGGAGGTCCCGCTCGTCGAGGTGACGGCAGATCGCCAGCGGCGCGCTGAAGTGGTCGGTCAGCACGGCCATCAGATCGTTCTTCTCCAGCAGGAGCCGCCGTGCCCGCGCCGAGCGGAACAGCGACGAGCCACCCCAGTCCTTGATCGTGTCGTACACCGGGATGTTGCTCTCGAAGTGGTTGGCGTGCACCAGAATCCCGTCCTGCGGGTGCAGCCAGCCCGCCTCGCCGGGGGCCAGCTCAAGGTCGAGCAGCTCACCGGGCTGTCCGATCAGGAGGTTGATGGACGCCGATCGAGGGGCGCGCATCACATGCCGGGTCGCCCACGTCATGGAGTCGGCCTCCAGCACGCTACGCAGGATGACGTGATAGGGCACGCCGCCGGGGCGTCCGTCGCGATCGGACCCCAGCAGGTTGACGCACACACCGAGCCCGGCGTTGTTGAGACCCGCCTTCGCGAGCATGCCCGCCTCGGTGAGCGCCGCCACCTCGTGCCCGCGCTCGTCCCGCGTCACCAGCAGCAGCGTGTAGGGCCGTTGATCCGGGTGCCAGTCCCAGTTTTGGGCGAGGATCGTGTGCTCTTGCAGGAGACCCATTGACGTGCACTCGCCATCCTGCGGGTGCCCGTAGATGAGCTCGGACCGTGCGTTGATCGCGTAGATGAGCTCGGGCTGCACGCCGGACGCCTGCCCCAGCGCTTCGAGCATCACCGCCAGGCGCGGAAAGTGCTGCCGCGTCGTCTCCTGGAACAGGCCGCCCCGCCGCACCACCTCGGCCCGCTCGAACGGAAACCGGCGAAGATAAGCATCGACGTTGGCCCGGATCAGGTCGGCCGCCTGCTCTCCATAGGCCAAACCCATTTCCTTGGGGGTACCGCTGACGTCAATCACGCGAAGAGGGGTGCTCACGCCCGCCACTCTAACCGGCCCACCCGCACTGCGCCGCAGGTTAACAGCTCACCACACGCTACCGTGCTTATGTGACCACATCCGTGTCCGACGAAGCGTGCGTGATGGTGGACGGTCCCTGGGCCCACCGGTTTGTCAGCGCCAACGGCAGCCGGTTCCACGTGGCCGAGCTCGGCAGCGGGCCGCTGGTCCTGCTGCTGCACGGCTTTCCCGAGTTCTGGTGGGCATGGCATCACCAGCTCCCGCTGCTGGCCGACGCCGGGTTCCGGGCCGTCGCGGTTGACCTGCGCGGCTACGGCGCGAGCGACAAGCCCCCGCGCGGCTACGACGGGTTCACGCTCGCCGCCGACGTCACCGGGCTGATCCGCGGGCTGGGCGAGCGGCGGGCGATCGTCGCCGGGGCGGGCGCGGGCGGGCTGATCGCGTGGGCGGCGGCCG
>NZ_QJUG01000227.1 GCF_003426775.1 Allorhizocola rhizosphaerae | reverse complement strand
GCTTGACCCGAGAAGGTGCAGTTGACCTTGATCGCGCCGTAGTCGTAGTCGGGCGAGCCGTTGGTGGTCCAGCCGACGACGGAGTACAGCGTGATGGCGCTGCAGCCGAACCCGGTGTTCGGGTAGCCGGGGTAGACCGTGACACCGCTGCGCCAGGCGCCACCGCTGCCTCCGGTGTGGACGCAGTGCCCGGCGGTGACGATGGTGGACGTGAGGTTGGCGGGGTTGTAACCGGCCATCCAGCCCGAGCACCGACCGCCGCTGAAGGTGACCAGGACGGTGGAGGTGCCGGGGTACACGCCCGGGTTGACCTGGTAGCGGTCGTCGGTGCCGATGATGGAATCGATGCCGACACCCTTTCCGTCGGGTGCGCTCGCGGTGGCCTTGAGATCGGCCGGCAGGCCGGCCCCCTTTCCGCTACTGATCATGGAGGTGGCGACATTCGGTGCCATGCCGCCGTGCGAGCCGTCGCTGGAGACCATTGCCGACAGGCGGGCCTGGGCCGCCTGAGGCGACGCAGCCTCGGCACCGGCCGCGGATACCTGCACCAGCCCGAAGAGGGCCGCGGCGGCGATGACGGCAGCCCGCCGCAGGGTGGTTACGGTAGGAGTGTTCACTGGACCTTCCTTCGCATGAAGAAGTGACACAGCATCGCCCGGACACGACGGTGCACTCGGCGTGTCGGTGGGCTTGAGTCACGGCGCCCGGCTCGATTTATCGCGCCCGTAGCCCGTAGCGTCGGGACTCGCCGACGAAATGTAGCCGCCTCACTGCGAGAAGTATAGATATTTCGATCTTAGGGGCCGGCTTTTCAAGAGTGAAAGTTTGCCTGAGAAGACATTCAGCCTTTTCCCGCCCTGCTTGAGGTTCGTCGCATGAGTGTGCGCGATTCACGGTTGCCCGTGCGCGCGATTCACGGTTGCCGCGCGCTGTGAATCACCGGACAACAGCGCCACAATCGGTCCTTCCGGCGCGGTTTGGCGTGCCGCCTGCTCGGCCGGGTCGGGCTCGTGTCGGGCAGCGCATGGTTGAGGAGCTGAATCTCCAAGCGCCGCAACGTCGGCCCGGGATCCGTGCCGAGCTCGTCGGCGAGGACCGCGCGGGCCGTGCGCAGCGATTCGAGCGCGTCGCCCTGGCGGCCGGTGCGATACAGGGCGGTTGCCAACAGGCGCCACGATTCCTCGCGCAACGGATAATCGGCCAGAAATGCGCGCAACTCCGGGATCACGGCATCGGCCCGGCCAAGGCCGAGCAGTGCGGCGGCGCGCTTTTCGATGGCGTCGAGGCGCAACTCCTCCAGCCGCTGTGCCTCGCCGTGCGCCCAGGGTTCGTCCGCGAACGCCCCAAACGCTGGGCCGCGCCACAGAGCGAGCGCCCGGTCCAGCAACGGTAACGCTCTGTCGGGTGTGGACAGCTGGGCCGCGTCTCGTACCAAATCCTCAAAAATCCAACCGTCCACAGCGGACACTTCGGTGCGAAGCGCATAACCCGGGGGCGCCGTGACGAGCAGCCGTGCCGGCGCACGCGGCGGGCGATCCGGCTCCAGCCCGCGCCTCAGATGGGAGACATAAGCCTGCAATGCCGCCTGCGCCCGTGGCGGTGGTTCGTCGCGCCAGAGGTCGGACACGATGCGGTCGGCGGCGACCACGTGCCCGCGGGCGACCAGCAGGCGAGCCAGCACGGACTGCTGCCGCGGGCCGGCGAGGTCGACCAGACCCGCCTCGGTCCGCGCCTGCAACGGACCCAACACACCAAACGTCACCATCGTCGCCCCACCTCTTACGAATGCTTCACGAGATGAACGTGATGATCTTCGAAAACGTTTCACCGTTTGAGTCGCATCTCGGACACTTATTCACGTGAGCCCGACCACACCTGCGAAAACGGCAGGTGGGACTACCTGCGTTCCAAGTCGCTCGCAAGTGGACTGGCTAGCGTCGGCGTCGGTGTGATCCACATTCGCATGGGTAGTTCGAGAGGAAAAACCCGCATGCCCCCGTTACGCCTGAAACACCTGCGCCGGCGCATAGGTGCGCTCGCCGCCTTGGTGACCGCGGTGGTCGCCACAGCGGCCGTGCCCGCCAACGCCGCCCCACCGCCGATCCCCGAATGCGGTACCCAAATCGATGAGAAGCTCGGCACCGGCTACACGGCGGGCTTCCTCGGCCGCTGGCGGGACCGGTTCGCCGGGCTTGACACCGCGTTCAGCTGGAACTCTTATCAGGGCACCCCCGAGGGCGCGCCGCCGACCGGCGTGATCCTGCGGCCGCTCTTCCGCGAGATCGCGCAGCAGGAGAAGTTCGACCAGCTCGCGCCGGACAGTGATCGGGTCTGCCTGGTTGAGGCGCTCTACACGCGGATGGGCACCGAGGGTCTGGACACGACGATCGACCCGAACCTGGTCAAGACGCTCATGTACAGCATGCTCTTCACGGAAGGGTTCCTGGACACCCAGTTCGGTGGCACTGAGCAGCTTCCCGTGGCCGCGCCGCAGCTGCCCGAGCCGACCGAGCTGCGCAACCTCATTCGTTCACTGCGCGACCTGCTCGGCAACCCCAACCTGCCGCTCGTTGACGCGCTGGCACGACTGCCGCGCATCAACCTGCCCGCGCTGCGCCTGCCGCAGCTGACTCTGCCGCACCTGCCTCAGATTGGTACCGGGCTTGAGCTTCCGCTGCCGAGCGGACCGCCCAATTTGGACCTCAAGCTGCCCGTGTTGGACCTCGCGATCCTGCAGCAGCTCGCGGCCAGCACGATCAGCAGCGCGACCTACCTGGTGTGCACGAACCCGTCGGTGACCGCGCCCCGCGCCACCGACCGATGTGGACTGCCCGCCGCCCTGGGCACCCCGACCACCGCCGACCTTAACGGCGACCTGCTGCCCGACCTCCTCGTGACGATCACGCTGGACCTCGCGGCGATCGCCAACGGCCAGTTCGGTGTGACGCTTGGCTTCACCCGCACGCCGCTGTCCACTGGGAACCTTCCCGGCAAGGCGTATGTCATCATCCAGCCACCGGGCACGTCGACCCGCGTCATGATCGGCACGGCGAACGCGAAAACCTTGGCGCGCAACACGTCCGCCAAGATCACGTTCGAGAGCCCGGACGAGCTCGCGGACGGTGTCGTACGCGGTCCGGTGCAGCTGCGCTACAGCGGCGCCGACGGCGCGACGGACACCACGTTCCTGTTCGGCACGTCGCAGTACGAGAACGAGCCGACGAACGAGATCGACCAGATGAGCGTCGAGGCGACGCTCGCGCCCGTGCCCGCCCAACTCGACGCGAACCTGCGGGTCGACCCGCGCCCGCTCGCGGGGGTTGCGCGGAACCTGTTCGAGCTCACCAACGTCACGGCGTCACCGGTGCGGCCCGATCCGGACCGGTACGACCTGCACTTGGCGATGCGCTCGCAGAGCGGCTTCAAGAAGCAGGCGCCGCGCGAGTTCAAATTGGACACCACGATGATCGACATGCCGAGCACGGTGGAGCGGTTCGCGCTGGAGAGCTTCCCCGCCGGAGGCGAGGCGGCGTCGCGCCCGGTCACTGTCATCGACTATGTGGCGAGCTCGCCGGTCGAGCGCGTGGTCGCGCAGACTCGGTCGCGGCTGCTGGCGGACCCGGAAGGTACCTTCAAGCAAACGCAATTCGATGTCCGGAAGCTGCCGTCGCGGGTGCACGTCGACCTGACGCAGCCGCAGGAGAATCTGCCTGCGAGCACGCCCGGCGAGACCGTGGTGCATTACACCGCGCCGACCGTCGTGCCGTTCGCGCAGGCGCTGTTCACGTCGGTCGTGTCGGACAAGGTGAAGTCGAGCATCGATCTGACGCTGACCGATGTGCCGCGCGAGGTGACGGCGACGACGCTGCTGTCCGAGGACGGCTCGGTCACCGACGTGACAGCCGTTGCGCCGGAGCGCATCGGCGGGGCCGTCGTCGACGCAACGTTCCGCAAGTTTGACGGAGCGGGCAGCGCCACCCACGTGTGGGGCTCGGCGACGTCGCTGCCGCCCGTGTTCGGCCTGAAGCTGAACATGCCGGGCGGGGACAACTTCTCCGCCGATTACGCCGGGCGCAGCGCACCCGATCAGCCGGAGGGCAGCGCCGGGATCGACAAGCTGCACTTCAAGATGGCCAAGGGTTCCGGCTTCATACCCCCTGAATTCTTGAAACCGGATCCGAAGCAGCCCGAGCGTTACGCCGCGCAACATGCGTTCGTGCAGACCGAAACCGGCGGCGTGCTGCTGGCCGACCTGCGGCTCGACGCGCTGGCCCTGGCCGATGTCGGGTTCAGCGACCCAGGCCCGGCCGAGTGGGACATGAAGGTGGACGCCGACGTGCGCGGCGCGGGTGGCGAGAAGTTCGTGACCTCCGTGAACACGCCAGGCGTCAAGCTGGTGTCGGACGTGGCCCCGCTGCCCAAGCGGTTCGAGGCGCACGTGGAACCGGATGCCGCCGACAGCGTGCACTGCCCGGCGCGCCAAAGCGAGCCGGACAGCGACGACCTGCTGTGCATCCGGTACGAGATGGCCGAGGGCGTGGCGCCGGACGTGACGACGAACCTGAGCACCGCCACCGGTCTCACGCTCGACGGCACGGTCACCGACATGCCGATGCCAGGTGCCAAGCTGCGCCTGAACAAGACACAGTCCACTTTGGAGTACCGGGCCGACGCGCCCCTGCCCAAGGTGACCGCACTGGTGACGACTCCGGTGGCGAAATTCCGCAGGGCGAGCGACAATGCCGACCCGTTGGTGACCGTCGACGCGACGCTTACCAACGCGCCCAAGGACTTCGACCTGAGCTACGACCCCGAGCACATCGCGTTCGAGGCGCTCGAAGGCGGGGCCGTGGGTGAGGTCGACGCGAAGGCGGCACTGGACCGGAACCAGGGCACACTCAACGCGCTGCAACGGCCGTCGGACAACCACGTGCACGCGTTGCTCGACGACAACGGCAAGAACTTCTACGCCGCGGTCAAACTCACGAATCTGCGCAAGTTCTCGTACGAGAAGACGGCGGCGGACGGACTCGTCGCCGACTTCGACGGCGCGACCGGTGTGCCGCTGGACTTGGACGTGGATGTGCACTCGCCCGGCAAGCGGCTGGTGATTCAAGGTGGAGTCGCGAACGTGCCACCCGCGCTGCACCTGGAGAAGTCCGATGTGGACGGTGAGCTGGGCCTGAAACTGACGGCGGGTGCGCCGTACGAGGCGGACGCGCGGGTGCTGGTCGGCACGCCGGACGCGGTCCAATCCGCACTGTCGAAGTTGGACGAGATCCCGAGGGTCGAGGGCATTTCGGCGCGCGACTGGCGATTCGACGGCGTCGGTGTGGCCACCGGGCTCGGCGTGCGGTTCCACGACGCGCCGACCTACGCGGAAGTCAACATGAAGGAGAAGAAGTTCATCTTCGATGGGTACGCCCCCGACGAGGTGCAAGCGCTCGACGTGGACGTGATTCTCGACGCCGAACTGCAGCTTCACGTGCAGGGTGGGCTCACCGGGTTCCGGCCCGATGTGCCGTCCGGAGTGACGATCGGTCCCGTGGTGCAGCGCACCGGGAAGCCGGAGCACGGCAAGCCGGATCTGGCCCTGACGATCGACGCCAATGGCGTGCGTCCGGCCGCCGACCTGCTGGTCGTGCTGCCGGGGGATGCCGAAGGCCCGCCCGGCAAGCAGCAGCAGAAGATGCTGGGCATCGACGTGGAGGCGCTTCCGCACGAGCAGGTCGTGTTCTCGATGGAAAACTTCGTGGGACCGGAACCCGAGCCCGGCAAGACGCCGGACACGGAGATGCGTTTCAAGGCGGTCGGTTCGGTACCACTCGGGAAAGCGAAGATCACGTATGGGCCGATGTCGCACCCCGAGGCGCTCGTCGCCGACCTGGCCGACGTGCCCGCGTCGTTCGACCTGAGCCTGGGCAACGTGATCGCGCCGCCCGCACCGGATCCCTGCAAGGCGGACCCGCGCAGCGCGCTGCCGACCCAGTTCCCGAAGGTCGTCTATACCGCGTCAGACGACAACCTGGACGCCAACCTTGAGTTGGACGTCAACGGACTGACCGGCTTGGACGGTGGCATGACCGTCCGGCTCGAAGTCTCCAATTTGGGCGGCACGGGACAGGGCACCACGATGTTCTTCGACCGCGAGAACTGGAAACTGCGCGCCTCCTCGGAGGTCGCGACGACCCGGCTCTACGCGGAGGTGGAGGGCCTGTCCAAGGGGCTCAACGTCAGCGACCCCGGGCCCTGTGATGTGCCGCCACAGCACAGCACGCCGATCGACGTGGACTTCGTGGTCGACGTCGGGTTCAAGGTCGAGGTGCCGCTGGTGACGGTGGAGCTCAAGCAGCTCAAGTCGATGGAGATGAACGTCGGCGTCGCGTCGTCGGTGCTCGGTGACTTCGACGAGTTCGACCTGGACCTGTTCCACGTGCGCGGTGAGGCTGCGGCTCAGGTCGGGGTGGACATCATCTTCGACTTCGGCGGGCCGTTCCACGGGACGGTGGGGCTGCGGGTCGGGCCGAAGATCGTGGGCAACTTCATCCCGCTGTTCCACATCGGACAGAACACGCCGGGCATGGGATTCCCCATCGTCGAGTCGCCGATCCCGTGCGACCTGGGCATCCCGCCGCCCACGTTCGGGATCGGTGTCCGGCTGCAGCCCGGTCTGCAGTCGTCGGGCCTGCGCAGCGTCGCGGCGGGTGGGTTCCACCTGACCCGGCCGGGGCCGGATCAGGGGCACGCGTGGACGATCACGCCCAACATCCCGCTGGGCGCGGTCAGTGGGGGCGGCATGACCATGCTGACGCCGCAACTGCCGGCGTGGGCGATCCATCTGGTCACGTTCGCCATGGAGCCGGAGGGCACGCAGCGCGACTTCGACTTCGGGATCACCTGCCAGTAGTCCACATTGGATGAGACGCGGGAGGCGCTATGCCTCCCGCGTCTTCGTCTTCTGCAGCGCCCCGACCCGTGCGATCAACGCGATGCACCCGAGCAGCAGACCCGCCCCGAACGCGGCGACGCTGAACTGGTACCCGTCGAAAAATGCCTTGTCACCGGTGAGCGGCAGGATCTGGTACTGCAGGTAATAGCTCACCCCGATGCCCAGATAGAGCAACACATAGGACGCCACGGTCACGCCCAGCGCCAGAGCGCTGAACCCCAGCCATCGCGATCCCTGCGGCCGCCCCTTGACCAGCAGCAGGCAGGTCAACAGCAGAATCGGCGCCGAGGCCCAGGGCAGCAGCGTCACCAGCGGTTGCTGGTCGGCAGCCTGTGGGGCGGTGGCCGACCACAGCTGAGCCGCGATCGCGGGGGAGATCACCAGGACCGCGATCGCCATGGCGCGCAACGCGAGCCGCGGGGTCGGTTCACGGACGGCCGTGAGGGCCACGGCCATCGCCGACACGGCCAGCCCCACGCTGATCACGGATCCGGCGAACAGCATTTCGGCCGGACGGTACGGGCTCACCTCGGGCGACGTGAAAACATCAGGGGCGCGAGCGCGGCGGCGACACCGCTATAGCACAGCGCGGCCCAGCGCAGATCCTTGGCCATCAACACCATCTGGTCCATGTATTCCACGTCGACCGCCACGGCGATCGTGCCGTCTCTGACCGCTGCCTGCTGCGCCTCATAGGCGCGCCACGTGGCCGGCTCCAGCATCGTCATCGTCCAGGCCCAGGCGAGCGCACCGAGCGCCGCCAGTGTGCCGCCGATCCAGGTTCGCATCGACAGACACTACCCATTGTTAGGCGGCTCGATGGACACGATGCCAGATAATCGTCGATATGACGTCACCCTGTCCGGGCACCTCGTGGGACACCGTCGCGGCGGCACAGGCATTGGCCCAGCTGGCCGGGGTCATCGGCGGCTTCGTGTTCGCCGGGATGGTGGTGCTGCTCGGCCAACCCCGGCCCGAGACGGACCGGGCCGCGCAGCAGGCGGGCTCGGATCGACTGCGCGCGCTGACCCCGTTCATCGCCACCTTCATCGCGATGGGGCTCAATGCCTATGTGTTCGGGCTCATCGCGGGCGAAGCCAAGGACGCCTGCCGGCGGGCCTGGACCGCGACCGCCATCGCCAGCGGCATGCTCGCCATCGGCACGGTCGCCACCATCTGCGGGCTCATCCTGCTGGTCCGGGCATATCTCGCCCGGCACAACCTCAGCGACAGCGACAAGCCGCAACTGGCCAATCTGGAGCGCGTGCTGCGGGTCACGCTGTGGCTGACGGTCATGGTGGCGCTCGGCCTGTTGGTGCAGCGCGTCTACGAATACCTGAACGTCTGGCATGCCGGAGCCCCGCCGGGGCTCGCCTGGCTGCTCATCCCCGTGCTGCTGATCGGGTTCGCGGGCGTCGTCTGGACGGCGACCAAGTCCGGGCGGCTCAAACGCTTCATCGACGGCCCTGCCGGCGTCACCATCGACTACTTCGACCGCGACCTGTTCCGGGCCGGTCTGCTCACGGTTTCATACTCCATCGTCGGCGCCGCACTGGTCGGCCTGTTCCTCGGTGTGCTGCTCGACTGGGATCACGTGCCGGGATTCATCCCCTGGCTCGTCGCGGCCTGGGTGATCGGCGTCCCGTCCCTGGCGATCGGCGCCTGGGCAAGAGCGATCCGCGGCATCACGCGACTCACCCACGCCCCACCGCCCCCTCCGGGTTGATCATGAACTTTGTGTCCATGTTGGATGGCCTGTCGCTTCCGAAAACTTCATGGTCGACGCTGCGGTGCCGCGGTGTGTTGATCATGAAGTTTAGGCCGCGACACCGGGTGCGTCGCGACCGAAAGTTCATGATCAACCGGAAGAGGGGGAGGAGAGGAGGGCGACGGCGACGGATCGGGCGCGGTGTGCGGGTTCGGCGGTTCCCTCGCGCAGGGCGGTGACGATGGCTCCGTCCATGAGCAGGATGAACTGCTCGGCCAGCGCCGCGTGATCCGGCCGCCCGGCGGCTGCGAGCAGGCCGTCGACGTAGCTTGTCACCCGTCGCTTGTGTTCGGCGGCGACGCGATGGGCCGCGCTGCCCGGGTCAGCGGTCTCGACCATCGTGTTGATGAACGCGCACCCGCGAAAGTCCCCGCGAGCGAACCGCTCGGCGAGCGCATCGAACACCACCAACGGCTCGCCTCCGCGTGCCGTGACGCTCTCTTCGAGCCAATGGCGCCACCGCTCGTCGCGCTCGCGCAACACCGCCAACACGAGCTCCTCCTTGCTCGCGAAGTGCCGGTAGAAGGAGGCCCGGCCGACGCCGGACTCGGCCAGGATCCGCTCGACGCCGACGGCGCGTATCCCCTCGGTGTAGAACAGTCGCTCGGCGGTCTCCAGCAGGCGGTCGCGGGCATGCGTGGGCATGGTGCCGATCGTACCGGCCGATTGACCAAAACGGGAATGGTCAGTACCGTCTGAGACAATATTGAACCGATCGGTACCGTTTCTGAAAGGGATTCCCATGCCGCGCCTGCCCCAAGTCACCACCGACGACGCCACCGACGAACAGCGAGACCTGCTCGATGCCACTCAGCGGCAACTCGGGCGAGTCCCCAACCTGTACCGGACAATGGCCAACTCCCCAGCGGCCCTCAGGGGTTATCTGGCCTTCCGCTCGGCCCTCACCGACGGGGTCTTAAAGCCCGCGCTGCGGGAGCAACTCGCCCTGCTCGTCGCCGAGCTCAACTCCTGCCCCTACTGCGTCGCCGCCCACGGCCTGCGCGGGGCCAAGATGGGCATGTCTGACGGCGAGCTCCTCGGGGTCCGGTCGGCGCGCCACGCCGACCCACACACCCACGCAGCGCTCCAGTTCGCGCGGGCGGTGGTGGCCAAGGCCGGTGACATCACCGACGAAACCGTTGCCGCCGCGCGTGCCGCGGTGTGTGGTTGGCCACCTACGCCAGGCCCGACACAGGCACGCTCCTCATCACACTTGAGTTCGCCGACCAGGCGGAGTTTTTCCGGCCGCCGTGTCGCCACCCATCGACCGGCATGAGGACCGCGTGCTCGATGAGGGCCTCGGCGCGCACGATCAGCGAATGCCGGCCAGCACGTCCCGGGCGATGGCGTCGCGCTCGGCGGCCTCCTGCTCGGCCTGCCGCTCCTCCTGCGCGATCCGGGTGTCGTAGGCGGCACGCGCCGCGGCGATCTCGTTTTGGTGCGACTCGGTCCAGGTGACGAGGGCTCGGATCGTGTCGTGCAGGGTCGCGCCGAGCGGGGTGAGCTCATAGTCGACGCGGGGCGGCACGGTCGCGTGGACGGTGCGGCTGACCAGGCCGTCGCGCTCCAGATGGCGCAGCGTGCGGGACAGCATGCGCTGGCTGACCCCGTCGATGCTCTGGCGCAGCTGGGTGAAGCGCATCCGCCGGCCCCCGTCGAGCAGGGCGATGACGAGCAGCGACCACTTGTCGGCGATCCGGTCGAGGATTTGTCTTACCTCACAGTCCTCGCGGGTGTCCCACTGGAACACGTCGTAGTCGGCGTTGGTATCCGCGCAGTTACCGAGGGACCGAGAAGTTCCGTCTTCCATGACTCCTGATAGTGCCTGACGATGCTCCTGGTTACAAGAAGTTACCGGCGGCCAAAAAGGAACCGCGCCGGTCTCGGAAGGAGTCGATCTTGTCTACGTCAAGTGGTCGCATGGACGGACGGGCATGGAGCGTGCTGTTCGTGCTGTGCGGCGCCATCTTCATGGAGGGCATCGATGTGGCGATGCTCAACGTGGCATTGCCGTCCATCCGCGCGGAGCTGGGGCTGTCCACCGGGATGCTCAGCGGGGTGGTGAGCGCCTACGTGCTCGGATACGGGGGCTTTGTGCTGGTGGGTGGCCGTGCTGCCGACCTGCTGGGCCGCCGCAGGATGTTCCTGTTCTGGCTCACCGTGTTTCTCGTCTTCTCCGGTCTGGGCGGACTGGCCACCGAGGGCTGGATGCTGCTTCTGGCCCGGTTTGTGACCGGCGTCGCGGCCGCGTTCATGGCTCCGGCCGGGCTTTCACTGGTCACCACCAACTTTCCGGACGGCCCGCTGCGTACCAGAGCCTTAGGGGTTTATGCCGGCACGGCCGCCGGCGGCTTTTCCCTGGGGCTGGTGGCCGGTGGCCTGCTGGCGGCGATCGACTGGCGATGGGTGTTCTTCGCGCCCGTGCTGCTCTCGGCGGTGATCCTCGCGGTGGCCATACCGGTGTTGAAAGATCAGGCGCCGCAGGCCAGGCGGGCGGGCGGTTTCGACCTGCCCGGTGCGTTCACCCTCACCGCGGCGATGTTGCTGTTGGCCTATGGCGTGGTCCGCCTGGAGCACGGCAGTGCCGGGCTGGGCGCCACGCTCGGGGTGTTCGCCGCCGGTCTGGTGATGCTGGCCGCCTTCGTGGTGATCGAGCGCCGGTCGGCGAATCCGTTGGTGCGATTGGGAATCCTGCGTTCCGGGCCGCTGGTGCGGGCCAACCTCGGCGGGCTGCTCTTCCTCGGCTCGTTCGCCGGTTTCCAATTCCTGATCACGCTGTATCTGCAGGAGTTGCGTGGCTGGAGTCCGCTGCAGACCGGCCTGGCGATGCTGGTCGTCGGGGTCGACACGATCCTCGCACCGACACTGACGACCTGGCTGGTCAACCGGTTCGGCAACGGCCGGGTGCTCATCGGCGGCACGACGGCGGCGGTCTTGGCGTACGCGCTCTTCCTGCCGGTCGCTCCTGATTGGACATACGCCGCGATGCTGCCGACCATGCTGTTGCTCGGTGTCGCGTTCTCGCTCGGGTACGGACCGTTCACGATGGCTGCCACGGAGGGCGTTGACGAGCCCGAGCACGGCCTGGCCAGCGGTCTGCTCTACTCGTCGATGCAGTTTGGCACCGCACTTGGCATCTCCGCGGTCACCGCGGCCGTGGCGGTGTCCGGAAGCGGGCTGGCGGCGATCCGAGGTGCGCTCGTGGTCCCGGTTGCGGCGGCCCTGCTCGCCGCCGTGATTACCGCTTTTGGTTTGGTACGCCGTGGGCAGCCCGCCTTCGCGAACGGGGGAGCATGATATCCAGCCGGATCTGGCGGGCCTATTTGTTGGCGGCGAGTGGAGGTGTTGACTGCTTCACGGCGGTGAGCAGGAGGCGCAACAACGGCCGGGCGTCGCCGCGGCGCCAGGCGATCACGAGCTCGCTTGGTGCCACGCCGGTCACGGGCCGCGTCGTGATGCCGTCGCGGACAATCAGCGGGGCGTTGCCGGAGGCGATCAGGCACACACCGAGGCCCGCGGTCAAAGCCTCGACCGTCTCCTCGGCGTTGGCGACCTCGGCGCCGATCGTGGGTGGATGTCCGCGGCGGGCCGCGGTTGCCAGCCAGTACTCACGCAGCTCCCCGCTGCCCGGCGGGAGCGCAAGAAACGGTTCGTCCAGCAGGTCGGCGATGTCGACGGTGTCGCGTTCGGCGAGCCGGTGCGTGGCGGGCAGGGCGAGCAGCCGGGGCTCGGTGGCCACGGTCAGCCACTCGTAGCGATCCGGCGCGGGAAGGGGAAGCCACACGAAGGCGGCGTCGGTGCGGTTTGGCCCTTCGGCGGCAAGCCCGGCGGTCGGGTCGTCCCACGGAATCTGCCGCACCAGCAGGCGCGCCGACGGTGCCGCCGCGCTGAAACGGGCGCGGACCGCGGGCAACAGGCCTCGCCCGAGTCCGGTGTTCATGCCCACGACCAGGGTTGCGGCGTGTTCGGCGGCGGCGGTCGCGACGGCCTGCTCGGCGCGCCGCCAAGCGGCAAGGATCGCTTGGGCCTCGGGAAGCAGGGCCAGCCCCGCTGGAGTCAGCCGGACCTCGCGCCGGTCGCGTTCGAACAGCACCGTGCGCAGCTCCGTCTCCAGGGTGCGGATCTGCTTCGACAGCGCGGGCTGGCTGACGAACAGCGCCTCCGCAGCCCGGGTGAAGTGCAGGTGCTCGGCGACCGCGACGAAGTACCGCAGATCCCGCAGGTGAACATCCATCCCCTCTGGTTATCACACAACACCCCCAGTTCAGTCATCCCCACCACCCCACCACCCCACCGCCCTCGCGCCCCGCGGCCCTCCGCGCCGAACATGGACTTAAGTTCATGTTCGACCGGAAGGGGGGTGCGCGGAAGGTGGGTGGAAGGTTGGTGGAAGGGGGAAGGAAGGTGGGGCGCGGATTCTGCGTCGCGTGAGGACTTTCCTGGCGGTCGTGCTGGTTGTGTTGATGGTTGGGGTGCTGCGGACGCCTGAGCCTGCGGCTGCTGCGG
>NZ_QJUG01000226.1 GCF_003426775.1 Allorhizocola rhizosphaerae | reverse complement strand
GCCATGCCGCGCGCCGCGCCCGCCGCGCCCTTGCCCGTGCCACCGGCGCCCAGCGCGGTCTCCATCGCCGCCCGCTCGGACGCGTCGACCGAGGCCGTCGCGGCCTCCGACTCCGCCTCGGCCGCCGCGATCAGGCTGCTTGCCGCCTCGAAGCACGCGCCAACGCCGGTCAGCTGCCGCGGGATGGCCAAAACCGCGGACCGCCGGGAGCGCGCCTCAGCGGAGGAGGCGAGCCAGCGTGCCCGGCCCACATGCCCGAGCGCCGCGTCGGCCACCCACTCAGCGAGGTCCGGCGACACCCCGTCGCGCGAAACCAAAAGGGCCGCAACGTCTTCGGGCGCGGGCTGGCGCAGCGTCACCACCCGGCACCGCGAGCGGATCGTCAGCGGCACGTCATCGGGGTGGTCCGACGGCGCGCACAGCAGAAACACCGTCCGAACCGGAGGCTCCTCGACGGCCTTGAGCAGCGCGTTGCCCGCCGCCTCCGTCAACCGGTCGGCATCCTCGACCACGAGGACCTGCCACCGCCCGGAGGTCGGCGCAGTGGCCGACCGCATCACGAGCGAACGCATCTGCGCCACCGGGATGCTCAGCCCATCGGGCACCACGAACTGCACGTCGGGATGACTGCCGGTCATGACCGTATGGCACCCGGCGCACTCGCCACACCCCACTGGCGTGGAAGTGCACTGCAACGCCGCGGCGAAACAGCGCGCCGCCACCGACCGGCCCGACCCCGGCGGCCCGACAAACAACCAGCTGTGCGTCATGCCCTGCCCGCCGGCCGCGGCCCGCAGCGTCGCCACCGCGCTCGCCTGCCCGACCAACTGCGCGAAGACATCGCCTCCAGAAGACACCCGTGAAGGCTAACTCGACGCTACGACAACCTTCGCCGCGACCCGATCGGCCTGCCCGGGCTCGTCCACTTCGGGCAGCAGCTTCGAGACCCGGTCGGCGATCTCCTCGGCCAGCTGCTTCTCGTCGTCGGTCCCGTCGACGACCAGGTATCGCCCGGGCTCGGCCGCCGCCAGGTCCAGGAACCGCGCCCGCACCCGCTCATGGAACTCGATCGACTCCCGCTCCAGCCGGTCCGGCAGCCCTCGCATCCCGGCCCGGGTCAGACCCACCCGCGGCTCGATGTCCAGCAACACCACCAGATCGGGCTTGAGCCCGCCCGTCGCCCACGAGGACAG
The DNA here is from genome assembly GCF_003426775.1 of Allorhizocola rhizosphaerae. GTDB lineage: Bacteria > Actinomycetota > Actinomycetes > Mycobacteriales > Micromonosporaceae > Allorhizocola > Allorhizocola rhizosphaerae. The sequence goes on along the minus strand of NZ_QJUG01000226.1, from coordinate 12,242 downwards.
CCACGCGATCTCGCCGACCGCGAGCGCCCGCCCCGCCCCCTGGTACGCCAGCGAGCTGTCCACATAGCGGTCGGAGATCACGATCTCGCCCCGCGCGAGCGCCGGCCTTACCACCGTGGACACGTGATGCGCCCGATCGGCCGCGTACAGCAGCGCCTCCGCCCGCGGTGACGCGTGCGACTCCAGCACCATGCGCCTGACCCGCGCACCCAGCTCGGTCGCGCCCGGTTCCCGCGTCACCAGCACCTCGCGCCCCTGCGCCCGCAGCCGCTGGGCCAGATGCTGGATCTGCGTGCTCTTGCCGGCTCCCTCGCCGCCCTCGAACACAATGAAGACTCCGCCGCTCACCGGCTCTGGCACCCCCAACGGCCGACCGCGCATCGACCCGATCACGTCGGCGATGATCGGTACCCCCGGCTTATCATCCATTTGCTTGAATGCCCAGATGCCCGCGGCCACCCCCAGCAGCCCGGCCACCCCCAGCAGCACCCGCGTCGAGGAGATCGACAGCCCGGTGTTGGCCAGCGCCCGCGACCCGCCCAGGCCGACCATCACGCCGGACAGCGAGATGGCCAGCATGAGCACGACCCTCGTGCCGGTCTGCACCACCGCGAACACCCGCCCGCGCACCTCGTCGCCGACCTCGCCGCCCAGCAGCGTCGTGCCGGAGAGGAACGCCATGCCCGCGCCCGCACCCACCAGCAGCGTGAAGAACACGGCGATCGACAGGTGCACGGCCAACGACAGCAGCGCCACCGACCCGGCCGCGAGGATGATGCTCAGGCCGAACCATCGCCGCCGCGACAGCGCGCCGACCAGCCGTGGCCCGAGCCCGATGCCCAGACCGAGCCCGATGAAGATGACGGCGAAGAGGATGGCGAAGGTCGAGTCACCGCCGTTCAGCTCGCCCGCAAAGAATTGACTGGTACCGATAACAACCCCGCCGGCCGCAAAGGCGCCGAGGATGCCGAAGACCAAACCCCTGACCATGGGGGTACCGCCGACGAACCGCCACCCCTCGACGAATTGGCGCACCATGCCGGCGCTGGGGTGATCCTTGCCGTTGTGCCCGGAGATCTCCTTGATCCCGTAGAACACCACAAGCGCGGTGGCCAGCCGGGACAGCGCGTTGAAGTAGAGCGCGAGGCTCGACGGCTCGGCCCACGCGGCGATCTCGATCGGGATGCTCTGCAGCGTCTGGTACAGCTGGTTGAGCCCGGCCAGCACGAGCGCCGCGAGCACCGGCGTCACCCCGTATGTCGTGATGAGCGTGAGCTGGTTGGACGCCTCAAGCCGGGCCCGGGGGATGAGGTTGGGCACGGCCGCTTCCTTGGCCGGGATCCAGATCAGCGTGACGCTCTCGATGAGGAACGTGGCGATGGCCGCCCACCCGACCGTGAGCGCGCCGTCCTCGGTCACCAGCCCGACCGTCGGGATCGACGCGAACAGCACGAACCGCAGCACGTCGCAGACGACCATGGTGTACCGGCGATCCCACCGGTCGGCCATCACCCCCGCGAGCGGCCCGAGCACCAGCGCGGGCAACAGCCGCACCGCGATCACGCCACCGAACGCGAACCCCTTCGCCGCCCCACCGCTGACCTGTGCCGCGGCGAACGTCGCCGTGGCCAGCAGGCCGAGCCAGTCACCGAGCGAGGCGGCGCCCAGCACGAGCCAGAGCCGGCGGAAGGGGCGGATGCGCAGGATTGCGCGCAGCTCCGCCATTCCCGACAGCTCCATCTGCGCCGTTTCGGCCTTCGTTGAAATGGCTGTGCCTTCCGCTAATGGACCCTTCGGGCTCACTCTAGCGGTGTGCGCGCACGCCTCTACCCGGATCTTCCCTGAAGGTTTCCCCTAAGAACCCGAAACCTTCACGAGGAACGCGTGAGCGCGACCTGGAGATAGCCTCGCACCAGCGTCTTGGCCTCGCTGAGCATGGCCTCGTCGCCCTCGGGGTGGCGCCGGAACGCCAGCTTGATCAGCGCGTCTGCCGCCTCGACGGCCACGATCAGCGCGAACCTGAGGTTGGGGGTGTCGGGCGCCGAGTGGTACCGGATGAGCAGCTCGGCCAGATGGTCGGCGATCACCGCGTTGTTGTCCCGCTCAGGGTCGATCAGGTGCACGTCGACCACGTCGCCGAAGTGCAGCGTGCGGAATCCGGGCACGCTGCGGTGCAGTTCGATGTACTCCTCGATCGCCCCGTCGACGCCGTCCCACCAGTGCTTCAGCTCGCCGGCCGGGATCCGGTCGGCCAGCCGGGCCAGGTAGGCCTCGACGTTGCGCAGCGTAAGGGCCTGCACGATCGCCCGCTTGTCCGGGAAGAACTGATAGACCGAGCCGATGGCCACCCCCGCCCGCTCGGCGAGCAAAGTCGTGCTGAGACCGTCGTACCCAACCTCATCTATAAGCTCGGCGCACGCGTCGAGCATGCGCTGAACCCTCGCCACGCTTCGGCCCTGCACCGGCACCCGGCGCAGGGGTCCAGCGCTGACAGTCTGTGTGCTCACTTAACCGCTCCTTGCTGCTGACACCCTACCCAGGGACAACGAATCTAGAGCGGGTAAGTGTCATTTCGCCTTCTTCCCCGGCGTGGCTTTCTTCGGTGCCGCCTTCTTGGCCGTTGTCTTCTTCGCTGTCGTGGCCTTGGCTGTGGTGGCCTTGGCTGTGGTGGCCTTCGCGGATGTCGCCTTCTTCGAAGCGGCCGCCGCCTTCTTCCTCGGCGCCGGTGGGTTGGTCCGCCTCTCGGAGAGCATTTCGCTCGCGAGTTCGACGGTCATTGTTTCAGGGGTCTGCCCCCTTCTGAGGGAGGCGTTCGTCTCACCGTCCGTAACGTACGGTCCGAACCGGCCGTCCTTGATGACCAATGGCTTTTCGGTCAAAGGGTCTACACCGAGCTCGCGCAGCGGCGGCTGCGGCTCCCGCCGTCCTCGGATCTTGGGCTGGGCCAGCAGCGCGAGCGCATCGTCGAGGGTGACGGTGAACAGCTTCTCCTCGTTGTCCAGCGACCGCGAGTCCTTGCCGCGCTCGATGTACGGCCCGTAGCGCCCGTTCTTGGCGAAGATCTCGACGCCCTCGTCGTCCTTGCCGACCAGGCGCGGCAGCGACAGCAGGCGCACGGCGTCGTCGAGGGTGAGGGTGTCGGGCGACTGGGTCTTCAGCAGCGAGGCGTTGACCTCCCCGCTGGACACGTATGGCCCGTAGCGCCCGGACTTGAGCACGATCGCCTCGCCGGTCTCGGGGTGGTTGCCCAGCGTGCGCTCGCCGCCCCCGCCCAGGAACAGCTCCTCGACCTTCTCCGGGGTCAGCTCGTCGGGCGCCATCCCGTCCGGAATGGACACCCGGTCGCCCTCCTCCGACCCCTTCTGCAGGTAGGGCCCGTAGCGCCCCACCCGCACGACGATCTCGTCGAACAGCGGGATGGAGTTGATGCTGCGCGCGTCGATCTCGCCCAGGTTCTCGGTGACCATCTTCTTCAGGCCGCCGGCATGGGCGATCGAGCCCTCGCGCGCCGCCGGCGAGCCGAAGTAGAACGAGGTCAGGAACTCCAGGGAGGTCGCGTCACCGCCCGCGATCTGGTCGAGCTGGTCCTCCATGGCCGCGGTGAAGTCATAGTCGACCAGGCGCGGGTAGTGCTGCTCCAGCAGCCCGATGACAGCGAACGCCACAAACGTCGGGATCAGGGCCTGCCCACGCTTGAACACATATCCACGGTCCTGGATCGTCTGGAGCGTCGGGGTGTAGGTCGACGGCCGCCCCACCCCGAGCTCCTCAAGAGCTTTAATCAAAGACGCTTCTGTGTACCGGGCGGGAGGCTGCGTGGTGTGGCCGACCGGCTCCAGCCCGTCCTCGGTCAGGTGCTGATCCTTTTGCAGGACCGGCAGCCGGCGCTCCGCGTCCTCGGCATCCTCGTCGGCGTCGTCGGACGACTCGACGTAGGCGCGCAGGAAGCCCGGATCGGTGATCGTCTTGCCGGACGCGGCGAAGTCGCACTCCTCGTTGTTGATGGACACCGCCCTGATCCGCACACTCACGGACTGCCCCACCGCGTCGGTCATCTGCGACGCGATCGTCCGGCGCCAGATCAGCTCGTAAAGCTTGAACTCCTCAGTGGACAGTTCCTTCGCGACCTCACCAGGGGTGCGGAAGACGTCGCCGGCGGGGCGGATGGCCTCGTGCGCCTCCTGCGCGTTCTTCACCTTGCCGGTGTAGCGGCGCGGCTGCGGCGGGACCGCGCTCGGCCCGTACAGCGCCTCGATCTGGGCACGGGCGGCGGCGATCGCCGACTCGGACAGGTTCACCGAGTCGGTCCGCATATAGGTGATATAGCCGTTCTCGTACAGCCGTTGGGCGATCCGCATGGTCATCTGGGAGGAGAAGCGCAGCTTGCGTGCCGCCTCCTGCTGCAGCGTGGAGGTGATGAACGGCGCATACGGCCGCCTGCGGTACGGCTTTTCCTCGACCCGGGTGACCACAAAGTCGCGATCATCCAACCGGGCCGCCAGCCCACGCGCCGCCCCTTCATCGAGATGCACGACATTGCTCTTGGCGCGCCCGGTCGTCGGCTCGAAGTCCTTGCCGGTCGCAACCCGATCTCCGTCCAGCGCGATCAGCGTCGCCGTAAACGAAGCCTTCTCCGCCGTCAACAGCGTGGCCGCGATGTCCCAGTACTCCGCGGAGCGGAAGGCCATGCGCTGCTTCTCGCGCTCGACCACGATCCGGGTGGCCACCGACTGCACGCGGCCGGCACTCAAGCCCCGCTGGACCTTCTTCCACAGCACGGCAGACACGTCATAGCCGTACAGCCGGTCCAGGATGCGCCTGGTCTCCTGCGCGTCAACCAGATCACGGTCGATGTCGCGCGGGTTGGCCACGGCCGCCTGGATCGCCGGCTTGGTGATCTCGTGGAAGACCATCCGCTTGACCGGCACCTTCGGCTTGAGCGTCTCGACCAGGTGCCAGGCGATCGCCTCGCCCTCGCGGTCCTCATCCGTGGCCAGCAGGACCTCGTCGGCGTCCTTGACGAGCGACTTGAGCTTCGTCACATGCCGCTGCCGGTCAGGATTGACTATGTACACCGGCGCGAACCCGTGCTCGACATCGACGCCCAGGTAGGCCCACGGTTCCTTCTTGTACTTCTCCGGCATCTGCTTCGCACCGGCGGGCAGGTCGCGAATGTGGCCAAAGCTCGCTTCGACGACGTAGCCTGGCCCGAGGTAGCCCGAGATCGTCTTGGCCTTCGCCGGCGATTCGACGATGACCAGCCGGTTCTTGGCTGCTGTCGGCACGTTCACTCTCCGCGGTGCGTGTTTTTATGGGAACTGGGCAGAACGTAAACGGTAACGCCTAACCTCCCCGCCACGCTCCTGACCCCATCGATCGCTCTGCACGATACATCGCCGGAGAAGATCAAAAGATCAAATTGGGACGGTACCGCTCCCCCGCGCGCTCTGCCCGGCGGGCAAAGCACCCGAAATCCACCCGGCAACCAGGTCATCGAGGCTCACCGACAGGGCGCCGGACGACTTGGTGACCTCGCGATCGAACCCGGAGCCGCCGAAGCACAGGATCTTGGTGCCGGACACGTCGTAGCCGCGGTCACTGAGCAGCTCAACAGCGCGGCGCAGCCGCTTGACGTGGTGGGGCCTGACTTTGTCGCCCCACTTTGCCTCACCCACGGTCACGACCCTGCGTTTCGCCCCGTGATCGGCCGATGCGAGCGCGACGACATCGACACGGACTTGCGTCTTGGCCGCCCGGATCCGCCACCCGCGCCCGCTGATCATGAACTTACGTCCATGTTCGACGGTGCGCGCCGCAATAACTTCATGGTCAACCCACGCGGCACCCAGGGCGGCGATCATGAAGTTTCGGAAGCCACCCGCCGTCGAGAATGGACATAAGTTCATGATCGACGCGATTAGGTGGTGATCAATGCCACCACACGGGATGGCAGTCGGCCGCGCGCGGCCAGGGCGAAGATGCCCAGCATCATCTTGCCCACGTACACCCAGTCGAGCTCGATGCCATGGCGCGCATGGAAATCGGCCAGGAAGTCGTCGAGTTCGGCGTTGCGCCGGGCATAGCCGCCGCAGTGGAAGCCGAGCTCGATCTGCCAGTTGGGCGAGACCCTGCCGAACGCCTCCCGCTGCAGCTGCGCGACCTCCTCGGCGAGGAAGTCGCCACCCTTGAGCACCGAAAAGCCCAGTGCCGCGGTGCCCGACGGCAGTCCGGCGGCCAGGCCGGCGAGCGTGCCACCGGTGCCGACCGGGCAGCAGATCAGGTCGTAGCGCGCGTCGATGCCTGACGCGATCTCGGAGCAGCCCAGCGCGGCCAGCGCATTGCTGCCGCCCTCCGGGATCAGGAAGAACTCACCGAACCGGCGGCGCAGATCGCCGATGTGCAGGCGCCACCGGCGATACGACGAACGGTCTAGATAGGACAATCGCATGCCCTGTGCCACGCAATGGGCGAGGGACTCGTTGAGCGGGAGTGTCTGCTCCCCGCGCACGATGCCGATGGTCTGGAATCCGTGCTCCCGGCCGGCATCCGCCACGGCCCGCAAATGGTTGGAATAGGCCCCACCGAACGTGAGCAACGTGTGATGCCCCTGCTCGCGCGCCGCGATCAGGTTGTACTTCAGCTTGCGTGGCTTGTTGCTGTCGTGCACCAGCCACAGCCGCACACCGGCGGCCGCCAGCCGGTCGTCTGACAACTCATGCATCGGTCTGACCCGGCCACGCTGTTGCCGGGGCCGCCGACGGGCGCTCGCCGATCAGGTCGGCCAGGCGGGCAATCTTGCCCGCGCCCTCGATGCGGATGGCGGGGCCACGCTCGATCGTGCCGTCCAGACCCAACGGTGCCAGCGCCGGGCGAGCCAGCGCCTGGTTGTTGCTCAGCCGCAGGATCACCGCGCCCTCCTCGATCGTGCCCGCCGCTATGTACCACAGGCGCAGCCGATGCCCGTCCAAAAAGGAGGGCGTGGTGAGCGTCTTGAGGGCCGCGGAATAGGAGGTGCGCACCCAGAACCCGCCACCCGGATGCTCCTTCCAGCCGTAGCTGAGCCGCCGCGCCATGAACTCGGCGGCCAGGCAGTGCACCCGCCAGGCGTCGGGGACCACGACCGACACCCGGGCCGTGCCGCCCATGCTGGTCACCTCGGCGTCACACATCAGCAGCCCCACTAGGTCCACAATGGACGGCCGGGCCGAGAAAGCCGAGAAGATGACCAACTGCCGATCGGTCATGGGATGGCTTCCCGGGACTTCGGCGTCATGAGATGCGTCCGCGGCACTTCGGCGTCATGAGACGCGTCCCCAGCTTCTCGGCGTCATGAGACGCGTCCCCGGCACTTCGGCTTCATGAGATGCATTCTGGTACTTCGGCGAAGGCTTTCTGCAGCTCGGGCGAGTGCAGGTTGCTCGTGTCGAGCGAGCTCGCAGCGTACTCCTGCTGCAGTGTCTTCATCGCCGCTTCCACACCGTCGTAAAACTTGGGCGGATCGGTCGTGGGCAGCCCATCCACGGTGACGCGCGCCTTGGCATAGGCGTCACGCACCTTGCGCAGCGAATCCACCATGCCCGCCGCCACCGCCTGCCCGCCCTCCACCTCGGGCACGCCGGCCGCCTCCACCCTGCCGCGGGCCCGCTCGCTCGCGTCCCGCGCGCCTTCGAGCATGTGCACCAAATTGTCCTTGGCCTGCTCGGGCGTTGCCGCGTGCGGCGTCTGCTCCTGCGCGCGGGTGGTGAGAGTGTCGATTTCGGCCCGCCACGGGGTCAGCGCCTCGCAGACGCTGGCCGCCCAGGCGCGTGGGGGTGGCCCGCTCGAACACCCTGCCAGACCCCCTGTCACTGCCAGGACAGCAAGCAGGGCCAGAGCGATCAGGGGCCTTCGCATGAAGGCAGCCTAGAGGTTCGCCCCGGCCCTGCGTTAGTGATAATCCGTTACGCCCTAACCTTTTCCCGGCTGGCGGGCTGCGACGGGGTCTCGTCGTGCGCGGAGACGGTGATCGGCTTGCGCTTGCTGAACACCACCGCCGCCACGATGATCGCGGCCGCGACGAGCGCGACCGTGACCCGCAGGCCGGTGTTGGCGTCCGTGCCGTAGGTCCAGGCCACCACGGCCGGGGCGATCAGCAGTGACACCAGGTTCATCACCTTGATCAACGGGTTGATGGCCGGACCGGCGGTGTCCTTGAACGGGTCGCCGACCGTGTCGCCGATGACGGTCGCGGCGTGCGCGGGCGAACCCTTGCCGCCGTGCGCGCCGTCCTCGACCATCTTCTTGGCGTTGTCCCAGGCGCCGCCCGAGTTGGCCAAGAAAACCGCCATGAGGGTACCGGCGCCGATCGCACCCGCCAGGTAGGCCGCCAGCGCACCCGGGCCGAGGCCGAAGCCCACCGCGACCGGGGCCAGAACAGCCAGCAGGCCCGGGGTGATCAGCTCACGCTGTGCGTCGCGCGTGCAGATGTCCACGACCTTGCCGTACTCCGGACGCTGCGTGCCGTCCATGATGCCGGGCAGCTCCCGGAACTGGCGCCGCACCTCGTGCACGACCGCGCCCGCACTGCGGGACACGGCGTTGATGGCCAGACCCGAGAACAGGAACACGACCGAGACACCGATCAGCAGGCCGACCAGGTTGCGCGGGTTGGCGACGTTCATCAGGCTGTCGACGAACCCGGCCGTGGTCTCGCCTGCCGTGATGAGCGAGGCGCTGAGCGTGTCCATATAGGACCCGAAGAGCGCGGTCGCGGCCAGGACGGCGGTCGCGATCGCGATGCCCTTGGTGATCGCCTTGGTCGTGTTGCCGACGGCGTCGAGCTCGGTGAGCGTGCGGGCCCCCTGCTTGTCGATGTCGCCGGACATCTCGGCGATGCCCTGCGCGTTGTCGGAGATCGGGCCGAACGTGTCCATCGCCACGATCACGCCCACCGTGGTGAGCAGGCCCGTGCCGGCCAGAGCCACCGCGAACAGCGACAGTGTGATGTTGCCCCCGCCGAGCAGGAACGCTCCGTACACGCCCGCGCCGATGAGCAGCGCGGAGTACACGGCCGACTCCAGGCCGACGCTGATGCCCGACAGGATGACGGTCGCCGGGCCGGTCTCCGACGTCTTGCCGATGTCCCGCACCGGGCGGCGGTTCGACTCGGTGAAGTAGCCGGTCAGTGCCTGGATCGCGGCGGCGAGGATGATGCCGATGATGACCGCCCCGATGGCGATCACCTGCGGGTTGCCGTCGATATCGGGCTTGCCCAGCGCATCGAAGTTCGAGGGCAGGTACCAGAAACTGGCGGCGGCCACGACGATGGCGGAGATCCCGGCAGAGGCGTAGAACGCGCGGTTGATCGCGGTCATGCCGCTGCGGTCGGACTTGCGCAGGCGGGTCAGGAACACGCCGGCGATCGCGATGAACACCCCAATAGCCGAGATGATCAGCGGGAAGACCAGGCCCTTCTCGCCGAAGGCGGCCTTGCCCAGGATGAGCGCGGCCACGAGCGTCACGGCGTAGGACTCAAACAGGTCAGCGGCCATCCCGGCACAGTCACCGACGTTGTCGCCCACGTTGTCGGCGATCGTCGCGGCGTTGCGCGGGTCGTCCTCGGGAATGCCCTGCTCGACCTTGCCCACCAGGTCTGCGCCCACGTCGGCGGCCTTGGTGAAGATGCCGCCGCCCACACGCATGAACATCGCCAGCAGGGCCGCGCCGAAGCCGAAGCCCTCAAGCACGGTCGGTGCGTCGCTCTTGTACAGCAGCACGACGATCGCCGCGCCGAACAGTCCAAGGCCGACCGTCATGAAGCCGACCACACCACCGGTGCGGAAGGCGATGGACATGGCTTGCTCGCGGCCGCCCTCCTTGGCCCGGGCGGCCGCGGCTACGCGCAGGTTCGCGCGCGTGGCCAGGGCCATGCCGGCACCACCGATGAAGGCGCTGAAGACCGCACCCACCACGAAGAAGGCCGAACGGCCGATCCTCACCGCGGTCTCATTGTCGGTGGCGTGCAGGGGCAGAAGGAAAAGCAGAATGACCGCGAGGACGACGAAGACGCCGAGCGTCTTGAACTGCCGGAAGAGGTACGCGGAGGCCCCTTCCTGAACGGCCCCGGCGATCTCTTGCATCTTGGTGGTGCCCTTACCAGTTGCCAGTACCGCGCGCACAAGGGCGGCTGCGAAGCCAAGCGCCACGAGTGCGATCACGGCCGCGACCACTACATAGGTCACGTTTTCGCTGGAAATGGGCACCGCATCGCCTTGCGCGGCGAGTTGGTGAAACCCGGACATCCTTGTCCTCCACTTGATGTCCCGCCTTGTTGCAGCTGGCGGGGTTTACGTAGTTGAAACGACCCGTGCACTCTAATCCCCGCACGTGGGGGAGGTCACACCCAGGTAGGGCTGTGTCGCGGTGATCTTTGCCGCTGCGCGCCCGCTTGTTTGTGCGATAGGCTCGGCAGCTTTCCGTCGTCGCTCACCGGCATCTATTGATCATCCCGTCCGGCCAGGCCTCGGGCACCGCAAGGCCGCATACCCGCCGAGTGGCAACCACACACTCAAGTGTTTGGGCAAGTCTCAGCGGCTTCTGCGGCGCACTGGCCAGCCCATGCGCACCTCGGTGCCGGGGCCGCTCGCCAGCGGGGCCATGTGCAGGTCCTTCACCAGCCCCTGCAGCAGCGTCGCGCTCACGTCGATGGTCAGTTGCTCGTCGCCGTCGATCTGCTCGGCGTCCGCGGCCCGGTCGACCACCTTCACCAGGTAGCGGTCGCCGTCGCTGAACGCGACCTCCACCGAGTCCCGGATGCCCAGGCGCTGATGCCGGGCCACAGCCCGCGCGCACGCCTCACCGATCGCCAGCCTGACCTCGTCGAGCTGATCGTCGGCCACTCCGGCCCGGCGGGCGACGGCTACCCCGACGAGGCGGACCGTGCGGACATGGGCTGGCTCAGGCGAGAACTCCAGGCGGACGGTGGCCATTTCACGCAGTCGTCGCCGCGTCGATGGATTGATAAAGGGGGAGTACCTGATCCAGCCCCGTGATCCGGAAGATCTTCAGCAGCGACTCCTTGCCGCACACCACGCCGAAGCTCGCCCCGACCGTGCGGGACTTGCGATAGCCCCCGACCAGGACACCAAGCCCGGTCGAATCCATGAACTCAACTTTTCCAAGGTCGACCACGACCGCTCCGATGCCGCCGTCGAGCAGCTCCGTGATTCGTTCTCGCAGCTTGGGCGCGGTGTACACGTCCACCTCGCCACCGACCTCGAGGACGGTGTGCGCCGAGACGACCCTGGTAGCCAACGACAGCTCCATCGGCACATCGTAACGGTACCTTCGAGATTTCGGATCGCCGTCGTCACCTGGGGTGTTGTCCATACACCTGTACGAAGGGTTAGCCTGCTGGGCGTGGATCGGCTCCCCGACTGGCTGCGGCGCGACCAGGTGACGCACGTCGAGGTGTTCCCGGCCCGGCCCGGGGCGGTCGACGATTGGCCCGACTGGGCGGCTGCGCCGGTCGTCGCGGCGTTCGCCTCGGCGGGCATCAAGGCGCCCTGGCGGCACCAGGTGTCGGCGGCATCGCTGGCCCACGACGGGCACGACGTCGTCATCGCCACGGGCACCGGTTCGGGCAAATCGCTGGCCTACCAACTGCCCACGCTGAGCGCACTGCTGACGTCCCCGCGGGCGCGCGTGCTCTATCTCGCGCCGACCAAGGCCCTCGCGGCCGACCAGCAGCGCACGCTGGTGGCGCTGAACGTGCCGGGCGTGCGACCGGCCACACTGGACGGTGACACCGGTCGGGAGCAGCGCGAATGGGTCCGCCAGCACGCCAACTTCGTGCTCACCAACCCGGATCTGCTGCACCATTCGCTCCTGCCGCAACACGAACGTTGGTCACCCTTTTTGCGCCATGTCCACTACGTTGTCGTCGACGAGTGCCACAGCTACCGCGGCGTCTTCGGCGCCCATGTAGCACATGTCCTGCGCCGCCTGCGCCGCCTCACCGCCGATCGCCCCGTCTTCCTCCTCGCCTCCGCCACCTCCGGCGATCCCGCAACCTCCGCCACCAAACTCATCGGCCGCCCCGTCATCGCCGTCACCGAAGACACCGCCCCGCGCGGCGCCACCACCTTCGCCCTCTGGGAGCCCCCACTCCTCCCCGGCCTCCCCACCGCCCTCCCTCCCCCAGTCCTCCCGACGCCAGCACCCACAGTCCTTCCGCCCGCAACCCACCCGTCACCGGCGCCCGG
>NZ_QJUG01000225.1 GCF_003426775.1 Allorhizocola rhizosphaerae | reverse complement strand
GCCTGCCGCGCGTACTGCTGGGTGATCGTCGAGGCGCCCTGCGTCTCGCCACCGGTCAGGTTGTTCCACGCGGCACGCGCGATGCCCCACAGGTCCACCCCGTGGTGGTTGTAGAAGTTCTTGTCCTCACCCGCGATCAGCGCGTCCCTGATCTTCTTGTCCAGCTGGGACATCGCGATCTCGCTGCGGTGCTCGGAACCCAGCTTGGCGATCTGCTGGCCGTTGTGGGTGAAGACCTCGGTGCTGTTCTTGAGCGTGAGCGCACTGGGCCGCGGCACGGTGTCGTAGAGGTAGCTGCCGCCGATCAGGCCGCCACCGGTGAGGAGGATGAACACGCCGATGCCGGCGATCACCAGCTTCTGCCAGCGGGCGGTGCGCCGCTTCTTGCTCGTGCCCTTCTTCGCCGGACGCTCGCCGCGACCATCGCCACGGCCTTCGCCCGCGACGTCGGGCAGTGCGGCGGGGCGCACGGAGGCACGACCCGCGGTCGGCGACGGAACGCTCGCCCGACCCGACGGCGCGCCCGACACACTGGCGCGGCCCGAGGCTACCGGCACGCTCGCCCGGCCTGAGGCCGGTGACGTGGGCGCGGGTGTTGGTGAGGGCGACGGCGAGTAGTAGCCCTGGTCGTAACCTGCGCCGTGGTCGTAGCCCGAGCCGTAGCCGGGACCGGCATCGGAGTCTGGGTATCCGCCGTTGTCCGGCTGAGGCGCCTGGTACTGGTACCGATAAGGCTCATAATCATCGGCGTGGGGGTCGCCGTACGAACTCATGTGGTTCACACCGTTCCGGTCGGGGCTGTCTTTTCGGACGTGGAGCTGCGGCGCTGGCCGGAAGATCGCTCGTAAAGATACTGCTCGACGAGATGATTCCAGTCGCAGCGTCGGCACACCTCGACCACGAACACCTGGAACTCCCCGAACGTATCGGCCAGCACCGCCAGCTCTGCGCGCCTGCGCGCCTGGCCAGCCGAGTGCTTTAGCTGATCACCATAGATGTAGTGCACGTGCATGACGAACTCGCGCCTGCAGATCGGGCAGCGCTGCTCGGTGGTCTCGCCGTGAAATCGGGCCGCGCTCTTGAGGTAGGGCGAGGCGTCGCACACCTCCTGCCGGTCGACCCGTCCGGCGTAAAACTCGCGCAGCAAAGCCCGTCGCTGCAGGGAATAGTCGACGGTCCGCCGTTGCGCGCACATGGATTGCAGGGTAACCGCTCCGGCTCAAGACTGCGACCACGCTCACGCTCTGTATGCGGCCGATCCATTGCGCAACACTCGAGCGGCGTTCTAACCTAGCGATGTATCGGTCCGATACATCGGCCCGACCCATCGGAGGTGACTCATGCTTGACCTGGCGATCCTCGGCCTGCTGCACGAGTCCCCGATGCACGGCTATGAGCTGCGCAAACAGCTCGCCGTGAAGCTCGGTGCGATCAAGGCCGCGATCAGCTACGGCTCGCTTTACCCGACGCTGCGCCGGCTCCAAACCGCCGGCTGGATCACCGAGGCGGGGGAGACCCCGGCCGACGACGCCGCGGTGCCGCCGCTGACCAGCCGCCGCGGCCGGGTGGTGTACAAAATCACCGCAGAGGGCAAGGAACGCTTCCAAGATCTGCTGGACCGGGTCGGACCCGAGGCCTACGAGGACTCGGCGTTCGGGGTCCACTTCGCCTTCTTCGCCCGCACAGCGGTCGACGTGCGGCTGCGCATCCTCGAGGGTCGCCGCCGCAAGATCGAGGAGCGGCGTGAGGGCTTCCGCGAGGTGCTCGCGCGGGCCGCCGAGCGGCTCGATGCCTACACTCTCGAGCTGCAAAAACACGGTCTTGAGGCCGCCGACCGCGAGGTGCGCTGGCTCGAGGAACTGATCGCCAACGAGCGTAAAAACAACAAGGAAGGTTAGGGAGGCACAAGCGATGGGATCCGTCCGTGTCGCCATTGTCGGCGTAGGAAACTGTGCGTCGTCGCTTATCCAGGGCGTCCACTACTACCGCGACGCCGACCCGTCGCAGCGTGTGCCGGGCCTGATGCACGTCGACTTCGGCGGTTACCACGTCCGCGACGTGGAGTTCGTCGCGGCCTTCGACGTCGACGCCAAGAAGGTCGGGCGGGATCTCGCCGAGGCGATCGTGGCGAGCGAAAACAACACCATCAAGCTGTGCGACGTGCCGCCGCTGGGCGTGACCGTGCAGCGCGGGCCGACCCTGGACGGCATCGGGCAGTACTACGCCGAGATCATCGAGGAGTCCGACGAGGTACCGGCTGATGTCGTCAAGGTTCTTAAAGACGCCCAGGTCGATGTTGTCGTCTCCTATCTACCGGTCGGCTCGGACCAGGCCGACAAGTTCTACGCTCAGGCGGCCATCGACGCGGGCTGCGCGTTCGTCAACGCGCTGCCGGTGTTCATCGCCTCCGACCCCGAGTGGGCCCGCAAGTTCGAGGACGCGGGCCTGCCGATCGTCGGCGACGACATCAAGAGCCAGGTCGGGGCGACCATCGTGCACCGCACGCTGGCCAAGCTGTTCGAGGACCGCGGCGTCGAGCTGATGCGCACCTACCAGCTGAACTTCGGCGGCAACATGGACTTCATGAACATGCTGGAGCGCAGCCGGCTCGTCTCGAAGAAGATCTCGAAGACCCAGTCGGTGACCTCGCAGATCCCGCATGAGGTGGGCAAGGGCGATGTCCACATCGGACCGTCCGACCACGTGCCATGGCTCGACGATCGCAAGTGGGCCTACATCCGCCTGGAGGGGCGCGCGTTCGGCGATGTGCCGCTCAACGCCGAGCTGAAGCTCGAAGTGTGGGATTCGCCCAACTCCGCCGGTGTGATTATCGACGCAATCCGCGCGGCGAAGATCGGTCTCGACCGCAAGATCGGCGGCCCGCTACTGTCCGCATCCAGTTACTTCATGAAATCGCCGCCTGTGCAGTACTCCGACCATGACGCCCACGAGGCCGTCGAGGCCTTCATGAAGGGCGACGTGGATCGCTGAGGGGTGACCTCAGCATTACTGATCGCTACCTGTGCCCTGGATCTGATCAATGGATCCAGGGCATAGTGTGTCCATGGCGAAGTCGAACCTCATGGACCGGGTGGCGAATGACCTGGCAAAAGGTCACACACACCCGGCTAAACAGCGGTTACATAGTTTGATCGCGGCACATCCCACCGATCTGGATCTGCGCCGTCAGCTCGCTGAGGTGTATAGACAGACCGGTGACCTGGTCGAGGCCGGCCGTTGGTCCTATCTGGACGAGGCTGCCGACCCGGTCGAGATCCTCGCCTTCGAGCGTGCCTATCCGTCCCCCGCCGGCCGCCGCGCGGCGCTGCGCTGGCCGGCAAACGCCCTGCCGCCAACCGATTTCGTGCGCCGCCGACTCGCGGAGCTGCCTCCACCCAGGACCATCGCCGCGCAGGCCCAGCGGATGCGCCTGTCGATCCGGCTCAACTGGATGCGCCTGTCCGCCGCGGCCGTCCTGTGTGGACTGGCGGCCATCGGGCTCTACGCCGTTGTGGAGCAGTTGGTCCGTTAAGAATCGTGCCAAATGATGGGTTTACTTCCGCTCATTCCTCCCTGAGGATCGTCACGTGGCGAAAGCGGACGTATTAGCCCGCGTGCGCGCCGATCTGGCGGCCGGGCATACCCATATGGCGATTCAGAGACTGCGTACGCTGCTGGCCACGCTCTCCGATGATGTCGAAGTGCGATCGTTGCTGGCGGCCGTCTACCGGCAGACGGGCAACCCCGTCGAGGCCGGGCGGTGGGGCTTTCTCACCGCCGACGTGCGCGCCAGCGAGCTCACCGCGTTCGCCAAGGCCAATCCTGACCCGTGGCAGCGGCTGCGACTGCTGCAGTTCAACGGCGATCCGACCGGCCTGCCCGAGGAGGCGACCGAACGGCTCGTCCAACTGGCCGACGAGGCACAACAATCCGGGCCACCGACCCAGTGGGTGGGCACCTATCGAGCACCCACCAAGACCCGAAGCGCAACCTGGCCGTGCCTGTTCACGGCCGTCGTTTTGGTCATGGTGACCGCGCTGGCCGGGATCGGCGTGCTGCGCATCATCGCCTGGCTTGTGGACTGAGGTTCAGCGCTCCTGCCTTGCGTGGGGCCAGTACGTTGTCGGCGTGAGCCTGGCTACCACAATCTTCCTCGTCATCGGCGCCGTCGGCGTGCTCATCGCACTGCTGGCGGTCTTCGGGGGTACCTTCTTCGACTTCGGCGACGGCCTGTTCTCCGTCGAGGCCGCGGCCGGCTTCGCCGGTGGTCTCGGCTTCGGCGCGGCCGCGGTGCACGAGCTGATCGGCGACGAGATCGGCCCGTACGGCTCACTCGGCGTCGGCGTCATCATCGCCGTCCCGGTCTCGTTCCTGGCCACCCGGCTGGTGGCACGCATGCAGGACATGCCGACCGACGCCACGCCGACGGCCGGGGATCTCGTTGGCACCAAAGGAGTCGTGGTGACACCGATCCCGGCCGGCGGGTACGGCGAGGTCCGGGTGCGCATCGGTGGCCAGCCGATGAAGCTCTACGCCCGGGCGGGCAAGCCCATCGCGCTCGGCGCCTCGGTGGTCGTCACCCAGGCGCTCAGCGAAACCAACGTCCTAGTCATGGAGGAATAAAGAAGTTGGAACCCCTCATCATCGCGGGGGCGGGGGGCGCGCTCATCGTCCTGCTCCTGATCCTGTTCGTGGTGTCGCGGATCAAGGTCGCCGGGCCCAATGAGGCCTTCATCGTCACCGGCCGCAAGGGCAAAAGCAGCACCAACGCGCAAGGTGTGCGCTCGCATGACCTGTCCGGGCAGAAGGTCGTCATGGGTGCGTCGGTGTTCGTGCTGCCGGTCGTGCAGAAGCTCCAGGTCATGGGCCTGTCCAGCCGCAGCATCCATGTGGAGATCACGGGTGCGGTCAGCAAGCAGGGCATCCGGGCCAACCTGCAGGGCGTGGCCATCGTCAAGGTCGGCGGCACCGAAGACGCGATCCGCGCCGCGGCGCAGCGGTTCCTGCACCAGCAGAACGCGATCGAAGACTTCACCCGGGAGGTGCTCGCCGGATCGCTGCGCTCGATCGTCGGCCGGCTCACCATCGAGGAGATCATCCGGGACCGGGCGGCATTCGCAAGCAACGTGGCCGAGGAGGCCGAGCACTCGATGACCAACCAGGGTCTGGTGCTCGACACGTTCCAGCTGCAAGACATCGTTGCCGAGGGCTCATATCTGGCCGACCTCGGCCGGCCCGAGGCGGCACGCGTGCTCAAAGACGCGGCCATCGCCGAGGCCCGCGCCCGCCAGCAGGCCGAGCAGGAACGGCTCCTCGCCGAGGAGGCCATCGCGGTCGCACAGCGCACGCTCGAACTGAAGAAGGCCGAGATCCAGGCCGAGATCGACGCCGCGAAGGCCAAGTCCGCTGCGGCCGGACCGCTCGCCGAGGCCGAGCGCCAGCAGGCGATCCTCTCCGAGCAGCAGAAGGTGGCCGAGCGCAACGCCGAGCTCAAGGAGCGCCAGCTCGACACCGAGGTTCGCAAGCCGGCCGACGCGGCGCGCTACAAGGTCGAGCAGGAGGCCGAGGCGTCCCGCAACGCGACCGTGCTTGAGGCCGACGCGCGGCGGCAGGCGGCCATCGCGGCCGCGCAGGCCGAGGCCGAACGGGCCCGGCTCACCGGTGAGGGCGAGCGGGCCCGGCGTGCCGCGCTTGCCGAGGCCAACGCGATCGAAGGGGCCAAGGAGGGCGAGGCCGAGCAGCGGCGCAGGACCGCCATCGCCGAGGCCATCGAGCGCGAAGGGCACGCGGAGGCGGCCGCGATACTCGCCAAAGGACAGTCCGAGGCGGAGGCGCTGCAGGCCAAGGCGCTGGCGTTCGCCCAATTCAACGAGGCGGCGGTGCTCGACCTGCTGGTCCGCGTGCTGCCGCAGGTGGTTGCGGCGGCGTCCGACCCGATGCGCGCGATCGACAAGATGACGGTGATCTCTACCGACGGCGCGAGTTCGCTGACCAAGTCGGTGGCCAGCAACGTGGCCCAGGGGCTGCAGCTGGGTACCGATCTGACCGGCATCGACCTGCCCGACCTGCTGAGCCGGCTGGCCGGCAGCCTCGGCAACGGCGCGCAGCAGGCTCAGCAGCGGCCGAGCTCGGACGTTCCGCGCCGGTCTCAGCCGCGCAAGATCACGGCTTCGCCTGAAGAAGCCAACCCGGCAGGAACACAGACTGAGAAATAGTCGTGCGTTGTTGGGGATGCGGCCATCGGTCGCATCCCCTCCGCCCGTCTCGGCGACGTAGGGTGGGTGGGTGCCACAGACCCTGATCGCGCAAGCGCCTAACTCCCGGGCAATCCTTGCGGGCTCCGGGTTTCGCAGGCTGCTTGGAGTGCGGCTCACCAGCCAGATCGCGGATGGCTGGTTTCAGGCCGGGCTCGCGGGCTCGATCCTGTTCAACCCCAATCAGCAAAACAGCCCGGTGGCCATCGCCGCCGGGTTCGCCATCCTGCTGCTGCCCTACTCGGTGATGGGGCCGTATGTGGGCGTGCTGCTCGACCGGTGGGATCGGCGTCTGTCGCTGTCTGTGGCCAACCTGCTGCGCGCGTTGATGGTGTTGCCCGCCGCCGCGCTGCTGTGGTCGGGGGCCAACGGCATCCTGTTCGCGATCAGCGCGCTCATTGTGATCGCGATCAACCGGTTCTTCCTGGCCGGGCTCTCGGCGGCGCTGCCGCGCGTGGTGGACGACGAGAAGCTGGTCCCGGCGAATGCGCTGGCCGCGACCATGGGCACGATCTGCTACTCGATCGGGCTGTTCAGCGCGGCGGCGGTGATCGCGCTCAAGCTCGTTGCGGTGGACTCGCACGGATACGGGGCGATCGCGGTGACCGCCTCGCTGGGCTACCTGGTGTCCGGCCTGCTCGCGCGGGCGCTGTTCCGGCCGGGCGCACTCGGCCCGCTGGCGCACGAGCGGCACACGGGCAAGCTCGGGCGCGCGCTCTACGAGGTGGCAAGGGGCATGATCGAGGGCGCGCGGCACCTGGCGGGCAGGCGCACCGCCGGGCGGGCGATGGCACTGCAGGCAATTTACCGATGTCTATATGGCGTGCTCACGCTCGCCACGCTCCTGCTCTACAGCCGCTACTTCGGCGGGGGGCAGGCCCAGCAGTCGCTGCGTGATCTCGGCATGGTCGTGATCGCGGGCGCGGCCGGAGCGGCGCTGGCGGCCGTGGTCACCCCGGTTGCGGTGCGGCACCTGGGGACCCACCGGTGGCTGGTCGGCCTGGTGGCCGGGGTCGGCGTCGTGGTGCTCATCTTCGGGCTGCCGTTCAACCGATTCCTTCTCCTGGTCGCCGCGTTCCTGGTCAACGTCGCATCGCAGAGCATGAAGATCATCGTGGACGCGACCATCCAGCACGAATGCGACGACATCTACCGCGGCCGGATCTTCAGCGTGAACGACACCGCGTTCAACATGGCCTTCGTGGGCGGCCTGTTCATCGCCGCGACCATGCTGCCGCCCAACGGCCGGTCGGTGGCCGGGCTGGTGTGCGTCGCGGTCGGCTTCATCCTGCTGGCGTTGTGGTTCGGTGTGCGGTCGGTGCGCCGGCCTCGGCAGCCCGCCGAGGCGAGCCTCTAGACCGGCCCGGCTACAGCCCCTGCTCGGCTGCCCAGCGGCGCAGCTCCTCGACCGCCTTGTGGGCTGAGCGGCCGACCCGGCTACAGCCCCTGCTCGGCTGCCCAGCGGCGCAGCTCCTCGACCGCCTCGTCGTGGCTGAGCGGGCCGCGCTCCAGGCGCAGCTCCTTGAGGTGCCGCCAGGCCTTGCCAACGAGCGGGCCCGGCGGGACACCGAGCAGCTCCATGATCGCGTTGCCATCGAGGTCGGGGCGAACGCGGGCCAGGTCCTCGGCGGCCTCGATCGCGGCGATGCGGCGCTCCAGCGCGTCGTAATCGGCCGCGAGCTGCGCAGCCTTGCGCTTGTTGCGGGTGGTGCAGTCGGAGCGGGTCAGCTTGTGCAGGCGCGCCAACTGATCACCGGCATCGGTCACGTAGCGGCGCACGGCCGAATCGGTCCACTCGCCCCTCCCGTACCCATAAAAACGCAGATGGAGAGCCACAAGGCTGGCGACGGCGGCGATGATTTCCTTGGGATATCTCATGGCCCGCAATCTCGCCTTGGCCATGCGCGCGCCGACGAGCTCGTGGTGGTGGAAGCTCACGCCACCGTCCGGGCCGACCGCCTTGGTGGCGGGCTTGCCGATGTCATGCAGCAGGGCGGCCAGGCGCAGCACCAGGTCAGGCCCGCCGTCGGCCGTGTCGAAGGTGGCCGCGTTGCTGACGACCTTGAGCGTGTGCTCGTAGACGTCCTTGTGCTGTGCATGCTCGTCGATCTCCAGCTTCAGCCCGACCAGTTCGGGGAGGAAATGCTGGGCAAGGCCCGTGTCGACCAGCAGGCGCAGGCCCGTCACCGGGTCGACGCCGAGCATGAGCTTGGAGAACTCGTCGCGAATCCGCTCGGCGGTGATCCGGTTGAGGTCCGCTGCCATCTCGATCATGGCGACCAGCACGGAGGGGTCCACCGTGAAGCGGAGCTGGGCGGCGAACCGGGCGGCGCGAAGCATCCGCAACGGATCGTCCCCAAAAGATGAAGACGGTGATGAGGGGGTACGGATAAGGCGCGCGGCCAGATCGTCGAGCCCGCCGAACGGGTCCTCGAATCGGTGCTCCGGCACGCTGACCGCCATCGCGTTCACCGTGAAATCGCGGCGCATCAGATCTTCGTGCAGGCTTGTGCCGTAGCGCACGTCGGGGTTGCGCGTCACCCCGTCGTAGACCTCGGCCCGATAGGTCGTGATCTCCAGGCGCAGGCCCTTTTTCTGGGCGCCGATCGTGCCGAACTCGCGGCCCGTCTCCCAGGTCGCCTCCGCCCACCCCTTGAGCACGGCAAGCGTCTGATCGGGGTGAGCATCGGTGCAGAAGTCGAGATCGTCGCCGAGCCGGCCGAGCAGCGCGTCGCGCACGGAACCGCCGACGAGGTGCAGCTGGTGCCCGGCGGCCTGAAAACGGCGGCCGAGCTCGTCGGCGATCGGGGAGACCCGCAACAGTTCTGCCACCGCGTTGCGCTGGGCGTGGCTAAGACGTGAGGAAGACATCGGGAGTCAAGGTTAGCCCTGGAGTGGGTCGGGCGTTCCGTCGGACCCAGGGACTAGTCTGCAGGGCATGGTTTCCCCCGAGCGTCCGGCTCCCGACTCGGCAGACGCGACCGTGATCCTGCCACGGGTCGATGCCGCACCTCCGCCGCGTGAGGCGGGCTCGGGCGGCGCGGCGCGCAACTCGGCGATCATGGCGGCCGGATCACTGGTCAGCCGGATCACGGGATTCCTCCGCACGGCCGTGCTCGCCGCGGCGCTCGGCGGTGGCCTGGTCGCCAACGCCTACAACACGGCCCTGGCGTTCCCAGGCATGGTCTATGAGCTGTTGCTCGGCGGCATCATGTCCAGCGTGCTCGTGCCGATGCTGGTGCGGGCGCGCAAGCAGGACGCAGACCGCGGCGAGGCCTATACTCAGCGCCTGTTGACGCTGGCCGTGGTGGTGCTCGGCATCGCCACGGTGCTCGCGGTGATCTGCGCCCCGCTGTTCGCCTATGCCTATGCCAGCGACGGCACAGCGGCAACCCGCTCGGTGATCACGGCACTGTCCTACCTCATGCTGCCGACGATCTTCTTCTACGGGCTGTCGGGCATCGTCGGCGCCATCCTCAACTCGCGCGGCAGCTTCGCCGCTCCGATGTGGACGCCAATCCTCAACAACCTGGTCGTGATCGCGCTCGGCGTCTACTACATGGTCGAGCTCGGCACCGAAGAGATCGCGCCGGAAGACGTGACGCCCGCCCAGATTCTGGTGCTGGGCGGCGGCATGCTGCTGGGCATCACGCTGCAGGCGCTGGCGTTGCTGCCGGCGCTACGCAAGGTGGGCTTCCGGTTCCGGTGGCGCACCGACTTCCGGCGCTTGCGGCTGGGGCAGCTCGGGCGCGTCGGCGCATGGATGTTCCTCTACGTCGGGGTCAACCAGCTCGCGCTGGTGCTGATGTTCAATCTGCTCAACCGGGTGGGCGACGACGAGGCGGGCACGGCGATCTACAGCTACGCATTCCTGCTGCTGATGATGGCGCACGGGATCGTGGCGGTGTCGGTGATCACGGCGGTGCTGCCGCGCATGAGCTCGGCGGCGGCCGATGGCCGGGCGGGCGACGTCGCCGACGACCTCAACCGGGGCATCCGCATGACCACGGTGCTGCTCGCGCCGATCGCGGTGGGCTACGTGGTCCTCGCCCTGCCGATCTCGATCGCGCTGTTCGAGCGGGGCGTCTTCGACCGGGTTGCCTCAGCCAACATGGCCACGGTGCTCGTGGTGGCCGGGCTGACGCTGCTGCCGATGTCGATCAGCCAGCTGTTCAACTTCACCTACTACTCGCTGCAAGACACGCGCACGCCCGCGCTGATCAACCTGCCGGTGGTGTCGCTGCGGCTGTCGGTGCAGCTGGCGTGGTTTGCGGCGTTCGCGGTGTCGGCGACGGCGGTGGGCATGATGGTCGGCAATGGACTGTCGTTCGTGTTCGCGGCGTTGTTTTCGGGCCTGCTGATCCGGCGGCGGATCGGGCGGATCGGGCTGCGGGCGATCCTTGGCACCAGTGCGCGGGTGCTGGCTGCGGCGGTTATCGCGGCCGCGGCCGGGTTTGGTGTGCTGAAGCTGCTGGGCTCCGGTGAAGAGATGACGCGGAATGAGGCGTGGCTCGCACTGATCACCGGAGGCGTGGTGATCTTCGCGGTGTACGGGGTGGCGGCGTTGGCGCTCGGCACCCGCGAGATCAAAGACGTGCTCGCGCTGGTCAGGCGCAAGATCGGCCGCTGACCCCGCGGACCGCGGTCACAGCGCGCCCGGGTTGGCCCCTTGGCCCTGCTCCGTTGACCCAGCGCTCGTGTCCGTTGACCCAGCGCTCGTGGTCGCCGTCCGCGCTGCGCAGATCCGGGCGGCGCGCCCCCGTAGTGTCCAGGCTCCCCCTGCGTGCGTTCGGCTGCGATGGCCTTGGTCGCAGACGCCCGCCTATGCGAGTTCGGCTGCCACGGCTCCCGCTGGAGATCCTCGCCGCCGAGCATGGACGTAAGTTCATGATCAACGGGAACAAGGGAGGGTTAATGCTTGCGGGTGCCGAAGAGGGAGCGGATGAGCTGGGTGCTGGCTGCGGTCAGGATGCTCTTCGTGGTGCGGGACTTGAGGATCTGTTCGGCGAGGCCGGGTTGAGGCTCGCGCTCGGGCCGGCGGGTGGAGCGCTTGGGGCCGGGTGCAGGCGACTCCGGCGAGGTGGAAGGTGGGGCAGTGGCGGCAGCGATGCGGGCGGCGAGCATTTCGTACGCGGACTCGCGGTCGACGACCTGGCTGTATTTGGGAAGAAGCGATGACGCGGCGGCCATGGCCGACATGGTGGTTTGGTCGACGGCGGCCATGAGCGACTGCGGTGCGCGCAGGCGGGTCCATGCGACCGGCGTGGGCGCGCCCTTTTCGTTGAGCACGGTGATGACGGCCTCGCCGGTGCCGAGCTGCGTCAGTACCTCATCAAGATCATATTGGGTTTTAGGGAAGGTCGATGCGGTGGCCTTCAGCGCCTTGGCGTCGTCGGGCGTATAGGCGCGCAGAGCGTGCTGGACCCGGTTGCCAAGCTGAGCGAGCACGTCTGGGTGGACATCCTTGGGCGTCTGCGTCACGAAAAACACGCCCACGCCCTTGGAGCGGATCAGGCGGACCGTTTGGGTGATGGCCTGCAGGAAGGGTTTTGAGGCGTCGCGGAACAGCAGGTGCGCCTCGTCGAAGAAGAACACGAGCTTGGGCTTGTCCGGGTCCCCGACCTCCGGCAGGGTTTCGAACAGCTCGGACAGCATCCACATCAGGAAGGAGGAGAAGAGGGCCGGCTGCTGGACGACGGAGGGGAGTTCCAGGAGAGTGACGATGCCCTTGCCGTCGGCCGTGCTGCGGAGCAGATCAGGGATTTCGAATTCGGGTTCGCCAAAGAAGGCGTCCGCGCCCGCGTCGGAGAAGGCGATCAGGTTGCGCAGCAGCACTCCCGCGGTTTGCTTGGACAGCCCGCCGATGGTGCGCAATTCCTCCTTGCCCTCGTCGGAGGTGAGGAACTGAATCACCGCGCGCAGATCCTTGAGATCGACCATAGGCAGACCTTTTTGATCCGCGTAGTGGAAGATGAGATTGAGCGAGGATGCCTGGACCTCGGACAGGTCCAGCACCTTGGACAGCAGGAGGGGGCCGAAGTCGGTGATGGAGGCGCGGACCGGGACGCCGGTGCCTTTGCCCCCGAGCGTGAGGAATTCGCATTGGTGGGCCCGCGGGGTCCAGTCCTGGCCCATTTCCCGCATGCGCGAACGGATCTTCGCATTGTCCTCGCCGGGGGCGGCCATCCCGCTCAGGTCACCCTTGATATCCGCGAGGAAGACCGGAACGCCAAGATCTGCGAGTTGCTCTGCGATCACCTGAAGGGTTTTTGTTTTTCCGGTACCGGTCGCGCCCGCAACAAGTCCGTGTCGGTTAAGCAACGAAAGGGGTATCCGGATGGGTGTCTCCGGATCGGACTTGCCGTCCGTGACCAGGGCACCAAGCTCGAGTCCCGGGCTGGAGAACGTGTAGCCGGCTCGGATCGCGTCGACGTCCACCATGGCATGAACCCCTCATTGTGGTGAATTGCCTGATATGTGTGAAGCGTAGGCGAAGCTGGATGAGTTCTCGCGAATTCGCGCGGGACGGGTAAGGTCTCTTACGGCGCATTCGACTAGTCGTTGGGCAGGTGAGGGGGACAGGTGACACACGTCGGACCGTCGCCTTTTCTTTCCTCCGGCGACGTCCTCGCCGATCGCTACCGGCTCGACCGGCACATCAACGACGACAGTGCGGGCCGACAGGTCTGGCGCGGCGTCGACGTCGTGCTGCAGCGCCCGGTGGCCATCGTGCTTCGCCACCCGGGTGGCGTGCCCGCCGAGGAGATGCTGCAGGCCGCGGTCACCGCGAGCCGGGTGAGCCACCCCAACCTGATAGGCGTCTACGACGCGATCGACCAGGACACGCACGCGTTCGTCGTTCGCGAGTGGATAGACGGCGGCGCCATGCGCGACCTCGTCGCGGAGGAGGGCCCGCTCGACCCCGAGCGCAGCACATACATCCTGCACGCCGTGGCTTCGGCCGTGGCGGCGCTGCACGAGAGCGGCATGGCCCACGGCAACATCCACCCCGGCACGGTCCTGATCGCGGGCGACGGCCGGGTGGTCGTGGCCGACGCGCGGGTCGACCCCACCACGTCGCTTGAGCGCGACATCCGATCGGTGGGGGCGTGCGGATACTTCATGCTCACCGGTCATTGGCCGCGCGAGGTGCGCGAGGCCGGGCGCACGGCGCTGCCCGACGCCCGCCGCGACGACTCGGGCGCGCTGGTCGCCCCGCGCAAGGTGCGCGCCG
>NZ_QJUG01000224.1 GCF_003426775.1 Allorhizocola rhizosphaerae | reverse complement strand
GACGGGGAAAGGATTCCCTCGCGGGTCAGGGCTTCGGCAATGGCGAAGATGCCGTGGCCGTTGAGGAAGTCGCGGAAGATGCGCTGCACGATGGGGGCGGTCACCGGGTCTGGTGTCAGACCGTAGAGCCGCTTGCCGTCGGCCGCCTTCTGTGGGTTCGGGTGCGGACCAAGATCCTTGAGCGTGTAGCCGTACGGCGGTCGCCCACCGAGGTAGCGGCCCTGCAACTGTGCCTGCGCGGCCATGGAGCTATGTACACGTACCTTCACCCGAGTCCGCTCGCCCTTACTCATCCCGCCGAAGACCGACATGATCAGGTCGTGGGCTTCGTTGTCGGGATCGATGGGGCCACCAACCTGGGGTACCCAAAGTCTGACGCCGAAGTGGGCGAAGACGGGGATGGTGAGGCCGTACTGGTTGCCGTAGAAGGCGCGGTGGGGTTCTCCGATGACCACATTGTCAAAGCCACGGTTGGGGTCTCGGAGGGCCGCAAGGAGCCGAGTGGCGTCGGGTCGACGCGGCCAGGGAATTGACCGGCTGTCGCCGATGTCGAAGAAGTTAGCGACTATTCGTCCGCCAACGGGGGTGACGAGTTTTTCGGCGAGCATGAATTGCCAGTTGTACGAAGACTCGGGGTCTTGGTTGTCTTCAGTAGAGACTCGACCGTAGAATGCGAAACAGTGTGCGTAACGCGATGTTCCGAAGAGTTGATGTGTGTTCATTCAGGCTCCATTTGTTTGGGTGTTTCTTTGGCTTCTGCGCTTGTCGCGCACTTCGAGTAACAGTCGAAGTAACGCCTTGGCTGCAACCGTTTCGAGCGCTGGTGGTTGATCGGGCACGATTACGATCAGGTCAGCCGAATCGCGTTTCGGCCCGTCTACATTGTAGTTGCTATTGGCTGATCTGCGCCGTTCGGATTCGCTATTTAGCATTATTCCCCAATGGAATTGGCGGCGCTCTCGCGCGCAGTGATTTGGCCATTCGGGGAGCCTCCATTCGGTCTTCAAGTGGGCATAAATGAACCCATCGAGCAATGCTCGATGGGTTGGAGAAAATCAGGATTCTTCCAGTCGTCAAATTGCAGCTCGGCGGGATTGCAGATGGAAGGAGAGCCAACTGCGGCAGGCGTGTGACTGGGCACAGTTGGCCAGTTGGCAGCGAGTGAGCCGGGATGTTCCTTCGATCGACCCAGGTGGTTTGGACGGTCTGGCAGGATACTTCGGTCATTGCGGACAGTTAGACAGCCCAACTGGTCTGGAGGCGGCGCGACACGCCGCCGGAGCGCCTGGGTGCGAGGCATGCTCACGCGACCTGCAATTACCATGCGGTATGCGCGTTAGGCAGTTGCGTATCTCGTCATTTCGAGGCTGGCGGGACCTGGAGTTGCGACCGGGACGCCATGCCTTGGTCGTCGGCGAGCCCAGGGCCGGGAGGAGCGACCTCGTCGAGGCGCTCCGGCGTGTTCTCGACCCTGACTCCACGCGGACCCCGCCAGGCGAATTCGACGTGTACCTCGCTGGATCCGTCGAAGACACGTCCGGCGGAGACACCGAGTTAGATGATCTCGATGCCGACGGAGAGGAAGAGCCCGACGACGGCGATACTGAGATCGAGATCCGATCCGCCGAGATCGAGGTGGTGCTCGCAGAACTTGGTGATGCGCTCGAGCAGCACTTCTTTCGCCGGCTCGAAGTATGGGATACGGATGAAAACGTTCTTGTAGAAACATCCGCCGCAGCCGAGTTGGACGAGGACCACTTCGAGCTGGTGTTGCGGTTGTGTTACCGGTTGCGCTGGAACCCCGAAGAGGGAATAGGCGAGCACTGGGTTGACTATCCAAAGACCTCCGATCCCGACAACGGAAGCTACGACCGAGCCCGTCGCCCGGACCGCCTCGCGCTCCCAGTTATCTTCTTGACCCCCGGCCAGCCGCTGACACTACGACCCGCCAGCGCCTTTCGTGGCCTGCTGAAGTCCGGTGGGGACGACATGGCCACCGCGTTACAGGCGCTCTCCTTGGCGGTGGACGACGCCACGGATGGCCTCAGCGCCACCAAGGTGATCAGCGCCGTGCTAGAAGAGGTCTTCAAACCCGTTCGCGGGACCCTTGACATCGATACCCAGACCCCCGTTGCCGACATCGTCAGCTTCAGAGCTGAAGGCGGCTCGGTCGCCGGGCTCCTGCGCGCGCTTCAGCCAGCGCTGCGTCTCGGAGCACCAGATGCGCTGCCACTGCGCAGACATGGATCTACCACCGCCGCGATACTTGCCACAGCCGAGGCGCTTGTATTGGCGAACCAAGGTGGTGCGCTCGTGGTGTGCGACGACTTCGGTGACCAGCTCGACGCCGGTGCGGCCGAACATCTGGCCCGCGAGCTGCGTAACTCCTGTGATCAACTGTGGATGTCGACGCGGCGGCCAGAAGCGGCACGCGCGTTTCGTCCCGAAGAGATGGTGCGGCTGTCCAGGAGGACCGGTGAACGCGCCGCGTACCAGATGGCGCCGCCATCGGACAAGCGGGAACTGAGCGTGGTACGACAGCTTCACCTGCAGCTGCTGCCCGCGATGAGCAGCCGCTCGATCGTCGTGTTTGAGGGCAGACACGACGTAGCAGCATTGACCGCCATCAGCCAACGACGCCCCCGCAAACCTACACCAGCCGCATACGGTGTGCGGTTCGTCGAAAGCGACGGACATACCGAAGTCGTCAAGATCTGCAAGCTGGCGCGTCAGCTTGGCTTCCGAGTAGTTGCCGGGCTCGACTTCGACACGCCCGGTCAAGGTGCAGACACCTCGTTCACCGAGGCACAACAGGTTGCCGATGACGTCGTTCGCCTGCCGGAACGGTTCGCCATCGAGCGCGCCCTAGTGCATGGTGTTCCACGCCAGAACTTGCTCGACGCATTCAACGAGCTGGACAACCAGTGGCAACTAGGCTTGAACGGCATCGATCAGATGGAAGACCGCGAGCTAGAAAGGCGTATCACCAAAGCGCTACACAAATCCGGCCTGCATGCCCAATACGTCTACCTGCTACCTAGGAACGTGAAGCCCAAGATCGCCATCCGATTCCTCGACACAGCGGTGGAACTCGCGAGGGCGGCGACCGCGGGGCCGGTGACGTTGACCGCATGACCACAAGGCAACGAGTCCGGCCCATCGGCAAGCAACGCAACGTGTGCGCCAGTGAGGCCCCAACATTGCTAGTCCTGGGCGGCGCAGGTACGGGCAAGACCGTCACCGCCGCCGCAGCTGCTCGCGCACACCTACTCCGTCGCGACGCTATCGCAGCCACCGGTGCCGCGCGGGATCGCGTGTTGTTCTTGACCTTCAGCCGAACCGCTGTGACGCAGATCCTCAGCCGAAGCCGAGGCATACTTCGCGATGTCGCCGACCGAGTGGAGGTGATGACCTTTCACGGATTGGCGTGGCAGCTCTTGTGCGACTTCGGCCGCTATGCCGGACATCGGGTACGCCCGGCATTGCGTAGCGATGCCGAAAGCAAACTGTTCGAGGACGACCCGGATATTTTGTCCTACAGCGACCTGCTGCCCGAGGCACTCAAAATCCTGCGCCTCCCACGCATAGGTGCTCTCGCCAAACGCCGGTGGTCACTGGTGGTGTGCGACGAGTTTCAGGACACCGACAGCGCACAGTGGGAGCTACTTGAATTGCTCACGGTAGTCGGCAACCGACTGCTGCTGCTGGGCGACCCGAACCAGATGATCTACGACAGGCTGCCCGGCCGCAGCGGTGTCGGGCCCCAACGGCTCACGGCCGCGCTTGCCCGTCCTGGAGCCGAGCAGATCGACCTCCCACTCGGCTCTCACCGCGATCCGACCATGCTATTGCCTACGGTCGCCGAGGCCGTACGTCAGCGGAACTTCAACCATCCCGCTCTCGCAGAGGCCATTGGCAACGGACGACTTCGCATCGTGACTGGGATCGACGAACAGCCTGCCGTCAAGGCTGTGTGCGAAGCGATTGACAACAGCCGCCAGCAGGGAGCCAATACGTTCGGAATCTTCCTGCACGGCAACGAACCCACCGCCGCCATGTCCGCCGCACTGACCGAACGCGGTGTCGACCACGACGCCGTCGGCTTGTCGGAGAGCTACGGCGAAGCGCTTAGCACATTCCTGACGATGCTCGAGTTCGCCGCTGGCACCGCCGATTGGGAAGACGTCCTGGTCCGCATGGCCGTGTTCTACACCTCCACCGTGCGCAGCAAGCGCGCCCCGGGGCTGGCATTCACCATCGGCCGAGGGCAAGCCCAAGGTCTGCTCGCCACTAGACTAAACAATCTTCGCGCCGCCTTGTTCGACGCGCCCGATCTCGACGCAGCCGCCCAGATAGCTGCAGAGAGTTGGCCAGCCCTAGGGCTCAACCGTGGCATTCGGCAATGGCGTCGGGCAGCAGCCGATGTGACTCGGCTGATGACCCTGTCCGGTCACGCACTCGACTCCATTACCCGACAGGTCGCGCTTACCCGCCTGCAGTCCTTCACGGACGTCGACGAAGGAGACCGTGCTGCGATTCAGTTGATGAATCTCCATCAGACCAAAGGACGCGAGTCTGACGCCATCGTTGCGGTCTTCCGTGCCGACGACTACTACGGAAACGAGACCGAGCCGTTCACAAGCGCCAGCCGGTTGCTGTATGTCGTACTGACGAGGGCGCGCCGACACGTGACCCTGCTGTTGCCCACCAACCCGCACCCGCTCGTTACCCCATTTGCCGCCCTAGCAAGCCACGGCCCCACAAGCCAGTACCGGGGCTAGGGCCCACGCCACGCGTAGAAGAGACGTCGATGGCTTCGACGTACACAGTGGGTTGCGGCGCGGCACGGGTGGCAGAAGCCCGTGCCGGCTAGAACGGAGGCTCATCGACCGATGTGCTCCACGGGTCTTGGGGTGCTGCCAGTAAGGCTCCGGCGGGCAGGGGGAGGTTTGTTACTACATATAGGTTCAGGATGTCATCGCGGTCCATGAACATAATTTGGCTTCTCTTCGCAGCGTCGAGTGCGTTGCCCAGCCAATTGCGTGCCGCCTTGGTAATTTCGCCGCCGGCCACAATGAACGCATGGTCCACGAGCACGCGGCGGTTCGTTTCCGGGTCGAATATCTCATGCGCCAGCATCATGAGTGCCTGGTTGTGGATCTCGGCGATGTTGGCGTTACCAGACTTGGTCATACCGGACGCGTCGAGCTTACCCTTCTTCACTTGGATTCCGAAGTATAGGTAGTGCTGCGTCGGCAGCATGAACCGCATCCAGATGTCCTTGCCGTACTCGAGGGCCTTATCCCTGTGCCCGGCTGCCGTGATCCGATGGAAGCCAAGCTGGCGGAACAGCGGAAGCAGGACCTCTTCGATTAACTCGTCCTCGCTACACCGATCAAGGTACGCAGCCAGGTCCCGCCGACGCTTGACCTCCACGGCCGTCAGCGGCCGATGTGGGTTGGCCTTCAGAACAGTGATGGTGTTGCTGCCGAGGTGTCGTAGATAGCAGTGCTTGTCGTCGCCGTAGAACGCCTCGAAGCCCTCGCGCGTGAGCACATTGTTGAGTTGCCTTAGCGCGTTTGGACGGTCCGGTCCTTCGTTCAAAGCATCGGCCGGACTCATCAAGTGATCTATCAGGCGGCAGAAGACCTCGGGCGGATGTGCCGGGCCGTCGTGTGGCTCCGCCAGCATGGATTCCAGCACGTCGGCGATCCATCGATGCCTCGTAGAGCCGTCGTGCACCCAATCGGTGTCGAGTTCTTGGAAGAACTCGGTGATGTACATGCTTGAGCGGTACGGGAAGTACTTGGGAATGCCGTCAGCTGGATCGCCTGCGCCGGGGTTTCCACAGATCAGTTCGCCAAGCTCTTCCAGGTTCCTGCGCTTGAATCTCATGGGCGGCTCCTCCTCGCGTGAGGAGATTCTATGAAGTGTCCGAAGCCTCCTGTCGCGGTCGTCGGTTGTTCACTCGTCTCGCCAGGCCCGCCAGTTGTCGCTGGCGGCCATCGGCTACCGGTGTTTGCGGCATGAACCGAGGTTGCCGCACGGGGGAACGGCAACCTCGGTAGCTGGTGGCTATATCGAGTTATCGGCGTTCGACGGGACTGTGACGTCAGCTCGTGATGACAGCTCGAAGCTGGGTCACGATGACCTCGGTGGTGGTGGCGGTAGTTACCCCCGGAACAGAGCCGGATAGGCCACCGCCGGACCAAGTGATATCCCAGCTGACGACGACGCGGAGCTGGAACTTGCCGTCTGGGTTGGCCTCTGATGCTGATGGGACGGTGTAGGTATGTCCGCACGTCGGCGAAGCGGAAGTGGGCGCGGCGGAGCCAGTCCACGGCGTGCCAGGGCCATTGCAGATGGTGGAGGTGCCGTCGCCCGCGTACCAGGTGACTTTCTTGGGCGTGGCGCGGGCGGTGATGGTCAACCCTCCGGCCGAGGCGGTGGCGGTCTGTGCTTGCCACCAGCCAGGCTGGACCCACCACCAGACAGGCACGTGTACTACTTGCCTTGTTGCCAGTGAGGGGTTGGCGGCGATGACGGGTCTGGGCATGGACAAGTTGTCGATGGCTCGGTCGGTGATGACAGCTAGGGCGGCCGGAGGATTGGGCAGGTAGACGATGCCCCAATTGATGGTGTCGCCGGTGTTCGGGTCGAAGCACCAACGAATCCAATCGTTGGGTGGCAAGAACCCTCCGCCGTCCTTGCCGTAGTAGCAGCCGTCGCTGCCGAGCCATCCGAACCCGTTGTGGCATTCGACGACGACTCCGCCGATCTTGCACACGACGTTGCCTCCGGAGCCGCCCCCGCTGCCTCCGCCGCCGCCGACGTAGATGACTTCGACGGTGCAACGCGGGTCGTTCGGGGTGAGGTTACAGTTCACGCCTCCCCACGGGTCAGCGCTGGCTGCGGCGGGCGTCGTCAACGCGATGGCGGTGGCGGCGGCCAGCACCGCGAGCCAGGAGACTACACGCTGCATGTCCCCACCCCGTGTACGCCGAAGCCGGTGACCTTCCATACGCCGTCCACGCGCTCGACATCGGCGCGTACTAGCCGCAGACCGCCGGGCTCGTCCTGGTAGGGCTCGCCGTTGGCCTTGTAGAGGGAGGTCTTGCTGGTGTCCATGCAGTCGCGGACCTGCGCCTTGGTGGGGGCGTCGGCCGGCGCCAGCGATTCTATCGAGGGGTGGAAGGTCACGTCGCCCCGGCCGCGTAGTCCCTGAGACTGGTAGTTCTTCAGGGCCCCGGTGAGTCGGGTTAGGGCCTCCCCGGTGGCGTACTTGGCGAGGTCGGGATGGGCAGGGTCGGCAGTTTCGGTGGCCTTAAGGAAGGCACGTTGCATGCCGACATATGCATCGATGGCTGCTTGGGTGGCCTGTTCGCGAGTCTGCGGTGCCGCCGACGTTGCTGCGGCGCTGGGGCTCGTGGCGGCTACGGGCGTGGACGGGGTCGTATTGCTGGGTTGCTTGTCGTTGTTGCAGGCGGCCAGCGTGGCGGCGAGGACGACGAACGCCGCTGCGATGGCTCTATGGGTGGTGCGGGTCATCTGTCCTCCAATGCCATGAGGTCCGCTTCTGTTGGTACCTCGGGGTGCGCCGTGGGCGCTACTGACACTTGTGCACGTACATCGTGTCAGTAGCGCTCACGCCGCATCGTCCGTCCTTTGTGGATCACCAAGTTCGTCCTGCCCGGGGTGCGGGTCCGGCTTCTCGACGAACACCGCGGCCAAGGCACCGTAGGTGTGGACGTGCGCGTGCCCCTTGGCGGTCAGCCGGTAGACCTTGAAGTCGCGGCGTCCGACCCGGTTGTCGTCGGCGGTGACGAGGCCAGAGCGCGTGAGCCGTTGCAGACTTCGCGACAGTGCGTTGTCGTCGACGTGCTCACCAACATGTCTTTGCAGTCGCGTTGCCAGTTGTCGGAACCGGGATGGCCGCTGGGCCAGTTCCGCCAGGATTGGCGGGTCCCACCTGAACCGGAAGTATCCAGCAATTCGGACTAACGTATCGATGTCAATCACTAGCCCCCCGTCTCATGCGAAAGTCGACGAGCCTTTAACGTGCCGCGCGAATCTGCAAGTTGCAAATCTTTATCTAGAGGCATGCCGAGCAGGGCATTCAAGTCGCGCCAGTTGGTCTTGCCGTCAATGGACCTTCGCCCGAGCCGAAGTCCTGACATCTGCCGACATGCGAACTGACATCGTGGACGTACATCGTGTAAGTACGCCGGTGTAAGTACCGGATGTACGTACGCAAATGTCCGTAGCGGCACCACTTCGCGATCCGGTACCACCGAATCCAGGACTCGATTCGGGGGTGTGCCATGACTGTGCTGGCGGATCAGCGACCAAGGCAGAAGGCCGCGCAAGCGGTCGTTACCGGTTCGGTGCGGCCCAAGCGCCGGTGGTCGCTGCTGGTCGGTGGGCTGCTCCTCGTCCTGGTGTGCGCTGGGATCTTCGCGGTGGTCCAGCTGTCTGGCGACGCCCGCGTGCAGGTGCTCGCGGTGGCGCGGCCGGTGGCTGCGGGGCAGGTTATCAGCGCGGAAGACCTGCGCGTGGTCGGGGTGGTCCCGGACGCCTCGGTGCCCCTGGTCCGTGCCGCCCGGCTGACCGAGATCGTCGGGCAGGCCGCCGCCGTGCCACTAGCCGAGGGGACGCTGCTGGCCGAGTCGCAGCTCGGCCCGGCGTCTTGGCCGCAGGCCGGTCAGGCGGTGGTGGCCGTCGCACTCAAACCGGGCCGGGTACCCGCCGGGCTTGCAGCGGGCAGCCACGCGCGGATCGTGACCGTAGCTAAGGAGACCACGACCGAGACCACCGGACTCCCACCGGCCCCGGTGTCGGTGCCCGCGGTGGTGGTCGGGGTGACCGAAGCGGTGGACGGCGCGGGCACCTCGGTGGTGTCGCTGCTGCTTTCCCAGGACGACGCGACGAAGGTCGCGGGCGCCGGGTCGGAGCTGGCTCTGGTCTTGGTGAGCAACTGATGCTGATCGCCGTCACCTCCATCAAGTCCGGCGGATGCACCACCTTCGCCGCCGCGCTCGCCGCCGTCTGGCCTTCCGAGCCCGGTCTGTTGGTCGAAGCAGATGCCGCCGGCGGCGACCTCGGCGGCTGGCACGGAGTGCCGGACACCCCTGGCCTTGCCACCCTCGCCAACGCCTGCCGCAGCAGCGGTCCGGTCGACCTCGCCGCGCACGTGACCCGGCTGCCCTGCGGGATCGACGTCGTGGTCGCCGCCGCCGGACGGCCACAAGCCAGCGCCGCCGTGGGACTCCTAGCCGACACCGAGCCTGCCCGATGGGCGAAGGAACGCCCCACCATCCTCGACGTCGGCCGGCTGGAGCCCAGCTCACCAGCGCTTCCCCTGTTGGAGGCCACGGACGTGGTGCTCGTCGTGACCCGCGGCGACGTGCTGTCGCTCAAGCGGGTCTTCGACGCCGAGCTGCCCACCGACCGCGCCCAGCTGGTGCTGGTCGGCGAACCGGCATACCGCCCGGAGGAGATCGCGGCCACGGTCGGCCTGCCGGTCGCCGTGCAGCTGCAGTGGGACCGGCACAGCGCCGAGGTCATCGCCGGAACCCGCCGCGCCCGCCGGGCGTGGAAGCGCGTCGGCATGCCCGCCACCGCCCGAACCCTCGCCCTGACCTTGGCCAAAACCCCGGAACCGCAAGGACGTGACCGCCGATGACCATCACCACCGTTCCCACCGGCAGCGAAGCCGATCTCGTCGCCGACCTGCGTGCCCAGGTGTCGGCCGCGATGGCAGGCCACGCCGGTAACGGCCCGCTACCAGCCGCCCAGCGGCGGGAGCTGGCCGAGCGCTACACCGCCGAGGCCCTCGACGTGCACGCCCGCCAAGCGTTGGATGCCGGACGCTCGCCGCTGTCGGCGCAGGCCGAAGCGCGCGTTGCCCGCGCCGTGATCGACCACATCATCGGCGCGGGCGGCCTGCAGCAGCTGCTCGATAACCCGCAGATCGAGAACATCAATGCCAACGGCTGCGACGAGGTGTTCATCCGCTATGCCGGTGGCGGCTACGAGGCCGGGCCGCCGATCGCGGACTCCGACGAAGCAATGATCAACATGATTCGGACGCTGGCCTCGGAAGCCGCGTTCGCCGACAACGAACTCGGTCACGGTGAGGAGCGCAGCTTTGACCGCAACAACCCGCAGTTGGACCTGCGCCTCAAGGACGGCGCGCGGTTGTGTGCGGTGATGTCCGTGTCGCGGCGTCCCGGCTTGTCGATCCGCCGCCCGACGCTGATCAACGCCGACCTGGACGACCTGGCCGCGCGGGGCATGCTCGACCGGCCGCTGTGCCGGGTGCTGCAGGCCGCGATGCGCGCCAAGCTGAACATCATCTTCGCCGGGGGTACCAACACCGGCAAGACGACCTTCGCCCGCGCCGCTGCCCGTGCGATCCCGCCGCACGAGCGGCTGATCACCATCGAGGACGCCTACGAACTGGAACTCAAAGACCCGGTGGCGCACCCGAACGTGATGGCTTTCCAGGCCCGCCGCGCCAACCTCGAAGGTGTCGGGGCGGTTCCGATGGCCGCGCTGGTGCGCACCGGATTGCGGATGGACCCGGACCGGGTGATCGTCGGCGAGACCCGCGGCGACGAAGTGATCGACCTGCTCAAAGCCATGTCGCAGGGCAACGACGGCAGCTTCGCCACGGTGCACGCATCCTCGAGCCAGCAGGCTTTCTCCCGGCTGATGATGTACGCCGTCCAGGCACCGGAGCGGCTGTCGTTCGAAGCGTCGGCGATGCTGATCGCCGAATCTGTCAACCTCGTGGTGCACCTGGCGTGGACCCCGGACAAGCAGCGGGTCGTGTCCAGCGTGCGTGAGGTGACTGGCTTCGACGGCCGCGATGTCATCTCCAACGAGGTGTGGCGGCCCGGCCCGGACAAGCGGGCCGTGCCCAACACCCCGATGCGCACCGAGACCCTGGACCGGCTGGAGGCCGCCGGACTCGCCCCGCACACCATCGACCAGGTGGGGTGGTAGCGGTGACCGCGTTCGCCGCCCTGCTCGGCGCAGGGTTCGGCCTCGGTCTGCTGGCGGTCTTCGCCGGGTTGCGCCGCCGCCACCCCGCTGCCCCGTCACGCAGTCCCGGCCTGGTCATCACCCGCGAGCTGGTGATCCGGCTGGCCATCGCGGTCTTCGTCGCCGCCCTGGTCGGCCTGCTGACCCGCTGGCCGGTCGGCGCTTTGCTGGCCGGGATCGCCGCCTACGCCCTGCCGAAAGCGTTGGGCAGCAACAAGGACGCTGAACGTGCCCTGGCCCGGACCGAGGCAGTCGCGATCTGGGCGGAGATGTTGCGGGACAACATGTCTGCCGCTGCCGGGCTGGAGCAGGCCATCATCGTCACCGCCCCGTTCGCCCCGGCCGCGATCAAGGACGACATCGACGAGCTGACCGCCGCGCTGCGGCTCGGGCACCGGCTTCCGGTCGCGCTGACCGAGCTGCGCGACCGGCTCGACGACCGCACCGGCCGCCTGGTCGTGCGTGCCCTGCTGCAAGCGTCACAGCGGCAGTCGCGAGACCTGGCCAAGCTGCTCACCGAACTCGCGTCGCGGGCGCGTGCCCGCGCGAACCTGCGGCTGAAGATCGCTCCTGGGCACGCGAAGATCCGCACTAATGCGCGGATCATCACCGGGTTCACCCTGGCCATGGCGGCAGGTCTGGTCATCCTCAACCCTGGGTTCTTGCGCCCGTATGACTCCCTGGCCGGGCAGTTGGTGCTCGTCGTGGTCGGGGCGGTGTTCGCCGCCGGATTCCTCGGCATCGCCCGGCTAGCCAAGGTCGGACTGGACAAGGCAGGCCCGCGATGACCGTCGCTATCTTGCTCGGTACCGGCGTCGGGCTTGGCCTGGCACTGATCGCCGTGTTCGCGTTCCCGGCCCGGCCCACGCTGGCGCAGGCGTTCGCCGCGCTGCATCCGCCCGCGCCGCGCCTTCCGTCCACGGCCCGGCCGCTGATCCCCGCCGAGCCCGGCGGGCAGCTGGCCACCTTGGGGCGGCCATTCGTGCCGCTGCTGGCCCGCCTCGGCCTGCCCCGCGCCAAGGTCCGCGCCGACCTCGGGATCTGCGGGCGTGATCCGGCGCGACACCTGGCCGAACAAGCCGCGATGGCGATGCTCGGTTTCCTGCTGCCGCCCGCCTTCGCCGCCGTGGTCACCCTCGGCGGAACAGTGATCGGCTGGCAGCTGCCGGTGTGGGCCTCGCTGATCTGCGCCGGGCTCGGCGTGTTCGTCCCCGACCTCGCCCTGGCATCCGAGGCCGCCAAACGGCGCACCCAGCTACGTGAGGCGGTCTCCGAGATGCTCGACATCGTCGTCATCTCCCTGGCTGGTGGCTCCGGCATCGAGCAAGCGTTGCGCGACGCCACCGAGGAGGCCGACGACTGGGCCTCGCATGCGTTGCGGCAAGCCGTCGAAGCCGCACACCTACGGCGCCGGCCACCGTGGCAGACCCTCGGTGAACTGGGCGAGACCGCAGGGCTCCCGGCGCTGGCCGAGCTATCAGCGGCGCTGGCGATGGCGGGCAGCGAAGGCGCACGGATCAAGGCCACCCTGTCCGCGCGGTCGGCGGCGCTGCAGGCCCACCAGCTGGCCGAGGCCGAAGCCGCCGCCTCCTCGGCCACCGAACGCATGGTGCTGCCCATGGTTGGCCTCATGGGCGGATTCATGATCTTCCTCATTTTCCCCGCGTTCGCGTCGATCCTCGGCGCGTTCTAACCCAACCGACACCACGAACTGGAGGGTCGAGCAGCAATGTTGAACAACCTGTACGCCTACGTGACGGTCACGGCGCTGGAGCTTCGCGACCGTGCCCGCCGCCGCCCGGATGGCGGCTACTCCACCGAGTCGATCGCGGTCACCGCGTTCCTGGTCGCCCTGGCCCTGGCCGCTTTGGCGATCCTGGGACCGAAGGTGCTGGCCAAGATCCGGGGCGTCACGCTGTGAACCGGGCGGCGGCACGACGGCGTGATCGAGGGGCGGCCAGCGTCGAACTGGTGCTGGCCACACCCCTGCTCATGGTGCTGCTCATGGCCGCCGTCCAGTTCGCCATCTGGCAGCACGCCGCCCACATGGCACGGGCGGCGGCCAACGAGGGCCTGCAAACGGCCCGCGCCTACGGCAGCAGCGCCGCCGCAGGAAAGGCAGACACGTCAACGCTTCTGGCCAGCCTGTCCGGCAACGTGCTCAAAGACCCGCAGGTGTCAGCCAGCCGCAGCACCACCACCGCGAGCGTGACGGTGACCGGCCGCGCGGCCTCGGTCATCCCGGGCCTGTCGCTGCCGGTCACCATCACGGTCACCGCCCCGGTGGAGCGTGTCCCATGATGCGATTTCATTGGCGGGCAAGGGATCGAGGTTCGGTGACCACCGAGATGGCGGTCTTCGTCACCCCGGCGCTGATCCTGCTGGCGATGTTCACCGTCTTCTGCGGCCGGGCCGCCGCCGTGAAGATCGACGTCAACGCGATGGCTGCCGCC
>NZ_QJUG01000223.1 GCF_003426775.1 Allorhizocola rhizosphaerae | reverse complement strand
GGCGGCCGAGGCGGAGTCGGAGGCCGCGACGGCCTCGGTCGACGCGTCCGAGCGGGCGGCGATGGAGACCGCGCTGGGCGCCGGTGGCACGGGCAAGGGCGCGGCGGGCGCGGCGCGCGGCATGGCCGGGCAGCTAAAAGAGCTTGAGCGGCGGCAGAAGTCACGTTTCACGCGGGCGCAGCGGGATGCGCTTGACCGGGCGCTCATTGACCTGGCCGGGTTCTATCGAGACGTCCTGTCCCTCCAATGGGGAGGGTCGGGGCGGCCCGTGCATAAGGACGTTCAGGAGATGGCCACCGCTGCGGCGCGGCGCTGGACCCCGGAGAGCACCCTTCGCCGGCTCGAATCCATCCTGGAGTGCCGGACCGCCATCGATGCCAACGTCAAGCCGCGGATCGCGGTCGAGGCCATGATGCTTCGCCTGTGGAAAGGTTAGCCCTGCTTAGGGGGTTATCCACACGGTTATCCACAGGCCTTTCGAGGGCTGTGGGGCTTCGGTAGCGTCATCGCCACAGTTTGGTTCCGCCTACGGGGAGGCGCAGCGGATGGCTCGTGAGATCGACGACGCCTGGGTCGAGGCAGCCATCGCGAGCTATCGCCGCATCGAGGAGAAGCAGGAGTCGTTTGCCCGCGCGATGCAGCGCCTTGAGGTGTGCGTGCGTTCGCCCGACAACGCCGTGGAGGTGGTCGTCGGAGCGGATGGCGCGGTGCGGGGAGTGAGCCTGATCGGCTCGCTCGACGGCACCGATCGTGTCGCGCTCTCGCGGTCCATCCAGCAGGCGATCTCGGCGGCGCACGAGGCGGCCGAGTGGGCCAGGCGCAAGCTCTTCGAGGAGACATTCAGCGATTACGAACGGCTGGGGGGAGCGAAGTAACCATGGACGAGATCGCGCGGCGGCTCGATGCGGCGGCCGACGATGTGGCGCAGATGAAGTCCGACCTCACGCGGCACGAGTGGGTCCTCGACGGGCGAGGCCCGGGGGCGCAGGCGGTTGCCTCGGCCCTGCAGGCGGCTTGGGCCGGCCAGGTCGAGCTCGCCGGCCGCCTAGCCGGCAACCTCGCCGGGCTGTCGGCATCGGTTCGCCTGGCGGGCGGCAACTATCGCGCCGGCGACAGCTTTCGCGCGGACGGCCTTCGCGTGGATGGTCCTCCCGCGGGTGGCTTTCGGGCGGTTGGTCTGTCGGCGGACGGGTTTCCTGCGGGTGGCTTTCGGGCGGCTGGTCTGCCTGCGGACGGTCCTCCTGCGGGCGCCTTTCGGGCGGAGGGCTCTCCTGCGGGCGACGGCGCGAGCTTTCACGCGTCCGGTGGGGAGGCCGGGTGATGGACGCCTTGTTCAGGCTGCACGCGGCTGCCCAATCTCTGCTGGCTCGGGTGGATGCGATGCTCGCCAATCACGGCGCGCCGGCCGGGCACCCCGTCGTGGCACTGCTGCTGCGGGGCGGCCTGCTGCCCGGTGCCGCCGTGGCCAGCATCCTCGCCTGGGAGCCCGAGCCGTTGCGTGAGCGGGCCGGTGTGCTGCGCGCGCACCGGGAGCGGTGCGCATCGGTCGACAGCCTGTTGCGTCCACCGTCCACATGGGAGGGCGCGGCGGCCGCGACCTTCGCTGCCCGGCTAGACACGGCGCGCGGCGATCATGACACGCTGGCAGGCAATGCCGCCACGCTCGCGGGCTACCTCGACGAGCTCGCCGACTGGATGGCGGATGGCCGCGCCCGCTTAGCTCACACCCTGGCCACCGCCATGACCAGCACGCAATGCGTCATCCTCATCGCCGCGGGCTACCCGGCTTCTGGCGGCGTGTCGCCCGGCTCGCTGCCCGGTGGTCCCTCGCCTAGCGGTGTTCCGCCGTCCGGCGGCGTGTCGCCCGGCTCGCTGCCCGGCGGTGCCTCGCCTAGCGGTGTCCCACCGTCCGACGGCGTGTCGCCCGGCTCGCTGCTCGGCGGTGCCTCGCCTAGCGGTGTTCCGCCGTCCAGCTCGTCCTCCAACGGCGTGCCGCCCGGGAGCACCTCCGCCGTCGGCTCATTGAGCGGAGGCGCGTTCGCGGGCGGTGGGGCGTCAAAGTCTGTGGTTCTGGGCGGCGGCTCCTCGACGGGCGGTGTGCTAAGCGGAGGTGGGAATGCTGCCGCAGGGGGCGCGGGGCTCGCTGCGGCAGCGGGAGGCATGGGTGCGGGCGGGGCGTTGGGCGGCGATGCTTCCCTGCGCGGCTCGCCGGGCGGTGATGCTTCCCTGCGCGGCTCGCCGGGCGGTGATGCTTTCGCGGGCGGCTCGCGGGGTGGTGATGCATTCGCGAGCGGTGAGTGGCCGTTGCGCGTGGGACTGGGAGGCGGCTCGTCGGCGTCGGCGGCCGGCGTGCTGAGCGGGGGCATTCCGGCGGGCGTTCCTTCCTTTCTGATAGCCAGTCTCTCCCCCGGTGGCGCGCTGCCCACGGCCGTTGCCTCGGCTGCCGCCGACCTTGGCGCCGAGCTGCTCGCTGAGGCCGACCGGTTCTGGGAGGGCGCGCTCGACATTACCGATGCCTGGATCAAACGGCTCGACCCCATAACCTCGCCGCCAGGTGCCGTCCCGGGGCACAGGGCCGGGCAGCCGCATCCCACCGGGACTCTGCGCGTCGACCTTTAGCGACGCGCTTCACCCGCTTGCGCCGCGCCGATCTGCTTTGCGCCGCGCAGACCCTGCTTCGCGACCCGCGCACACTCTGCTCAGCGACCCGCGTCGAGCCGCTTTGCGTCGACCCGCGTCGAGCCCGTTGCGCCGCGTCGAGCCGTGTTGCGCCGGACCGCGTCCAGCCTGCTTGGCGACCCGCGGCGACGGTGAGCGGTCTGCGTCGCCCGCGCCGGGATTTGCTGCTGCGCGGTGACTTTAGTCCGCTAGCTGGTTCGTTCGGTGGCTGGTGAGTGGCACACTCCGGCCCCGGATGGTTTCGCGTGAAACGGTCATGCCCTGGGCAAGCGCGGTTACATGGCTAGTATGAGGCGATGGGCATGCTTTGCGCCGTCGCGTTCAACAAATATGGGCGGCTGTATTATCTCGACCCGGGCGAGTTCTCGCCGAAGGTGGGCGACAAGGTGCTGGTGCCCACCGACGACGGGCCTGAGGTGGCCGACTGCATGTGGGCGCCGCAGTGGATAGACGAAGAGACCTCGGGGTTTCCGCGGCTGCTGGGGTTTGCCCAAGATGTGGACCTGCGACGCGACGCGCTCATCCGGCAGCGCAAGGCGGAGGCGCGGATCGCCGCGAACCGGCTGATCCGCGAGCATCAGCTGCCGATGAAGGTGATCTCGGTGGATCACACGCCGGGCGCCGATGACGTGCCCCCGGAGGAGCAGCCGTGGGGGGCTGGGCCCCGGACCACAATCTACTTTACGGCACCACACCGGGTCGATTTCCGTTCTCTGGTAAGGGATTTGGGCGCCACACTCAAGTGCCGGGTCGAGCTGCGCCAGCTGTCCGCGCGCGACTCGGCCAAGGTGCAGGGCGGCATCGGCTCATGCGGGCGTGACCTGTGCTGCTCGACCTTCCTCACCGAGTTTGAGCCCGTCAGCATCCGCATGGCCAAGGATCAGGACCTACCACTCAACCCGATGCG
Source organism: Allorhizocola rhizosphaerae (assembly GCF_003426775.1). GTDB lineage: Bacteria > Actinomycetota > Actinomycetes > Mycobacteriales > Micromonosporaceae > Allorhizocola > Allorhizocola rhizosphaerae. The sequence continues at coordinate 9,932 of NZ_QJUG01000223.1, read as the reverse complement.
CATCTCGGGCGCGTGCGGCCGCCTCATGTGCTGCCTGAAGTACGAACATCCGCTGTATGCCGCAAGCAGCACTAACGACTACTACTCAGGGCAGCGTGTGACCCTTGAGAGCGGGGAAGATGCCCGCGTGGTGTCCAGGCACGCTCCGAGCGAGACCCTGGTCCTGCGGATGCAAGCCGATGGATCGGTGAAGCGTTGCGCCGTTGCCGACACCTGCCCGTCTCGCAAAGCGTACGAGGAGCGACACACGGCGAGCGGGCCGGAGCGCTGAAGCGCTGTGGTCGGCCACTAGAGTCGCAGCTTGCCACTAGCGGTAGCACTAGCGGAAGCGAGCAAGACCAGACCGGTGATCGTGATCAGCAACGACGCAGCCAACACCGGGGCACACCGTAACGGTGCGGGTGTCATAACGGTCGTGCCCATTGCCTCGAACGTCTCTCGACGGTGACGGCCGCGTCGTGGGCCACTTCGTGCCCAAAGGCGCGGTGGTCGTGCGCCTCAACGCCGACGGCTCGCACACCACGTGCCCGAAGGCGTCGGTGTGCGCAAGCCGCAAGGCGTATGAGGAACGGCACCTCGCCTAAGACACCGACGCGTCACTGGGCGCGGCAGCTGGGGCGAAGACCACCGGGTCGTCCACGAGACGCGCCTTCATCGGCTCTTTCGGGCGGAACCAGCTGTCAGCCGGTTGCGATACCCACCTCTTGGAAATCTTGTCCACACCGATGGCGTAAATGTTGAGCGTCCCATCCGGCGCGATGTGCATACGCAGGAAGCTCTTGAAGTCTTCGATTCCCTGCCCGGCGAACAGCTCGTTCACGTTCACCTTGAAGTTCGCGGCGATGAGCAGATAGAGCGACACCAGCAGCGCCGCGGCGACCCCCGCCACGGGCAGGTAGACCACGACCGCCGACAATGCGGGCAGCGGCCACTTGAGGTCGCGGAACGGCAGCTCCCGCCAGATCAGCCAGCCGCCGACGCCGAACAGGATATGCGCCACGCCATGTAACCCTCCTAATAGGAACGGCACGAAGCGTTGCTGCCCTTCGGTCAACCCCACCGCGAAGAACACGCAGGCCGCCATCACGACGCTGACCATGAGGAAGATCGGGATCGTGAGGATCCGTCCGGCCTCGTTCTGAAACGCGAGCAGCAGCATGGTGTGCAGGATGCCCAGGAACGTGGTGAAGCCCGGGTTGCGCCAGGGCAGGCGGCCGAAAACCCCGCTGCCGAGCCACTTCGAGCGCATCTTGCTGGGATATGTCTTGGCGAGCCGGTATTTCGTCTGCGGGCTTGCCCGGCGTGTCACCGAGTGCTTCGGCGGGACGGTGATCTCCTCGGGCAGGTGGTGCGTCGCGGCGGTGTAGGCCCCGCCGCCCCCGCAATTGATCAGCTGCCGAGGCAGGTTCGGCGAGCTGTAACGCGAGTAGTGGTGAAGATCCCCGCTGACCATGACGGCGACCTCGGCCCCGCTCGGGTCCATCACCGTGCGCAGGAAATAGTCAAGCGTGTCGTAATACCGAGGATGAGCTTCAGTTTGTACCCACGACGGCTGCGGTGTCGCGATGATGACCCGATCCCCGGCCTCGAACGTGGCCGCGATGCCCTTGAAGAACTCCAGCTGCGGATCGTCCAAATAGGCCTCGCCCTGCGCGTCCAGCGCCAGCAGCCACCACCTGTGCGGCAGCTTCAGCGCGAAATAACTTCGCGTCTGCGGGGTCTTCCATCCGCCGATGTGCGAGTCCCCACGCCGCGCGAACAGCCGCAGGAACGCGGTCAACCCGTCGTACCAGTCGTGGTTTCCGGGCAGCGCGAACATGTGCGGGCTGGTATCACTCAACGCCTTTGGGAACGCCGCCTTGTAAGGCCCCTCGAACCGGTCCTCGTAGGCCGCGCCTGAGGCCGTCGGGTACACCTGATCGCCGCCCAGCACGAGCACGTCGGCCCGCGGCAGCGCCCGTTCACCGGTGTCGAGCTGGTCCTGCGCCAGCAGGTAGGCCATCGAGTACGTGGCGTCGAATCCGTCGCCCAGGTCAGCGATGTAGTCGATCCACAGTTCGTCCTTCGCGGCGTACTCGTCGTGCACCTGGGTGGGCAGGGCCAGCTGCAGCTCCCGCTTGTCCAGGTACGCGCCGAACTGGGCGGCGAAGGCGACCCGGATGCCGGTGGCGGCCAGCTGAGTGGGGCTCAGCCAGGCGACCTGCCGGCGGGGCGTGAACCCCAGTTCTTCGGGGTCGAGCCGGCTCGGCCGGCGGCGTGAGGTGTCCAGGTAGGTGTCCGACGGCTCGCGCGGTGGGATGACGGTCACAGGCGGTGAGACTAATTGCAATACCCGGTGCGAGCAATCGCGCGGCCTCATGGGCCGCAGTCATCTCGCCTCGGTCTCCTGCGGTAGATATGCATCTCACGTGCAGGGTGGTATCCCTTGTGACCGCGCCGCCGGAAAGCCTGTATAGTTGTGCGGCGTCGCCGCCTTAGCTCAGTCGGTAGAGCGATTCACTCGTAATGAATAGGTCAACGGTTCGATTCCGTTAGGCGGCTCGGAAAGAAAGGCCCAGGTCAGGACTCCCTGCCCTGGGCCTTTTGCTGTCCGGCTCGCAGCAGTGGAGTCGTCTCGCTCGGCGTGTCATGATATGGCCCATCTGGGCTCATCGATGTTGACCGGGCGCGGGCAGGAGGGCGGCGGTCTTGACGGTTCTGTGGGTCGATGTATCGCACCACGACTGGAGCCGACGGGGCGGCAACCTTGACTGGTCGCGGGTTTGCGCGGTGACGTCCGAGGTCATGATCGCGCGAGCCACGTACGGGGATCCGTCCGGCTTCAACCCGGCGACCCGGCACTTCGGCGCCTTTCAGCGCGGTGCGATAGGGGCCGGGTTTTCTCTGCGCGGGGGCTACCACAACCTGGTCCGTGGCGACGCGGGCAGCATGCGCCGCCAGGTCGACTACTTCCGCCGGGAGCTCGACGCGTACGGCTGCCAATGGGCGATGGTCGATATCGAGCGCTACCAGGAGCTCATCTCCAACGATCTGTGGCCCCGCTTCGCGGACGTACTGCGCTTCCGTGACGCCTGGCACGCGGTGGACTCCCGCCCGCTGGCCTACTACCTGCCCCGGTGGCTGCACAACGGTTACTACGGCGGGGCCAACCTGCGCGAGCTGCCCGGGCCGCTGGTCCAATCGCACTACGCGGGCGGCACGTCCGGGTCCGCGGCCCGGATCTACGCCAACGCGGGCGGCGACCACGGGACGGGCTGGGACGACGCCTACGGCAACCGGCTGCCCGACATCTGGCAGTTCACGTCGGATGCCGACGTGGACGGGGCCTCCAGCGTGACCGACGCCAACGCCTTCCGGGGCACCGTCGACCAACTGCGTTCCCTACTGACTGGAGACGACGACATGTCCTGGGACGAGAGGCTGGGCCAGGGTCCGGCCGGCTCCGAGTATGCGAACCATATGGCGCGCACGGCGGTGGCATGGACGTGGGCCGGGGTGGACCGGGCCAACGAAGCCCTGAAGCGACTGGAGGCCGCGACCGCCGCCGAGCAGACCCGGGACGCCGCGTCGGCGGCCGCGATCCAGGCGCTGACCGAGCTGGTTCGCAGCGGTGGTGGCGGCGACGTGGACGCCACGGCGATCCTGGAGCGGATCGACGCCAAGGCGGCCGAGACCCAGGCGCTGGTGCAGCAGCGGCATCAGGCCGAGATGGCCGAGCTGCAGCGGTTGCACGCCGAGGTGCTGCGGGAGCGCGACGCCCAGATTCAGGCGCTGCGCGCCGAGCTCAGCCGTCTGGAGGGCGGTCAGGCCCAGGCTTAGGCGGCGGTGCGGGCGGCCGCTCGTCAATCCAGCCCGTCCCGCTCGGCTTGGCCTGCTGCTGATCCTCGCTCGGCGGCTCAAACCGCTCGTGGTGCGGTGCGTTGTGCGCCTTGGCTTTTTCCTTCACCCCTCCAGCGTGCCAAGGCCAGCGCCAGGGCGAGTGCAGGATTGAGGATCACTAATGGCACGTGAGTGGTGAACGGAGTGTCGACGCCATGGTTGGCACTGAGCGTCCACAGCGCGGTGAAGGCGTGGCGCGGCCCGACCGCCAGCAGCACGAGCGCCTGGGTGAGCGCGATGGCGCCGAGAATGGTGGACCACACATGGCGCATAACGCGAACGGAACGCCCGCGGATGGAGGCGGATGAGCCAGCGCATCGAGGTTCGTGCCACTCGCCTACTATTACGCGCTACGTAGTAGTCGGTCAAGCCCGCGCGTTTCGCCGCAAATTACACCAGATTTCCGGACAATTTCACCATGAGGTTCGCCCGGGTAGGCCAAAGATCGATTGCCGTGGTGAGCCGTATGCGCACCCACGGATCCGTCTCTCGCGGCACCTGTGCCCGATCCAAAGATTGTGCGAAGCGAGGATGCCAAGCACCGCCCGCCCACGACAACGCCGGCCGCGACTGCTCTGACCTCAACCTACAGGCGATCTTCGACGAACTCGGGCTGCACACCGACCACGTGCTCGCGATCGGCTGTGCGGGCGACGCTGTCGGGTTCCACGACGAGACCGATCCCGGCCTGATCAAACCGCGCCGGGGCGGGTTCCGTGAGCTGATCCCGGACTACGCCGCCTACTTCACCGCCGCCGAAGCCGAGCTGGTGCTCGCGACCCACATGGCCGACTGCGGGTTCCTCGCCGTCGAACTGCCGGGCGCGCATGGCTACATCCATCTCACCCGCCTCAACATGGCGGCGATGGACGCACTGAAGATCGCCACGGATCACTACGGCTGCCACGTTTCCGACGCGCGGCTGCGCCTGGTGGCCGCGATCAGCGGGCCGAACTTCCCGCAGTTCGGCGACCCGGAGGCGCGCTTCCCGGGCTGGGCCGACGCCGGCTTCATCATGTGGCGCGACAACGAAATCTGGGAGCCGGACAACCGTGGCATGCTGCGCAAGCAGATCCTCGACGCGGGCGTCGCGCCCGAACAGCTTGACCTGACCGACGTGCTCGACCCGGGCGATCTCACGCTCGGGCACGCGAGCCACTCAGCCGGGGTTCGCGGCGAGATCCCGCTCGGCCGCGACGCGTATCTGATCGGCCCGCGCCGCCTCTTCGGCCTCCTTGCGCTTGAGCCCGTCTCGTCCGTCGTAGCGCAGGAAAGCCGGTAGCACGAACGCCAGCGCGACCGTGCCCGCCACGCAGAACACCCCGCCCCACAGCACGGCTCCCGCGCTGCCGAGGTGACGTGCGCTCAGCCCGGCCCGGGTCTGCCCCAGCTGTGGCCCGATCAGATAGGAGAGCATCTCTATCCCGGCCAGCCGTCCGCGCAGGAAGTCGGGAATGGTCTGGTTCCAAATCACCGCGCGGAAGATGCCCGACACCATGTCGCCCGCGCCCGCGATGAACAGGCCCACCAGCGCGAGCCACAGCCATCCCGACAGCCCGAAGATGACGATGCCCACGCCCCAGACTCCCGCGGCCAGCAACACGGCCAGCCCGTGCCGGTGCACCCGCCCGGTCCACTTCGACGTCAGCGTGACCGCGAGCGACCCGGCCGACAGCGCCGCGTAGAACAGGCCCAGCACCGCGGGCCCGCCGAACCTGTCGGCGAGGAACGGATACAGCGCGACGGGGAAGGCGAAGAACATCGCATTGATGTCCACGAGATAGGTGCCCAGCAGCTCGGGTCTGCTCTTCGCGTAGCGCAGACCCTCCACAGCGGACTTCACCGACGGCCGGTCCGCTGCCTCCGGAGGCGGCACGGCGCGCAGGAAAGCCAGGCACACCAACGAAATCACGAACGTCGCGAGGTCGATCGCGTAGACCGTCGCCATGTTGGTGTTGGCGATCAGCAGTCCGGCGATGGCCGGGCCACCGATCTGCGCGGCCTGCCAGCGCAGCGAATTGAGCGCGGCCACCGCCGGCATCTTCTCGGTGGGCGCAAGCCTCGGGATGATGGCGTCCATCGCGGGCCGCTGAATCCCGTCAATGGCCCCGGCCAGTGCCGCTATGACAAACAAAATCCAGATTTGGGGGGTACCAAGTAAGGCATTCACCAACAGGATGATCGTCAGCAGCGCGAAGCCGACCTCCGACCAGAAGACCAGCTTGCGCCGGTCCATGTAGTCGGCGAGCGCCCCGCCCACGAACGCCATCAACAGCAGGGGCGCGAGCTCGCACAGGCCCAGCAGGCCCACCATCAGCGGGTCACCCGTCAGCTCCTTGATCTGGAACGGGATCGTCACATAGGTGATCATCGAGCCAAACGACGAGACCCCTGCCGCGCCGAACAGCAGGCGGAAGTCGCGTATCCGCAGCGGTGACAGGTCCATCGGGGGCTCAACTTTCCTCATCCGAGCAACTCGCCCGGCAGATGCCGCTGCCCCCGGTGTGCGGGTTGCGCGATCTTTGCGCGGGCGGTGACGAGGTTAATCGAGGAACAGTTTGCCTGTCGCCTCAAATTCGGCCAGGTGTCCGGCAGACCACACCACGATGCCCGAGACCGGGTCGGGCAGGTTGTCCAGGCCGAACCAGCCGGCGTCGGTCGCCTCCTCCGGATCGGGGTTGAGCTCGCCGCTGATGTCCTCCAGCAGATAGGTCCCGGAGATGTGCTGGTATGTATCGCCGAACATGTTGGTGAACGTGTAGCGCGGGTGGGTCAGGAAGGCGAACAGCGTCGCCCGCTCCGCCTTGAGCCCGGTCTCTTCGTAGGTCTCCCGGATGGCGCACTCGGCGAGCGACTCGCCGATCTCCATCGCGCCCGCGGGGAACGCCCAGATGCCGTTGTCGGTCCGCTTGATCAACAAGAACTCGCCACGCTCATTGCGGATCACACCCCGCGCGGCGAGGAAGAGCAGCGTCGCGTCGCCCATCGCACTGCGCAGCCTGCCGTGATACGAGTTCAGCCAATCTTCGACGGCTCCCATGGACACGACAGTAGCTTCATGAACATGAGAGCGATTTGGAAGGGAGCGGTGTCCTTCGGGCTGGTGTCAATCGCGGTGAAGCTGTATTCGGCGACCGAGGACCGGGACATCCGGTTCCACCAGGTCCACCGCAAGGACGGTGGGCGGATCAAGTATCAGCGGGTGTGCTCGCTCGACGGCAAGGAGGTCGGCTACGACGAGATCGCCAAGGGATACGACATGGGTGGCGGCGAGATGGTGATCCTGACCGACGCCGACTTCAAGAGTCTGCCGCTGTCGTCGTCGCGCGCGATCGAGGTGCTCGAGTTCGTGCCGTCGGAGCAGATCGATCCGATCTTCTACGACAAGGCCTACTACCTGGAGCCCGACGGAGCAGCCGGCGTGAAGCCCTACATGCTGCTGCGCGAGGCGCTGGAGGAGGCCGACCGGGTCGCGGTGGTGAAGGTCGCCCTGCGCCAGCGGGAGGCGCTGGCCACGCTGCGCGTGCGCGACGGCGTGCTCGTGCTCAACACCATGCTGTGGCCCGATGAGGTGCGCAAGGCCGACTTCGGCTTCCTGCGCGACGAGGTGAACGTGCGCCCGCAGGAGGTCAAGATGGCCACCTCGCTGATCGACTCGATGGCCGCCGACTTCGACCCCGACCAGTTCACCGACTCGTACCGCGAGGCGCTGCAGCAGGTGATCGACGTGAAGGTCGGCAAGCGGGAAACCGTGACCCCGCCGACCACCGAGGAGAAGGTGGCGCCCACGATCGATCTCATGGCCGCGCTGCGCGAGTCCGTGGAGCGGGCCCGCTCCGGCCGCCCGCCCGGCGGGGCGCCCGCGACCGTGACGCCCATCAAGAAGACCGCGCCCAAGAAGACCGCGCCCGCGAAGAAGACGACCGCCAAGAAGGCCGCGCCTGAGAAGGCCGCGAAGAAGGCGACCAAGAAGAAAGCCGCATGACTGTACCGATCCGGCCCATGTTTGCCACGCCTGGGCCGCTGCCGAGCGGGCCGGGTTGGGCGTATGAGGTGAAGTGGGACGGCTACCGCGCGATCTACCAGGATGGGCGTTATTACGGCCGGTCGGGGCTGCAGCTGTCGGGCCCGCCGCTGGGCGTGAGTGTGGAGGCGCCCATCGATGGGGAGCTCGTGGCGTTCGGGCCGGACGGGCGGGTGAGCTTCCAGGCCATGCAGCGCACGGTCACGCCCGCGTTCATCGCGTTCGACATCATCGTGCCCGACCTGACCTATGCGCAGCGCCGCGAGATCCTCGAACAGCTGGACTTGACCATCTCACCGCGCTTCGACGACGGCCCGGCAACCGTCGCGGCGGCCCGCGAGCTCGGCCTGGAAGGCGTGATCGCCAAACGGCTGGATTCGCCGTACCGGCCGGGGGCGCGCTCACCCGACTGGGTCAAGTACAAGTTCGTGCGCACCGGTGACTTCGTGATCGGCGGGTGGCGGCCGGGGGCTCGGCCGCTCGGTGCGCTCTTGATCGGTACCCCCTCGCCAAGGGGTTTGATCTATCGAGGGAGAGTGGGCGGAGGGATCACGGCGGGGACGGAGGCGACCCTGCTTCCGGTGCTGCACGAGCTGGCGCGGCCGGACAGTCCCTTTGCGGGACAGGCGGAACGGGGCAACTACGTCGAGCCGGTGCTGGTGGTGGAGGTCCGCTACGGCGAGATTACCCGCGACGGGCGGCTACGGTTTCCAGTGTTCCTGCGGTTGCGGCCGGATCTGCTCCCCTCGGAGGTGGTCGATGAGAGTTAAGGTGGGCGGCCGTACTCTGGCGCTGTCCAATCTGGACAAGCCGATGTATCCCGACGGCACGACCAAGGCCGAGGTCATCGACTACTACACACGCGTGTCCTCGGTGCTCCTGCCGCACCTGCGCGACCGGCAGCTCACCCGCGTCCGCTTCCCGAACGGGGCCGACGCCGAGGGCTTCTACGAGAAGTCGGCGCCGCCCGGAAAGCCCGACTGGGTCCCGCTGAGCCGGGACAAGCAGATCATCTGCAACGACCTGCCGACGCTGGTGTGGCTGGCCAACCTCGCCGCGCTCGAATTGCATACGCATCAATGGAAGGACGGCCACCCGCCCGACCGGGTCGTGTTCGATCTAGACCCGGGCGAGGGGACCGGCCTGCCCGAGTGCCGCGCCGTCGCCCTGGCGCTGCGCGATCGCCTGGCCGTGGACGGGATCGACGCCTATCCGAAAACGTCGGGCAAGAAGGGCATGCAGGTGACGTGCCTGGCTCCCGTGGATGCACGAAAGATCGCGAGCGAGTTCGCCCGCGCCGCCCCCAAGATGATCACCGATCAGATGGACAAGAAGCTGCGCCCCGGCAAGGTGTTCATCGACTGGAGCCAGAACGCGTTGTTCAAGACGACCGTGTCCGTGTACTCGCTGCGCGCCGGTCCGATCCCGACCGTCTCCACGCCGCTGACCTGGGACGAGGTCGAGTCCGGCGGTTTCGAGATGGAGGACTTCACGCTGCACACCGTCCCCGGCCGCATCGAGGAGTACGGGGACCTGCATGCCGGGCTATGTTTTTAAGCGATGAACGAGTTCGCTGATCAGGTGCGGGCCCTCCCCGACGAGGCCCTGGGCGCGCTGCTGCGGCTGCGGCCGGACCTGCTCACGCCCGTGCCCAGCGACACCGCGGCCCTGGCCGCCCGCGCTCAGTCGACCATCTCCGTGGCCCGCGCCCTGGACGGACTCGACCAGTTCACTTTGGAGATCCTCGATGGGCTGCGCCTGCTGGACGAGCCCTCGGTCTCGGGGTTGCGCGCCTTCACGTCCCATGAGGGCGCGCCGGCGGCGGTCGACCGGCTGCGCGCCCGCTTCCTGGTCTACGGCGATCCTGAGGCGCTGCGGCTGGTGCCCGCCATCGAGGAGGTGTCGTCGCCGTTCCCGGCCGGGCTGGGCCGGCCCGCGGCCGCGCTCGGCGCGTCGGAGCTGTTCGAGAGCCCGGCCAAGCTGCGCCGCGCTTTGCTGAGTGCGCCGCCCGCGGCCCGCGCCGTGCTCG
>NZ_QJUG01000222.1 GCF_003426775.1 Allorhizocola rhizosphaerae | reverse complement strand
CGGGCCGTCACCGGCCAGCGCGGCATCAATGCCCATCTGTTCCTGCAGCATGCGTGCGACCATGCGGCTGATGGTGGCCGGGTCGGCGCCCTCGGCGAGCTCCAGCCGCAGGTGATGCGCACCGGTCGGGGTGGTCCGCATGACCGCCTCACGAACCCCGGCGACCGCCCGGACCGCCGAGAGCACCGCGTCGGTGTCGAAGCCCGCCTGACGCTCGGCCGGGCGGAAGTCGTCGGGGCGGCGCAGCGCGGAGGCGATCCGGCTCAGCTGGGGCATCCCGGCGAGCGGCATGTCGTCAGCCGGTTCGAGGTTTTCGGGCACGTCCGGCTCGCTGGGCACCCGCTGGGGAAGCGCGTGCTCGTCTTCGCGCAGGGCGTGCTCGGGCTCCCGCTCCCACTCGCGCTCTCGCCGGATCTGATCAACCACCGGGGGAAGCCGAGCATGATCGGCTGCGGCCAGCATCTGCGACGAGTGATCCAACGCGGGCGGAACCCGGGGCACGTGATCAACCGGGGCCGCAACCCAGGCCGGATTGCCAGCCGCATGCGAAACGCGAGCGTGATCACCGGCCACGGGGGCCCAGGCGTGATCACCCGCGGAGGCACCCCGAGTGTTGTTGTCAACCGTGGGTGCAGCCGCTGCGGGCGGCTCCACCTGGGGTATCGCGTCGGTGGGCTCCCCGTCCTCCTCTTCGGCCTCATCGTCGAGCTCGTCGGCGAAGGCGAGCTCGAACCGCTGGCCCAGGCTCAGCGACGCGGCCAGCGGCGGGTCGTCGTTTGGCGTGCCCCAGTGGGGCGGCAGCGAGGGCAGACCCTGCGGCGGCGTGGGGTCGTCCAGGGCGGCGTGCCTGGCGAACTCCGCCGATCTCTGCGCGAGCTCGTCCGCATACGGATCCTCGGCCATGGAAAACGGGACGAAATGCGGAGGGCGCACCAGCGTGGTGGTCAACGAGTCATCATTGTGATCAAGCTTGGCCGGCGGGCCGGCCTGCGGGAAGGTGGGAAGTTGATCCATCGACGGTTCGAGCGCGGCGCCCGCGCTCGACCAGTTATGTGCAGCCCAGGAATGCCCGTTGACCACGCCGTTTCCTTCGTGATCACCCGATCGGCCGTTACTGGTTTGTCCTAGACCATCCACCGTGCGCTCCTCGGTCGCCTCACGGAAGAGGCTACCGTGAACGGTGAATGACGATAAGTTGCAACGACGGGCCAGTTCCACAAGATCCGTCTTATGGAGGAGATCTCAATGACCGCCGCATCCAGCGCGACGGGCCGCCCCACGAGATTGCCGAGGTCGGCAAGGCGCAAACAACTGCTCGCCGCTGCGCAGGATGTTTTTGTCGCACAGGGTTATCACGCCGCCGCGATGGACGACATCGCCGAGCGGGCCGGCGTGTCAAAACCAGTGCTCTACCAGCATTTTCCTGGCAAGCTCGAGCTCTATCTGGCCCTTTTGGACACTCACTGCGACGCGTTCGCCGAAAATATTCGTGACGCCATGTCCAAGACCACGGACAACGCGGAGCGGGTGCGCGGCGCCATGCACGCCTACTTCGAGTTCGTGTCCCATGAGAGCGAGGCTTTCCGGCTGGTCTTCGAGTCCGATCTGCGCAACGATTCGGCCGTCCGGGCACGCGTGGACCGCATGGAGCGGGTCGCGGTCGAGGCGATCACCGAGACGATCATGGCGGACACCGGCGTGAGCCGAGCGAAGGCGGAGATGCTTGCGGCTGGGCTGTGTGGTGCGGCACAGGTGGCCGCGCGGTTTTGGCTCGCGGGCGGGCGCGAGGTCTCGCAGGAGGAGGCCGAGCAGCTGCTTTCCACATTGGCGTGGCGCGGCATCGGTGGCTTCCCGTTGCACCACGAGCAGCACTGAGCGAGCTCGCGAGTTCAATCATGAGATCGGGACTCGCTCACGCCAAGGCCGGCGCAATGGCATGAGCTAAGGTTCATTCCAAGCCTTTGCGGTAGGAGGATTCGGTGGAGGTAAAAATCGGCGTTCAGTTCGCTTCCCGTGAGCTGACGTTGGACAGCGCGTTGTCACCCGCTGAGGTGGAAAAGATCGTGACTGACGCGCTCGCCTCGGATAAGAAGTTGCTCAGCCTCGTCGACGACAAGGGCAGGCGGGTGATCGTGCCGCTGGACAAGCTCGCCTATGTCGAGATCGCGGAGGCTTCGACCCGGCCGGTGGGGTTCACCGTCCGCTAGGCGTGGCCGGCGAGATAGATGTTCACTGTTGGTGTGCCAAAGCGTCTTCACCACGTAGGATAGGCGAGTTGACATGGGCCAAATGCCCATGTCTGCACGTGAGGCCCGTGGATTAGCGGCCGTGGAAACGGCGAAATCAACGTGCGGCCCGTGCGAAGACGACACATAGCGCCCTTTAGATGAGAAAAGGGGCGCACTTAACAAGGGCACCCCATAACCCCATGACACAAGATCGAAAACCGACATTCAGAGAATTGGGCGCGCGACCCGAGACTGTGACCGCGCTCACCGCGATGGGCATCGAACGAGCCTTCGCCATCCAGGAATACGCGCTGCCCATCGGGCTGCGCGGCGGAGACATGATCGGCCAGGCGCCGACCGGCACGGGCAAGACCCTGGGCTTCGGCGTGCCGCTGCTGGAGCGCGTCCTGAGCAAGGACGAGGGGGCAGACGGCATGCCCCAGGCGCTCGTGGTGGTTCCGACCAGAGAGCTCGGCCTGCAGGTCGCCAAGGACATCGAGGGTGCCGGCAAGACGCGCGGCATCCGCGTGCTGCCCATCTACGGCGGCATCGCCTACGAGCCGCAGGTCGAGGCGCTCCGCAAGGGCGTCGAGATCCTGGTCGGCACGCCCGGCCGCCTGCTCGACCTGGCCAAGCAGAAGCAGCTCAAGCTCGACCGCATCCGCGCGCTCGTGCTCGACGAGGCCGACCGCATGCTCGACCTGGGCTTCCTCGACGACGTCGAGAAGATCCTGTCGATGCTGCCCGAGGACCGGCAGACCATGCTGTTCTCGGCCACCATGCCCGACCCGATCGTGACCCTGTCGCGCAAGTTCCTGCGCAACCCGGTCACGGTGCACGCCGGGCACTCGTCCGACGAGCTCGGCGTGAGCCCGCAGACCCGGCAGTTCGCCTACCGCACGCACCAGCTCAACCGGCTTGAGCTGCTCGCGCGCATCCTGCAGGCCGACGGCCGCGGGCTCACCATGATCTTCACCCGCACCAAGCGCAACGCCGACCGGGTGAGCGAGGATCTCGACTTCCGCGGGTTCGCGTCCGCGGCCGTTCACGGTGATCTGGGCCAGAGCGCCAGGGAGCGGGCGCTGCGCGCGTTCCGCTCGGGCAAGGTCGACGTGCTGGTCGCCACCGACGTGGCGGCGCGCGGGCTCGACGTGTCCGGCGTGACACATGTCATAAACTACGACTGCCCTGAGGACGCGGAGACCTACGTGCACCGCATAGGCCGCACCGGCCGCGCGGGCGCGACGGGCGTCGCGGTGACGTTCGTCGACTGGGAGGACATGCCGCGCTGGCGGCTGGTGGACAAGACGCTCGGGTTGGACCTGTCCGACCCGCCGGAGACCTACCACACGTCGCCGTGGATCTACACCGATCTTTCCATCCCGACGGGTCTGACGGGCACGCTGCCCAGCGCCAACCGATCGCGGGCGGGCCTGGACGCCGAGGCCGAGGAGGACCTGGGCGGCGGGCGTTCCCGCCGGCGCCCCAAGGGTCAGGCCGCCGAGACGACCGCGCCCAAGCGCCAGCGCCAGCGCCGCCGGCTGTCCACACCGGCGGAAGGCGACACCGAGCCCGCATTGGGCGCGGATGTGAGTGTGGCCGAGGCGGAGTCATCGCCACCCAGGCGGCGCAGGCGCCGTGTCGGGCCGGATGCCGAAGTCACAGGCGCCGAGGGCACCGTGGCCGCCACCGATGACATGCCGGCGCCAAGTCGGCGCAGGCGCAGGGTGGCTCCGGTCGCGGACGCCGCAGCACCCGTCACAGAGGCCGACGGCACGACCGCAGCGAAACCGAAGCGGCGCAGGCGCCGCCGTGGTGGCGGCCCCGCGACGACCACCGCCGAATGAGGCACACGGGCCCGGACGCAAGTCCCGGGCCCGCACTCTATTCGACGCGGGAAAACTCCATGATCCAGTTGAGCTCCCAGGTCTGACCGTCGTCATCGGACAGTTCCTGCTGCCAGCGGGGATGCTCCGGGTCGGTCTTGTCCCAGGTGAACCGCACCTTGATGGGCCGGCCCTCGTACACATCGTCGCCGACAAAGGTGCCGACGCCGCCGGCGAACCTGCCGACCACGGGCGGGTCCATGCGGCCCGTGCTGCTGCCCACCCAGTAGATCGACCATTCCTCGGTCTCCGGGTTGAAGACCCGGAAGGTCACTCCGGCCTTTCCGCGCGTCGGGAAGACGATCTCATCGAAGCTGATCGTGCCGTCCATGTGGACGCCGCCCTCGTGGTACCCGGGAAACTCCACATAGTTCGTGCTGCCGACGAGCCACTTGTCCTGGGCCCGGTTGTGCACGTTCCATTTGCCGGCGAGAAAGTCGAAATCGTTCATGCCCGTGACAGTAGAGCCGGTCCACTGACAACGGACGTCAGTCGATATGAGGCTCTTGCTTGAGGTTAGGTTTGCCTAACATGTAGGGTTTCGCGCATGGATTTCGCCGCCCGCCTCCGCGCCGCCACCTGGGACGATCACAGCTCGGCGGAGCGCGACACGTTCCTCACCGAGCTGACCAAGGGCCGGCTTTCGCTTAGGGCGCACGCCGCCCACACCGCGCAGCACTACTTCCTCTACGAGGCGCTCGAACGGGCGGCCGCCGTGTACTCCAGCGGATTCCACACCCCCGCACTCAACCGCGTCGACGCGCTCAAGGCAGATTTGCGGTACCTCATCGGCCCGCGATGGCGCGAAGAAATCAGCCCGAACGAAGCCACCAACGAATACCTCGCCCGCCTCAAGGAAATCGCGTTCACCTGGCACGCGGGCTTTGTGGCCCACCACTACCTGCGCTACCTGGGCGACCTGTCGGGCGGCCAGTTCGTTGCCCAGGCGCTCGCCCGCGCCTACGGGCTCCAGCTCGGCGGGGACGGCCTGCGCTTCTACTCGTTCGACCGGATCGGTGACCTCATCGCGTTCAAGGAGGACTACCGCAACCAGCTCAACAGCGCGGGCTGGGACGCCGTCGAGCAGGACCGCGTGATCGACGAGGTGCGCCTGGCCTACCGCCTGAACGCCTCGGTCCTGGCCGAGCTCGGCCGGGAGCATCGCAATCCGTTCACGGCCGACGTCGTGGCCCAGATCATGCGCCACATGAACGACGACCACGCCGCCGACTCGCTCCTGATCTGCCGTGTCCTCGGGGGAGTCCCGGACGCGACCGCGGCTCGCATGTCGGGCATGGATGCGGAGGGCATCGAGTTCGTGGCGGACGTCAGCGGTACCACACAACAAATCAGAATCCCCTTCTCCCAGCGACTCACCGAAAGGGCGCAGGTCCGGGCCGAGGTCACCCGCCTCTACCATGAGGCTCGTGGACACGGCTCTTGACGCGCTTGGCGCGCTGACCAGGCGTTATGCCTTCGCGGAGGTGGCCGCGCTGCTCGCCGAGGGCGCGGGCGGCGCCGATCTGACCACCCTCGATGTGGCGCAGCTGCAGCAGCTCTGCGCATTCGGGCAGCGGTTGATGGACCTCGATGCCGAGGACTTCGGCGAGGTGGACGCGGCGGCCGACGCCAACACCGAGCACGAGGTCGCCGACCGGGTCAAGGGCGATGAGGTACCACTCGCGTTGCGCGAACGCGCGCTGGAGTGCCGCATGCCGCAGTCGCCGCGCGAGCTCCATCGGGGCGCGCTGGGCAGCCTGCGCCCGCTGTACCGGCTCCTGCTCGAAGTCATCGACGCGCACTTCCGGCGGCGCGAGACCACCGCAGTGGTCGCGGCCGTGCACATCGCAAGCGAGTACGCGCCGCTGCTCGTCTGGGAACAGGTGCTCGGGCATGCCGGCGATCCCGCTCTGCTGCCGAGTGCCGTGGGCGGCGACGGCTCGGCCTGGGGCGACTTCGACGATCGCGACTGTCCACATGGGAAGGCCGAAAAGTCTGCCGCCAAACGGCTTTTGACGGTCGCCCGGGAGAACGCGACCGGCTGGCGCACCTATCTGGATCGCCAGCACTCCAACGTCTCCCACGCCCTCGCGGTATGCGCGGCGCAGTGTGGCCGCCCGTGCTTCGTCTACAACCGGCTGTCCAATGAGGACTCTGAGCTGGTGCGCCAGGGAAGCAAGCTCGCCTTGACGCTCAACGACTCGGCGATCGTGAAGCTGCGGCACAGCGCGCCGGTCGGGCACGGGTTCGGCGTGCCTTCCCGCGCGGAACTGCTTGACGCGTGGGGCCGCACCCGCGACTCGCTTGCGCGCCTGGCTCCCGGGATCGCCGAGGACGACGGGTTCGTGCTGCCGGGCTTCGCAACGGCAGTGTCCACTTTGGCCGGTCAGCCGCTGGCGCCCGACACGCTCCTGGCCGACACCGCTTCGACCATCGCGGGCTTGATATCCCACTCGTCCAACAGTTTGGTCAGCGACGGGTCGTGATGCCCGCGCCCCGTGTAGACGGCCTTGATGAGCGCATTGCGCGGGGTGTGCGCCGAATCGATGAATTCCACGACCTCGACGTCATAGCCGTGCTCGCGCAGCAGCCCGGCACGCACGACATCGGTGAGCACGTCGGCGAAGCGCTCGCGCAGAATCCCGTGCGCGGTAAGCAACTTTGACGGCTTGCTGCGCAGCTGCCGAGACACGTCTTTGTGGCAGCACGGCGCGGCGAGGATCCACTTGGCCCGCCACTGCACCGCGCGAGCCAGCGCGTCGTCGGTGGCGGTGTCGCAGGCGTGCAGCGCCAACACCATGTCCGGCGGCTCCAGCTCCACAGTGGCGATCTCGCCCGCGACGAACTGGATGGGCCAGCCCAGCCGGCGGGCGATCTCGGTGTTGCGGATGCGCTGGTCCTCGCGCACGTCCACCCCGACGAGCTCCACGTCGATCCCCAACCGCGACAGGTAGGCATACGCGGCGAACGTCAGGTAGGCGTTGCCACAGCCGAGATCGACTATCCTCACTTTGCCGCTGAGCCTGGGAAGCTGCCGCAGGAACGCGTCCACCTGCCGGCGCTTGGCCGCGTTGCCCCCGACGACGTCGAACAGCGCATCGCCGGGGTCGAGCAGGTGCTCCTTGGACCGATCATGCTCCAGCTCTGGTGAAGCAGAGCTCGATGACCGGTGCAGGATCGCGCCCTTCTTCGTCAGCTGCATGCGCACCGTGCCCGACGTGGTCTCCACGGTCCACGCCGCCGGCGCGAGCACGTCATCGACCGACGTCACGTTTTTGGTGTCCAGCCCGTCCCGGGTCACGACCTGGAACCGGCGGCCGGCCTTGAGCATCACCGGCCGGATGGTCACGCCCTTGGCGTGGGCACGCACAAACCCCGGCGAGTAGACCAGCTCACGGATCTCTTCGAGCGCTTCTTGCAGGCTAATGGCCACCTAATAAGAGTACGGATCCTCGAAGTAATCGGGCGGCAGTGTGTTGATCCACCAGAACAGGGCGATGGAGCCGGCGAGCACGAGGATGCTCAGACCGAGCCCGACCCAGCCGAGAATGATGCCCGTGAGCGCCATCCCGTCGCCCGACTCGCCCGTGGCGCGTATTTTGCGCTTGGCCATGTGGCCGAGGATCGCGCCGACCGGACTGACGACTATCGAGAGCGGTCCCCAGGCGCACAGCCCTGCCACGCCAATGATCGACACGACCATCGCGGCGGTGGCCAATCCGTTGGTGGGCGGGCGCTGCGCCCATCCGGTGTGGTGGTAATGGAATTGCGAGGGAGGTGGCGTCCACGAAGGCATGACCATTCGGTCACTGTAAGAGGGGAGGGCTATGGTTCCTCTATGACTACTGGCGATGTTTTCCGCTTGGACGGAAAGGTGGCGTTGGTCACCGGAGCAGGCAGCCCGCACGGCATCGGCTATGCCACGGCCGGTCTCTTAGCCGGGCTGGGTGCCAAGGTCGCCGTCGTCTCCACGACTCGCCGCATCCACGAGCGCGCCGGTGAGCTCGGCGTGCTCGGCTTCGTCGCCGACCTCACCTTTGAGGCCGAGGTGGGCGCGCTCGCCGACGCCGTGACCGAGCAGCTGGGCGACGTCGACATCCTGGTCAACAACGCCGGTCTCACCAGCCGGGCCAGCGTTGAGGTGATCCGGCCGGTGGCGCAGCTGTCCATCGACGAGTGGCGCGCTGAGATCGACCGCAATCTCACCACCGCGTTCCTGTGCAGCCGGGCCTTCCTGAGCGGCATGTCGGAGCGGGGCTGGGGCCGCATCGTCAACCTGTCGGCCACGGCCGGGCCGGTCAACGCGCTTCCGGCCGAGGCGGCCTACGCCGCGGCCAAGGCCGGCGTGCTCGGCCTGACCCGGGCGCTGGCCATGGAGCTGGTCGCCGACGGGGTCACGGTCAACGCGGTCGCGCCGGGGACCATCCACACCTCGGCCTCCACTTTGACCGAGCTGAAGCAGGGATACGAGACGCCCAAGGGCCGGCCCGGCACGCCGGAGGAGGTGGCCGCGGCGATCGCGTTCCTGTGCTCCCCCGGCGCGGGCTACATCACAGGTCAGATGCTGGTAGTCGACGGCGGTCAATCCGTGCGGCAGGGGTAGCCACCACCACCGCCACGCCCACGATCACCAGCACAAGGCCGAAAAGCGTTGGCACGGAAAGGGTCTGGCCCAGCCAGACCCACCCGAGCAGGCCCGCGCCCGGCACCTCCAGCAGCACGATCACGCTGACCGCCGTGGCGGGCACCTTTTGCAACGCATAGTTGAACATCGAGTGCCCGAGCAGCTGCGGCCCCACGGTCAGCCCGATGATGATGAGCCAGGCGGTCGCGCCGAAACCCGCGATGGGTGTGTTCAGGGCAAGGCAGGTTGTCAAGAGGACCGCCGCGCAGGCTCCATAACAGACTGTGGTGTACGTGGTTGTGGTCAGCACGGCCCGCGCCCGTTCACCGACGATGTTGTAGATGGCGCCCGCGATCCCGCCCACCACCGCCAGCAGATCACCGGCCAGCGCCGGCCCACCCGCTCGGATGTCCGGCCCGGTCGCGATCGCGGCTCCGGCCACGGCCGCGATGATCCCGATCCAGGTGAGCCGGCCCAGCCTGCCGCCCTGCCACACGGTGATCAGCCCGGCCCACACCGGCTGGATGCACACCAGCGCCGTGGCCGTCGCCACGCTGGTCAGCTTGACGCTGGGCACCCACGTGCCGAAATGAGCCGCCAACGCCAGGCCCGCTATCAAACAAATCTTTATGTGGGTACGCGCAAGAGCCAGCTCTCCACGCCGCACGCTCAGGGTGATCGGGGCGAGCACGCCGGCCGCCAATGCGTTGCGCCAGAAGGCGATCGCGAGTGCGGGCGCGGTCGCGTAGGCGATCAGCGGCCCGGAAGTCGAGACGGACAGCACGCCAATCGCCAGCGCCGCGATGGTCCACACCGCCGTAGTATCCCTATTTCCCGGCAGCAGATAGCCAGGATCACGGCTTCGCCTGAACACAGCCAAACCCATGTTTCCCGCAGCGGCTACGCCCGGATCGCTCCGCGCCCGGCCACACCCGCGCAAAACCACGGCTTCGCCTGAACACAGCCAAACCCATGTTTCCCGCAGCGGCTACGCCCGGATCGCTCCGCGCCCGGCCACACCCGCGCAAAACCACGGCTTCGCCTGAACAGAGTCAAACCGGGGGCGGCCAAGCTTGCTTTGCGGGCAAACCGACAGGAGGATCGAGTTATGACGCACCCGCTGATCGAGGAGGCCGGCAAGAAGGCGAGCATCGGCTGGTTCTCGGTCGATGGGGGGCCCGCGCATGCCCTGTGGTGCATGCCGCTCGACGGCCGGATCTTCCTCGTGACCGGCGCGGGCGAGCAGAAGCTGCCCGGCATCGGCGAGGAGTCGGTGGTCACGGTGACCCTGCGCGGCGATCACGGCGGCAACGTCGTGTCCTATCCCGCCACGGTCACTCAGATCCGGCCCGAGATGGACGTGTGGGAGACGGTCGCGCCGCAGCTCGCCGGCAAGCGCCTCAACTCCAGCGGCCCCGCCGAGCAGGTGGTCGAGCGTTGGTCGCGGGAGTGTGCCATCTGGGCGCTCGCGCCCGCGGGCGACCCGTTACCCCGGAGCACGGCATCCGGCGCGGCCGAGCCCAGACCGACCATCGCGTCCAATGCGGGCTGGAAACCGTTCAAACTTCACCGAGTGCGCCGCAGGCGCTAATAGCATTCAACTGTGCCCACGGTGACAAGGGTCTTCGTCGCCCGGCTCGCCGGTCTCGCCGTCTACGACCCCAACGGCGACCACGTGGGCCGGGTCCGCGACGTGGTCGCGCGGCTGCGCTCGGGCGGTGCGCCCCCACAGGTCACCGGGTTCGTGGCGGAGCTGCCGATACGCCGTCAGATTTTCCTGCCCATCGGGCGGGTGGTGTCGGTGGACTCGGGCGGGGTCGTGCTCAACTCCGGCGTGGTCAACGTGCGGCGGTTTCAGCAGACGTCCGCCGAGGTGCTGGTGCTTGGCCAGCTGCTCGACCGCCGGGTCACCGGCCCGGTCGGCAAGCAGGGCACGGTTGTCGATATCGCGATGGAGTCCGACCGCCCCGGGCTGTGGTATCTCGGGCGTGTCGCCGTGCAGGAGATGACCGGGCGCGGGCTGACCCGGCGCGGCCACCTGCGCCAGTTCGACTGGGCGGAGCTGACCGGGCTGGTCGAGTCGACGTCCGGCCAGGGCACCGACTCGCTGCTCGCGCTGCTCGAAGACATGCGTGCGGCCGATCTGGCCCACGCGGTGCAAGACCTGCCCAGCGAGCGGAGACACGCGGTCGCGGCCGCGCTGGACGACGTGCGCCTGGCCGACATGCTCTCGGAGCTGCCCGAGCGGCAGCAGGTCGAAATCCTGATCCGGCTCGACCAGGAGCGGGCGGCCGACATCCTGGAGGAAATGGACGCCGACGACGCGGCGGACCTGCTCGCGGAGCTTCCCCCGGTGCAGCGGCAATATCTGCTCGACCTGATGACGCCCGAAGAGTCGGCGCCGGTGCGCGCATTGATGCAGTACCGTCCGGGTACGGCGGGTGCGGTGATGACCAGTGAGCCCATTATTTTGACGCCGGACTTCACGGTCGCCGATGCGCTGGCCCGGATCCGGGAGCCCTACCTTCCGCCGGCCCTGGCGGCGCAGGTCTTTGTGACACGTGCCCCGATCGACACGCCCACCGGGCGCTACATCGGCACGGCGCATTTCCAGCGGCTGCTGCGCGAGGCGCCGGGCGACCTGCTGGGCGGGGTGCTCGAAACCGACATCGACCCGCTCGAACCAGGCGTGCCGCTCGACGAGATCACCAAGCGCATGGCGACGTATAACCTCGTGGCCATGCCGGTGGTGGACTCCGACGGGCGCCTGGTCGGCGCGGTGACAGTGGACGACCTGCTCGACCACATCCTGCCCAAGGGCTGGCGCGAGCATGAGTGACCGGCTCGATCAGCCGCGTGCACCCAGGGGTTTCCGGGTGCGCGTGCCCACACTGGACACTGAGGCGTTCGGCAGCTTCGCCGAGAAGTTCGCGCGCTTCATGGGAACACCACACTTCCTGGTGTGGATGACCGTTGCGGTGATCGTTTGGCTCGCGCTCAACCTGATCGGATTGTTCGGACTGCGCTGGGATCCGTACCCCTTCATCTTGTTGAATTTGTTTTTCAGCACGCAGGCGTCATATGCGGCTCCCCTGATCCTGCTCGCCCAGAACCGCCAAGCCGACCGCGACCGGGTGTCGGTGGAGGAGGACCGCCGCCGGGCGACCGCGCAGAAGGCCGACACCGAATATTTGGCACGCGAGATCGCCGGCCTGCGGATGGCGCTCGGCGACGTGGCCACGCGCGACTTCGTCCGCTCCGAGCTCACCAGGCTGGTGATGGAGCTCGATGACGCGGCGAAGCGCAGATACGAGAAACCGCGCTCCAGTAAGGCCGGGAAGCGGGAGAGATAGCATTGCGGCATGTCCGCCGCCCTCATGACAGCGCTATCCAAGGTCAACGATCCGGAGATCCGCCGGCCGATCACCGAGCTCGGCATGGTCTCCTCGGCGACCGTCGAGGGCGGCCTGGCCAAGGTGCACATCCTGCTGACGATCGCGGGCTGCCCGCTGCGCGACAAGCTGCGCGAAGACATCACGGCCGCGGCCGTGACCGTGCCGGAGGTCGAGCGGGTCGACATCGAGTTCGGTGTGATGTCGAGTGAGCAGCGGCAGTCCCTGCAGAAGCAGTTGCGCGGCGGGGCCACGGCCGAGCCGGTGATCCCGTTCGCCCAGCCCAACTCGCGCACGCGCGTCTATGCCGTCGCCTCGGGCAAGGGCGGTGTCGGCAAGTCCAGCGTCACGGTCAACCTGGCCGCATCCCTCGCGGCGCGCGGGCTTTCGGTCGGGGTCATCGACGCCGACATCTACGGGCACTCGGTGCCCCGCATGCTCGGCGTGGAGGGCCGGCCCACCCAGGTCGAAGACATGATCATGCCGCCGCAGGCGCATGGCGTGAAGGTCATCTCGATCGGCATGTTCACCAGCGGCAACGCGGCCGTGGTGTGGCGCGGCCCGATGCTGCACCGGGCGCTGCAGCAGTTCCTCGCCGACGTCTACTGGGGCGACCTCGATGTGCTGCTGCTCGACCTGCCGCCCGGCACCGGAGACGTGGCCATCTCCCTGGCGCAACTGCTGCCCAACGCCGAGATCCTCGTCGTGACCACGCCGCAGCAGGCGGCTGCGGAGGTGGCCGAGCGGGCGGGTGCCATCGTCATGCAGACCCACCAGCGGCTGGTGGGTGTGATCGAAAACATGTCCTGGCTGACCCTGCCGGATGGCTCAACCATGGAGGTGTTCGGCTCGGGCGGAGGTCAGGCGGTGGCCGAGTCGCTGACCCGGATCACGGGCGGGCGGGTGCCGCTGCTCGGGCAGATCCCGCTGGACACGCGGGTGCGCGAGGGCGGCGACGACGGCACACCGGTCGTGCTCTCCCACTGGGACTCCCCCGCCGCCCGTGCTCTCGCGGCAGTCGCCGACCAGCTCGCACTGCGCCGCGAATCCCTCGTCGGCAAACCCCTCGGCCTAACCCCCGCCCGCTGACTCCGCTTTCGTTTGATCATGAACTTAGTTCATGTTTGACGGGGTGTGTCGTGCCCTGAACTTCATGGTCAACACCTGAGCCCGCGGCGCCGTCCAGCCAAACCGGCCGCTTAGCGACCTGGTGCCGCGTGGCCCAGTGCCGCGTGGCCCAGTGCCCAATGCGCCCGGTGCCTGGCGCATCCAAGCGCCTCCGCGGACTAGTGGCTGTCGCGGCCAGCAGCGCGGCCTGGTGCCCAATGCGCCCAGTGCCCGGCGCGGCCGGATCTCTCTTGCGAGATTGACCATGAAATTGGCGTGGCGACACGCCGTCGAACATGGACTTAAGTTCATGATCAACCCGAAAGGGGGTCAGGTCATGTCCTCGTAGGAGCGGGGGAGGGGTTTGGAGGGTGGAGGGGGTGGGTCGGCCATGGGGGCGTTGAGATCTGCGCTG
>NZ_QJUG01000221.1 GCF_003426775.1 Allorhizocola rhizosphaerae | reverse complement strand
CTGCGCGATCGCCCGCGCCGCGCCCAGGTCGGGGCAGGCGCCCACGACGACCTCGACGCCCGCGTCGCGCAGGCGGCGCACTGCCGCGCCCAGATAAACGGCCGCGTCGGCGGGGCGGCGCAGGGCGGTGGCGTCGTTGGACCCGATCAGGATCACGGCCACGTCGGGCCGGTCGCCCAGCAGGCACCGGGCGACCTGGGTGGCCAGGTCGGACGAACGGGAGCCGGCCACGCCCACGCTGGACAGGATCACTTGCCGCCCGTCGGCCGACAGGAGCTCGGCCAGCTGCCCGCCGACCGTGTCGACGAGCCGGTCGACGCCGACGCCGAGCGCGGTCGAGTCGCCGAGCAGCACCAGGCGCAGGGGCGGGTGCTCGGGCGCGCCGACCTTGGCCCGCAGCGCGAGGCCGAGCGACGGCTTGGCGTATTTGCGGCTGCGCGCCATGATCGCCTCGGCTGTGAGCAGGGCCGCACCGCCCACCGTGCCCGCGACGAGGGTGATCGCGGTCGCTCTGCCTATCTTGCTGGCCCAAGTGCTCATGCCTGTTGCTCCGATGTCTCCAGCGTGTCCACTGTGGACGGCGATTCGGGGTGTCGCACCGCCTCCCACACGCGGCGGCGCAGTTGCGCCCACCGCCCCCACGGGCCGCGCTCGTGGCCGGCCACGCGCACGCCGCTCACCTCCGTGCCGGCGTGCCGGACCGCCTCGACCGCAGCCTGTGGCAGCGACCGTACCTGATCGACGCCCATCTCGGCTGCCTCGAGTTTCACCGAAGGCGCCCGGACCGCCGCCACGACGGTCGGAAGCAGGACGGAAGCCGCGAGCGCGTAGCCCTCGGCGGACGGGTGATAGCGGTCGGTGCCGAACATGCGGGCCGGCTGGGCGGCGAACGTCGGGCCGAGCAGTGAGCCGAGCGAGACCGTCCAGCCGCCGGCCTCGACCACGGCCACCGTCTGCGCGGCCGCCAGCTGCCGGCTCCAGTTGCGCACGAGCCAGCGCAGCGGCGGCCGGATCGGTTGCACCGCACCGAGGTCCGGGCATGTGCCGACCACGACGCGCACGCCATCCGCGCGCAGACGCCGTACCGCATCGGCGAGATGGCGCACCGCCTCGGCCTGGCCGGAGCGGTGGGTCACATCGTTGGCCCCGATCAGGATCACGGCCACGTCGGGCCGCAGCTCGAGCGCCTCCTCGACCTGATACACCAGACGGGCCGACACGGAGCCCGACACCGCCAGGTTGATCAGCTCGACGGGCTGGTCGAGCCGCCGGGACAGGCCGGTGGCGATGAGCGCACCGGGCGTCTGCCGGGCCTTGGTCACACCCAGCCCCGCAGCGGACGAATCTCCCAAAAGCACTAGTCGAAGTGGATGGCCGCCACCGGTCTTGGGTCCGTAGATCCCGTCGGCGCGCGGTGGCGGGGCCACGGCCAGCGGGATGGTCGCGTGCGCGATCGCCACCTGGCCCGCGAGAACGCCGAAGGCCGCGACGCCCGCGGCCGCGACGGCGCTGCCGCCGTAAAGCAGAAGCCGAGCCCAATCGAGCCGTTCGCGAGTGGAGGCCCTCTCTTTCGAGAACGCAGTACTCTCGTTAACACGGCTCATGGCACGAGGTTATCGAAAGCCCTAACACAACCCCATGAATTTACCAGTGGAGTGGACATGGCGAGCACCATGCGCAGAGCGGCCGCCTTCTCGGCGCTGTGGAAGGCCCTCACGTCCCGCGGTGGCGCGCCGATCGGCCGCAGGCTCGGTGCGATGCCCAGGATGTTCTGGCACACGCTGACCGGGCGCTATGACGGCGCCGGCAGGCTGTTCCTGATCGCGGCGGGTGCCGCCTACGTGCTCTCGCCGATCGACCTGCTGCCCGAGATGGTGCTCCTGCTGCCCGGGTTGCTCGACGACGCGTTCATCGTGACCTGGGTGGCCGGGGCCCTGCTCGACGAGACCGACCGCTTTCTGCGCTGGGAGCAGGCCCGCCAGGGCGGCGTGGTGATCGACGGCGAGGTCGCCTGAACGGGTCGGAGACATTCGCAACGGGTGTGCCCGGATCGCTTCGCGCTCGGCCACACCCGCGCAAGAGCACGGCTTCGCCTGAACGGTCCATAAGCTGGGTTCGGGGCGGCTTAGTAGGCTTGGGGCGTGCGCTACTACGAAAACGTCGTCGAGCTGATCGGCAACACCCCCCTGGTCAGGCTGCGCAATGTCACCGATGGCATGCCCGCCACCGTGCTAGCCAAGAT
Organism: Allorhizocola rhizosphaerae; assembly: GCF_003426775.1. GTDB lineage: Bacteria > Actinomycetota > Actinomycetes > Mycobacteriales > Micromonosporaceae > Allorhizocola > Allorhizocola rhizosphaerae. The sequence goes on along the minus strand of NZ_QJUG01000221.1, from coordinate 11,421 downwards.
CGAATACTTGAACCCGGGCGGCTCGGTCAAGGACCGGATCGCGCTGCGCATGGTCGAGGCGGCCGAGCGCGACGGGCAGCTCTCGCCGGGCGGGACCATCGTCGAGCCGACGAGCGGCAACACGGGCGTGGGCCTGGCCCTGGTGGCGCAGCTCAAGGGATACAAGTGCGTCTTTGTCTGCCCCGACAAGGTGAGCGAGGATAAACAAAACGTTCTCCGTGCGTACGGAGCCGAGGTCGTGGTCTGCCCGACCGCGGTCGCACCCGAGGACCCGCGCTCCTACTACAACGTCTCCGACCGGCTGGCCCGCGAGATCCCCGGCGCGTGGAAGCCCAACCAATACGCCAACGTCAACAACCCGATCTCGCACTACGAGACGACCGGCCCGGAGATCTGGGAGCAGACCGAGGGGCGGATCACCCACTTCATCGCGGGCGTGGGCACCGGCGGCACCATCTCCGGCATCGGGCGCTACCTCAAGGAGCGCAACCCGTCCGTGAAGATCATCGGTGCCGATCCCGAGGGCTCGGTGTACTCCGGCGGCACCGGGCGGCCCTACCTGGTCGAGGGCGTGGGCGAGGACTTCTGGCCGGAAACCTACGACCGCACGGTCTGCGACGAGATCATCGAGGTGAGCGACAAGGAGTCGTTCCACCTGACCCGGCGGCTCGCCCGCGAGGAGGGCCTGCTGGTCGGCGGGTCGTGCGGCATGGCCGCGGTCGCCGCGCTGCGGGTGGCCGCCACCGCCGAGCCGGATGACGTGGTCGTCGTCCTGCTGCCCGATGGCGGACGCGGGTACCTCTCAAAAATCTTCAATGATGAATGGATGATGCGGTACGGATTCCTCGGCACGAGCGTGGGCGGCACCACGGTCGCCGACGTGCTCGCGGGCAAACCGGGCAAGCTGCCCGAGATGGTCCACGTGCACCCGACCGACACCGTGCGCGACACCATCGACATCATGCGGGAATATGGCGTGTCCCAGCTGCCCGTGCTCAAGGCCGAGCCGCCCGTGGTCACGGGCGAGATCGCGGGCTCCATCGCCGAGAAGGATCTGCTCGACGCGCTGTTCACCGGCGGGGCACACCTGCACGACGCCGTCGAGCGGCACATCGGCCCGCCCTTGCCCATGATCGGTGGCGGCCAGCCGGTGTCGGAGGCCGTGGCCCTGCTCGAAAAGTGCGACGCCGCAATGGTTCTCGTCGACGGCAAGCCGGTCGGCGTGATCAGCCGGCAGGACGTGCTCACCCATTTGGCTTAGCCCGCCCCGCTCGCGCGTCTGGCTGGCTTAGTCGATCCACCGATTGGTTGATAGGTGCTCTCCATCAACTGATGTTCCGGCCGGGCGATTCGCCGAACGGCCGGCACGGCGATGCTCGATGCATGGCAATCATCGAGGTTACCAACCTGCATAAGCGATACGGCGGCACAGTCGCGGTCGACGATGTGTCGTTCGCCGTTGAGCCCGGTGAGATATTCGGCATTCTCGGCCCCAACGGTGCGGGCAAGACCACGACGGTGGAATGCGTCTCAGGGCTGCGCGCACCCGACCGAGGATCGATCACCGTGCTGGGCTTCGACCCGCGGCGTGACCGCGACGAGCTGCGGCAGCGGGTCGGGGTACAGCTTCAGGAGAGCAGGCTGCCCGACAAGCTCAGGCTATGGGAGGCCCTCGACCTGTACAGCTCGTACTATCGCCGGCCCGCCGACTGGAACCGGCTGCTGGAAAGCCTGGGCCTGGCCGACAAGCGGAACACCCCCTACCACAAGTTGTCCGGTGGCCAGAAGCAGCGGCTGTCGATCGCCTTGGCGCTGGTGGGTAGCCCCACCATCGCGGTACTCGACGAGCTGACCACCGGGCTCGACCCGCAGGCACGGCGGGACACCTGGGATCTGATCGAACAGGTGCGCGATTCGGGGGTCACCATCGTGCTCGTCACGCATTTCATGGACGAGGCCGAGCGGTTGTGCGACCGGCTGGCGTTGATCGACTCGGGCCGGATCGTCGCGCTGGACACGCCGAGGGGTCTGATCGCACAGGTCGCCGCGGAGCAGCGGGTCCTGTTCCGGCCGTCCGCCCGGTTCGACGAGCGGCTGCTGCTGGAAGTCCCCGAGGTGACCAGCGTGCAGCAGCGCGGAGAGCAGCTGGTGGTCACCGGCACCGGCAACGTGTTGCATGCCGTGACCTCGGTGCTGGCCCGCAACCACATCATCGCCCAGGATCTGCGCGTCGAGCAGGCCAGCCTCGACGACGCGTTCGTCTCGCTGACCGGCCGGCCGCTGACCCTTGACGCATAAGGAGACCCTGTCATGTCAACGTTGTGGAAAACGACCGTCGTCGAGACCAAGCTGTTCCTGCGAGAGCCGAAGACGGTGCTCCTTGGAATGCTGCTGCCGACCGCGATCCTGCTCCTGCTTGGCGCCATCCCGATCCTGCGGGAGCCGTCGGCCGAGTACGGCGGGGCCCGGTTCGTGGACTTCTGGGCGCCGACCGCTCTCGTGATGGCCCTGGGAATGCTTGGGCTGCAACATATCCCGGCAGCCGTCGCCGCGTACCGGGAAAACGGTGTGCTGCGCCGGATGTCCACCACGCCGGTGCATCCCGCCACTGTCCTGGTGGCGCAACTCATCGTCGCCCTGGCCGCGGCCGTGGCGGCGGCGGCGGTATTGATCCTGACCGCCTGGCTGGTGCTGGATGTGCCTCTGCCACGGCATCCGCTGGGATTCGTGGCGGCGTTCGTGGCCGGTTTCGGCGCGCTGCTGGCGATCGGCATGCTGATCGCGGCCGTCACGCCGAACGCGCGGATGGCCAATGGCGTGTCGATTCTGGTCTTCATGCTGGTGATGTTCGCCGGTGGCGTGTACCTGCCGAGGTTCCTCATGCCGGAGGCCCTGGTCCGTATGGGCGACTATGCCCCACCCGGGGTGCAGGCGCTGCTGGAAACCTGGTCTGGCGACACGGCGACAGCGGCGATGGGCGGTGCCCAAGCCGCCGGGCATCTGCAACCGCTACAGCTGGGGATAATGGTGCTCATCACGGTGGGCGCGGGCTGGGCGGCAGCCAAGCTGTTCCGATGGGAGTGAACTGTGAGCTGTGACCCGGCTGGACGCGATTGGGACCGGCGGTACGACCGATTGATGGTCGTCGTGCCATGGCTGTTGCTGCCCGTGTCGGTGGTGATCAGCCAACTGGCCGCGGGTCAGACGTGGCGGGATCGGGCGGTCACGCTGACCCTGTCGGGGGTGGCGGCCCTCTGGGTCTACTTTGGTCACACCCGGGTGTCCGAGGAGCACCGGAAGCGGACCGTGCGCAACGTGGTGTACTTCGCCGGTCTGCTGGGGTTGTTCATGGCATTGATGAGCCGCGATGTGGTGTTTCTGTTGTTCACCATCACCGGCTTCTTCCATGCGTACAGTCTCAAACCGTGGCCGTTCGGCGTGGCCGGGGTGTTCGGCACCTCGGTCACGCTGAACACCCTCACCATGGGGTTCCCCGATGCGACCCCCGCGTCCATAGGTGCGTATGTAGGGGTGATCGGCATCCAGACGGCGGCGATAGGCGCCGGGATAGTGTTCGGCGAGAAGGCGATGCAGCAGCACCGGGAGCGCGAGGCGATGGTGGCCAAGCTTGAAGCGGCGCTTGAGGAGAACGCGGGCCTGCACGCTCAGCTGCTGACGCAGGCGCGCGAGGCGGGAGTGCTCGATGAGCGGCAGCGGATGGCGCGCGAGATCCATGACACGCTCGCCCAGGGGCTTACCGGCATCATCACCCAGCTTCAGGCGGCGCAACGTCTGTGGGACGGGTCCGGCCCGGCCAGGCCGCACGTCACCCAGGCGCTGAGCCTGGCCAAGGACAGCCTGGCCGAGGCCCGCCGTTCGGTACAGGCCCTGCGCCCGGGTGAGCTGGAAGGCGCCCGGCTGCCGGACGCGCTCGGTGACCTGGCGAAGCGCTGGGCCGCCGGCTCGGACACAGATCTGCATTTCGACGTCACCGGCGATCCCTTGCCGCTCAGCCCGGCGATCGATGTCGCGCTCTTCCGGGTCGCCCAGGAGGCCCTGACCAACGTGAGCAAGCACGCCCGCGCCGCACGAGTCGGCCTCACCCTCTCCTATCTCGGCGACGTCGTGCTGCTCGATGTCCGCGATGACGGCATCGGCGCCAACGGCGCAAAGACCGGCGGCTTCGGGCTCAACAGCATGAAGCAACGGATCCGGAGCGTGGGAGGCACATTGGAGATCGAGAGCGCCCCGGGCGAGGGCACCGCCATCAGTGCCAGCGTCCCCGCGATAACCGTGGCGCCGCAATGATCCGCATCCTGATCGCCGATGACCACCCAGTTGTCCGCAACGGTCTGCGCGGTGCCGTCGCGGGCGAGCCGGACATGGAGGTGTGCGGCGAGGCCGCCAACGGCAGGGAGGCGGTCGAGAAGGCGATTCGTGAAGGCGTCGACGTCGTGCTCATGGATCTGCGCATGCCCGAGATGGATGGCGTGCAAGCCATCTCCGCATTGCGCGAGCGGGCACCCGGGATCCGGGTGCTCGTGCTGACCACATTCGACAGTGAGACCGACGTCCTGCCCGCGATCGAGGCCGGAGCAACCGGATACCTGCTCAAGGACGCGGCAACCGACGAGCTGCTCCACGCCGTACGAGCGGCGTATCGCGGCGAACCGGTGCTGTCACCATCGGTCGTCGGGCACCTCATGGGTCAGGTGCGCAAGCCGGTGGGCCAGGTCCTCAGCAACCGGGAGCTCCAAGTCCTGCAACTGGTCGCGGATGGCGCCGCCAACCGTGAGGCCGCCAAGCGCTTGTTCATCAGCGAGGCGAGCATCAAGACACATCTGCTGCACATCTACGGCAAACTCGGTGTTCGCGACCGTGCCGCGGCCGTCGCGGAGGCGTACCGGCGCGGACTGCTCCAGTAAAGCGCTGGCACGACACCGCGTTTGAGGTGTCACGCGAGGCTGAACTGTAGAGAATCGCACACGCTGTCCGATGTGGCGGGTTCCCGACGCCGTTGTGTAGGCGGTAGGGAAGGTGGTGAGTGTGGTGGCACAGTCCGCCGAGATCATCGACCCGCTCCTGTGGCGGGACGCCCAGCACATCATCGACCGGCACAGCCGGCCCGATGACAACGACCAATGCGTGTGGTGTGGCCTGCAATGGCCCTGCGCACCGCGCCGGCTGGCCGACACGGCGGCGGCCGCGTCGAGCCGGCCGTGGCGCGAGCCGTGGACCGCGCGCAACGATCTGAACGATCTCCGAGCGCTGCCGCGCTGGCGGGAGGACCTGCATCGGATCGATTGAGCGGCTTTGTTCCCGGCACTGCTCGTCGTGAAGCCGGCATGCCTCCGCCGGCTGGCGCGCCACCGGCCAGGCGCCTCACGCACGGGCTGGTGTAAGGGCGAGGGCATGTGGTCATCCGGTTCCCCGCAGTCCGGTCACTGCCCTCGCCCCGCTCTTTACATTTAGCTAACTATTTCGATATGTTCCCGGGCACAACAAACGCTCCGCTCCCGGAGGAGTGCCCATGCGCACATATCGATGGTCCCTCGCGCTGAGCCTGGCCGCCGTCCTCGCCCTGGGCGTCGTCCCGGCACGCGCCGACCACCTGCCCTATCACGATCCCACACTGCCCGTGCCGACCCGGGTCGACGACCTGCTCTCCCGCATGACGCTGGATGAGAAGATCGGCCAGATGACCCAGGCCGAGCGCGGCTCGGTCACCAACGCCGACATCACCGGCTTCCGGCTCGGCTCGCTGCTGTCCGGCGGCGGCTCGGCGCCCTCGCCCAACAACGCGACGTCGTGGGCGAACATGTACGACGGCTTCCAAAACGCCGCGCTGGCAACGCCTTTGGGCATCCCGCTGATCTACGGCTCAGACGCCGTCCACGGGCACAACAACGTCGTCGGCGCCACCATCTTCCCGCACAACATCGGGCTCGGTGCGACCCGTGACCCGGCACTGGCGCAAAGCATCGGCCGCGCCGTGGCGGAGGAGGTCGCGGGCACGGGCGTCGACTGGAACTTCGCACCGTGCCTGTGCGTGGCGCGCAACGACCGGTGGGGCCGCACCTATGAATCCTTCGGCGAAAAGCCCGAACTGCCAACGCAAATGGCCTCAATCATCAGTGGTCTCCAGCCCCTGGTCCTGGCGACCGCGAAACACTACGTGGGCGACGGCGGCACGACCAACGGCACGGATCAGGGAAACACACAGCTCACCGAGGCCGAGCTGCGGGCCGTCCACCTGCCGCCGTTCCAGGAGGCGATCCGGCGCAACGTCGGCTCGGTGATGATTTCCTACAGCTCGTGGAACGGCACCAAGCTGCACGGCCACCAGTATCTCATCACGACAGTCCTCAAAGGAGAGTTGGGCTTCACCGGCTTCGTCGTCTCCGACTGGAACGGCATCGACCAGATCGACGGCGCACCGGGCTTTACGGCCGCCGAGGTCCGCGCGGCCGTCAACGCCGGCATCGACATGGTGATGGTCCCTACGGCTTGGCGTGCCTTCATTTCCCTGTTGCGTACCGAGGTGCAGGCCGGGCGGGTCACGATGGCGCGCATCGACGACGCCAACCGGCGCATCCTCACCAAGAAGTTCGAGCTCGGGCTGTTCGAGCGGCCGCTGACCGATCGCACGCTCACGCCGACCGTCGGCAACGCGGCGCACCGAGCCCTTGCCCGCCAAGCGGTTGCCAAGTCTCAAGTCGTGCTGAAGAACGCGGGCAATGTGCTGCCGCTGGCCCGGGAGAACAACCGGATTTTCGTGGCCGGCAAAAGCGCTGACAATATCGGGTACCAGAGTGGGGGTTGGACAATCTCCTGGCAGGGTGGAAGCGGGGCCATCACGCCGGGGACCACCATCTTGCAAGGCATCCGCAACACGGTCGCACCGTCCACAGTGGTCAGCTACAACCAGTCGGGTGCGGGCATCGACTCCAGCTACCGCGTCGCGGTCGCGGTGGTGGGGGAGACACCCTACGCCGAAGGGGCTGGCGACCGGCCCGGCGCGCTGGGGCTCGACACGGCCGACCTGAACGTCATCAACACTTTGCGGGCCTCGGGCGTGCCCGTGGTGGTCGTGCTCGTGTCGGGGCGGCCGCTGGACATCGCGTCCCAGCTGCCCAACTGGGCCGGGCTGGTCGCGGCGTGGCTGCCCGGCACGGAGGGCCAGGGCGTGGCGGATGTGCTGTTCAACGTCGTCGCGCCGACGGGCAAGCTCCCGGTGACGTGGATGTCGAGCGCCTCGCAGCAGCCGATCAACGACGGGGACGGCAAGACTCCGTTGTTCCCGTATGGGTTTGGGCTTTCTTACTCCACCGCCACGCGCAGCGCCTACTCGCAGGTGCAGGCGGAGACCTTCGACGCGCAGTCGGGCACGCAGACGGAGGCGACGACGGATACGGGTGGCGGGCAGAACGTGGGCTGGATCGCGCCCGGCGACTGGCTCGCCTACACCAATGTGGACTTCGGATCGGTGTCGGCGGTGTCGGTGCTCACGCGAATCGCTTCCGGCGCAACGGCTTCAGGCACGATCCAGTACAGATTGGATAGTGCGACCGGGCCCATCATCGCCAGTGTGCCGGTGTCCAACACGGGTGGCTGGCAGTCATGGACCACTGCGACCACGACCCTGTCGGCGTCGGCCACGGGAGTCCACACCGTCTACCTGACCTTCACGGGTACAGGAGGCGATTTCACCAACATCAACTGGTTCCTGTTCCAGCGGTAGGCGCGCCCGCCGGCGATCGGGTCCAGTCGCTCTCTGCTTTCCGGCTCGCGGCCGGTCCGCCTCGGGCGGGCTGGCCGCGCGGATGAAACCCGGTGCGAATCGCTCTTGCCTGCGACTTGGCCGGACGCGCCGATTAGAGATCCATTCTAAAATGCCTGCAACCGATCGGGTCGGCAAACACCCATAGACTTCGTGACGGTGTCTCATGGCCGCAGGCGTCTCGCCTCGGCCCTACCCGCGTTGGCCCCACCCGCCGCGGTCGGCCGCCTGGTCCCGTGGCCCTCCTCTCGCGCCGCCTGGCCGTCTGACCCTCCCGCCCGATGTGACCGACGATGTCGTGTTCCGCGCGTTATACGCAGAGCACTTCACCGGCCTGGTCCACCTGGCATACCTCTCACCACGGGCGGCCTGCCCGTGGCCGAGGACCTGGTGCAGGACGTGTTCGTCGAGCTGCAACGCAGACGCGCGACGATCACCGACCCGATGCGCTGGCTGCGCCGCGCGCGGGGGGCAACCCGGTGCTCGGCTGGCGTCGGACCACACGATGCGTCGAAGTCCCCACGGATCGTCAGGCGCGGGCCACGCCGACGGGACACGTCATGCCGTTGGGGCCGATGCCGCAGTATCCGCTGGGGTTTTTGTCCAGGTATTGCTGGTGGTAGTCCTCGGCGTAGTAGAAGGTGTCCAGCGGGGCGAGCTCGGTGGTGATGGGGCCGTAACCGGCGCCCTTGACCACCGGTTGGAAGGCGTCGCGGGAGGCGGTGGCTTCTTCGAGTTGCGCCGCGGTGGTCGTGTAGATGGCCGAGCGGTATTGCGTGCCGATGTCGTTGCCCTGGCGCATGCCCTGGGTCGGGTCGTGGTTCTCCCAGAATGTCTTGAGGAGCGTCTGGTACGAAATGATCATGGGGTTGAAAACGACCATCACCGCTTCCGTGTGACCGGTCATCCCGGAACAGACTTCCTCATAGGTTGGATTCTGGGTGATTCCGCCCGCGTAGCCGACGGCGGTCGAGTGGACTCCATCGAGTTTCCAGAACAGGCGCTCGGCACCCCAGAAGCAGCCCATGCCGAACACCGCGACCTCGTAGCCGGCGGGCCAGGGGCCGGTCAGGGGCGTGCCGAGCACGGTGTGTGGCGCTGGGGTCACGATGGGGGTGGGGCGGCCGGGCAGCGCCTCGTCCGCGGTGGGCAGGTCCAGCTTCTTGTAGCGCAGGAACATGCCTCAATACTGCCCCAGTATCCTGACGATATGCCTTACGGGTTTGAAACGCTCGCCATCCACGCAGGTCAGGAGCCCGATCCCCGGACCGGTGCGGTGATCCCGCCCATTTTCCAGACGTCAACCTATGCCCAGGACGCGGTGGGTGCGCCCCGCCTGGGCTACGAATATTCTCGCTCCAGCAACCCGACTCGGGACTCGCTGCAGGAGTGCTTGGCCGCGATCGAGGGTGGGCGCCGCGGGCTGGCGTTCGCCAGTGGGCTCGCGGCCGAGGACACGCTCATCCGCACGGTCTGCGTGCCCGGCGATCACGTGATCATCCCGAATGACGCCTACGGCGGGACGTTCCGGCTATTCTCCAAGGTCGCCGAGCGCTGGGGGCTGGCGTGGACGGCCGCCGACGTGTCCAATGTGGACGACGTGCGGGCGAAGCTCACGTCCCGTACCCGCATGATTTGGATTGAGACGCCAACCAATCCGCTGCTGAACATCGCCGACATCGCGGCGCTGGCCCACGTGGCCCGCGATGCCAACACCCTGCTCGTCGTCGACAACACGTTCGCCAGCCCTTACCTGCAGCAGCCGCTCGCGCTCGGCGCCGACGTGGTCGTCCACTCCACCACCAAATATGTGGGCGGGCACTCCGATGTGGTCGGTGGGGCCCTCGTGCTCAATGACCCGACTCTGGCCGACTCGCTCCAGTTCCACCAGAACGCGATGGGCGCCGTCAACGGCCCGTTCGACGCGTGGCTCACCCTGCGCGGCATCAAGACCCTGGCCGTGCGCATGGAGCGGCACTGCGACAACGCCGAAAAGGTGGCCGAGTTCCTGATCGGACATCCGAAGGTCAAGCAGGTGCTCTATCCGGGGCTGGCCGAGCATCCCGGGCATGAGGTGGCGGCCAAGCAGATGCGCCGCTTCGGCGGCATGATCGCGTTCCGCACCGGCGATCCGGCCGAGGCCGAGCGGGTGTGCAACAGCACCAAGGTGTTCACGCTCGCCGAATCACTCGGTGGGGTCGAGTCGCTGATCGAGCACCCGGGGCGGATGACCCACCTGAGCGTGGCCGGCTCCGCGCTCGAAGTCCCGGCCGATCTGGTGCGCCTGTCCGTCGGCATCGAGACGATCGACGACCTGATCGGCGATCTCAAGGACGCCTTGAGCTAGACCGGAACTCCCGGCGGCACGATCCGCTGATATTCCATCGCGTAATTATCGCCGAATATGCGTAGCTGATTGCCCGAGCACTTGTACGTCTCGGGCGTCAGCAACACCTGCATCGGCTCCGTGTCGCGCACCTTGCCGTTCACCTTCCATGTGGTCGTCCCCTCCACCTGCGGGTTGCTGTAGTGGAGCGTGGTCTCGTCGGCCACGAAATTAAAGCCGACCCTGCCGTTGTGGATGACCTCGTAGTTGTTGCCGTCGGCCTGCCCGGTGCGCACCAGGTTTTCGTACAGGGTCAGCGTCGTGCCCTCGGGGGAGAACCGCACCAGCGCACCCTTGCTGGTCAGCTGCACGCGCGTGCCATAAATCTCGGCCGTGCCCGCGTATGACGTCTCGATCCAGTCGCCGACCAGGCAATCGGCGTGGGTCTTGGGCGCGGGCGGCGAGGCGATGACCTGGGAGGGTGCGGGGGTCGGCGTGGGCGGATTGCTCGTGTCGCCGCTCTCGCGCATCGTCAGGTATGCGGCCACACCGCCGCCAATGCACACGACCGCCACCACGACCAGGGCCAATACGCCCCCGACGATGGGCAGTGTCCAATTGCGACTCGTCGGCGGCGGCGCGGGGGTAGGCGACGACATGGCCCAAGCATCGCATGCCCCGACCACCCGTCCATACTGGAGCGATGGCGGACACCTGGGTCGGTGCGACGGCGAAGCAGATCGCGAGGGCGGTGCGCCGGGGTGACACCTCGGCCACGCAGGTCATCGCGGATCATCTCGATCACCTGCGCCACACCGATCCCATCGTCGCGGCCTTCCGCGTGGTCCGGGCGCCCGAGGCCCTCGCCGAGGCCGAAAAGGTCGATGACCAACCGGACCTGGGCAATCTGCCGCTGGCCGGGGTGCCCATCGCGGTGAAGGAAAACACCCCTGTGGCCGGTGTGCCAACCTTTAACGGTTCGGCGGCGGCCTGCGGGGTGGTCGCCGATAAAGACCACGAGTTGGTACGGAGGCTGCGCGGCGCCGGTGCGGTGGTCCTCGGCACCACCCGCATGCCCGAGCTCGGCCTGTGGGGAACCACCGACGACGACACCGCGGTCACGCGCAACCCGTGGGCCCTGGAACGCACGCCGGGCGGGTCGTCGGGCGGGTCGGCCGCGGCCGTGGCCTCCGGGCTGGTCCCGATCGCGCACGCCAACGACGGCCTCGGCTCGGTGCGCATCCCGGCGGCGTGCTGCGGGCTGATCGGGCTCAAGCCGGGGCGCGGCGTGCTGCCGGTGGAGCTCGGCGCGGGC
>NZ_QJUG01000220.1 GCF_003426775.1 Allorhizocola rhizosphaerae | reverse complement strand
GGGGGAGGGGTTTGGAGGGTGGAGGGGGTGGGTCGGCCATGGGGGCGTTGAGATCTGCGCTGGTTTTGATTGCGGAGACGTCGGACTTGACGTCGTCGTAGAGCGCCTGCAATGGGCGGCGCAGCGCTGCCTCGTCTTCCTCGCTGAGCAGATGCTTGCGCATGAACGTCTTGGGGTTGAGATCCTCAAGCTTGATGTCGGTGCCCAGCTCACGGCTCAGATCGCCGGTGGCGTTGGTGGCCATGGCGCGCAGGTTCCGAAGCATCCGCATGCCGTCGGAAATGACCTTGGGAAGCCGCTCCCCGAAGATCAGTAAGGCGAGCAGCAGCAGCGCGCCGAACTCCCAGGCATTCAGATTCTCGAACACCAACCAACAGTAAGCCGTCCATCGGGCCTCCCACCAGACCTCACTGCGGATCAGCGGCCAGCGTCACGACCGCATCGTGGCTGGTAGAGCCACGTTTGTAGGCCACTTTGACGGTCTCACCCGGTGCAGTTTTCCGCACAAGTGCGATGAGATCACTCGGCTCGGCAAGCGGTCGGCTGCCGAAACTGACGAGGGTATCGCCCGAGCGCAGCCCGGCCGCCTCCGCCGGGCCGGACGCGACCACCTCCCGCAGCCGGACCCCCGCACCCGGGCCGCGCGTGCTCTCCTCCAGCTCGGCCCCGATCACCGTGCGGCGGGCCTTCCCATGCTGGATGATCTCGTTGGCCACGCGCTGGGCGTGATTGATCGGGATGGCGAACGCGAGCCCGATATTGCCCGCGCTGTGCTCGTCCTCGGCCAGCGACTTGATCACCGCGTTGATCCCGACCACCTGACCGGCGACGTCGACGAGCGGCCCACCGGAGTTTCCGTGATTGACCGCCGCATCGGTCTGGATCGCCGCGTAGTATCGCGTGCCGCCGCGCCCCGAGGTGGTCGTGATTGGACGGTCGACCGCGCTGACGATCCCGGCGGTCACCGTGCCGCGCAGCGCCAACGGCGAGCCGATGGCCATCACCTGGTCGCCGGCCGCCACGAAATTGGAGTCACCCAACCGCGCCACGGTCAGGTCGCTCTTGTGGAGGATCTTCAGCACCGCGACATCTGATTCCAGGTCGGTACCCACAAGTTCCGCCTGGGCGGTCGAGCCGTCATCAAAAATGACCGTCGCGTTGCCGGAACCACCGGCCACGACATGATCGTTGGTGATGACATGCCCCATGTCGGTTGCCACGAAACCGGAACCGAGGGCCGTGCCCCCGTCGACCGCCACGCGGATGGTCACCACGCTCGGCAGGACCATGCCCGCGACCGCAGCGAGCGAATCGGGCGCTGGTCGCGAGACCGTGCCGGTCCCGCCGCCGAGGACCGTCTCGGCGGCCTTGTCCTCGGCGGGCGCGCCATAGCGCACGCCCAGCGCACCGCCGAGCAGTCCCGCGAGCAGAGCCGAAACCAGACCCACGATGCCCGCCACCCACCAGGTCTTGAACGGTGGCTGGGCCGGCTGCGGCGGTGGAGGCGGCGCGGCGGGAGCACCGCTCGGTTGGATCAGGCGCACCGGCGTGTTCGGATCGCGCCACGGATCGTTGAGCGCATCGGACCACCAATGCGACACCGGCCCCGCCTCCATTCCCCGTGCCCCCGAGAGTGCTTCGATACTGCTTCAGAATGGCATGGCGGGCCGAACAAATATCATGATTCGGAGAAGGTGGAGCCGGTGACGGCAAGGGAGTTCGTGGGCTCATACGCACCCGAGGACCTCATCCTGCAGACGGCGCGGGGCCTGGCCACCGAGGTCGGGCTGACGCCGGTCGCGCCCGCCGCGGGGGCGGCGTTGCGCCTGCTGGCCGGTGCCAACGGCTCCCGTGCCGTTGTCGAGATCGGTACCGGCACGGGTGTGAGTGGACTGTGGCTGCTGCGCGGCATGCGGCCCGACGGTGTGCTGACCACGATCGACGTGGAGGCCGAGCATCAGCGGATGGCGCGGCGGCTGTTCATCGAGGCGGGCTTTCCCGCGGCACGCACCCGGATCATCACCGGGCGCGCGCTGGATGTGCTGCCGCGGTTGGCCGATGGCGTGTACGACATGGTATTTGTCGATTCCGACCCGACCGAGCATGAGCTGTGCGTGGCCGCGGCGGCCCGCATGCTGCGCCCCGGCGGTGTGCTCGCCCTGCACGGTGCGCTCACCCGCACGGTGACCGCGTCGGTCGCGGCCACCGTGCGTGACTCGGAGCAATGGGCACCGGCGATGCTTCCCGTCGGGGACGGTCTGCTCGCCGCTGTGCGGCTTTAGAGGTACTTGTCAGCTTCCTCGCACTTGATGATGACCTGCTTGGCGTTCTCGGCGTTCTGCTTGGCGTCGAACGCCTCGATCGCCTGGAAGCAGCCGATCAGCGCGTCGCGTGCCTTGGTCACCTCGTCGGTCTTGGCCTTCGCGCCGGTGAGGTCCTGGTTGAGCTTGGCGACTTCCTCTTTGGACGTCTTGAGCTGCGTGTCGAGGTTTTTGGACTTTGCCTCCTCGGCGACCAGGGAGGCGGTGCGCTGCGTCAGCTCCGCGTCGGTCTTGGTGTGGGCCTGCGCCTCAAGGAAGTACAGAACGCCGAGCGCGATGGTGGCCAGAGCCAGCACACCGGTCGCGATGGACAGCGCGATCACGCCGCCACGCTTCTTCGGGGCGAGCTGGGCATGCGCGGCCGCGGCATAGGCGTCATACGCGGGCGCGCTCACCGGCACGTCGGCCGCCGGAGCGGGAGCCGGAACCGGCGCAGCACCCGGCTGGAACTGCGTTGCCGCAGGGAATTGCGCGGTCGCGTCGGCTGCGGAGTTTTGCGCGCCTAACGAAGCGGGCTGCGAAGAGGCGGCCGAGCTCTGCCACGACGGCGAACCGGACTGCGAAGAGGCAGCCGGACTCTGCCACGACGGCGAACCGGACTGCGAAGAGGCAGCCGGACTCTGCCACGACGGCGAACCGGACTGCGAAGGCGCAGCCGAGCTCTGCCACGACGAGGCGCCCAGCGGAGCGGTGCTTTCCACGGCGGGTGCCGCAGGTTGGTGAGGAACAGCGGGCGACGCGGGGCTGACGCCCTGATCTGCCTGTCCCCCGTGAGGTTCGGTCATCGGATTGGGTACTCCTTTCAGGAACAGATGGGGAAGAGTTGGCATGCCTGGCCGATGGGGATGGCCAGCCCGATGCCCTCGGCGTTGCGGATCTTCGCGGTGGCGATCCCGACCACCTGACCCTGCGCGTTGATGACCGGACCACCGGAATTTCCCGGGTTGATCGGTGCATCGAATTGAACATATGTATCGTCCGTGCCCTCAAGCTTGCGGAAGGCACTCACCACACCGGTCGTGACCGAGCTGTCCAGCCCGAGCGGCGCGCCGACCACCACGACCGGCTGCCCCGGCCGCACCTCCGCCGACGACACCACCAAACCGGCGAACTTCCCGTCGGTCTCAAGGTGCGCGACGTCGAGATCCTTGTCCACCTTGACGATGGTCGCCCGGTAGAGCTGCTGCTTGTGCTCGATGCTCACCGAGCGCCCGCCGGTCTCCCACACCTGTTCGACCACATGGAAGTTGGTGAACATGTTGGCGCCACCGTCGGACTTGGGCTTGCCCACCACCCAGGCCGTGCCCGACGCCTGTCCGGCCTTGACCCGGAACACGCTGGGCAGTGCGGCCGCCGCGATCTGGTCCGGATGAAACGCGGCCTTCTCCAGTTCGGCGACCCGGCTCGCCACGGCTTCGGCCGCCGCGCTCGCCGCAACGGCGTCGGCGTGCGCCTGTGCCCTCGCGTCATCGAGGTCGCGGGAAAGGTCGTACAACAGGAAGGTCTGCCCGCCCGCGATTCCAAACAGGACAAACAACGTGAGGACCAAGACGACCGTGCGCCCAACCCGCCTGGGTGGCGGTGGCGACGGCGGTGGCGGCGCATAGACAAACGGCGGATCAGACATGGGAAACGGTTCCTCCCCGGGCACAGCTTCGAGCCAAGTGAACCTAGCGGCCCGACGGCCTACTTGTCAGTCCCGTTGTCGGACGGGCGGCAAAGTCTGCCCGAACGGCCAGCCGGCGAACTAGGAAAGATGGGAAAGCCAGCGGACCAGAGTCCGCACGCCCCAACCGGTCGCGCCCTTGCGCACGTCGCCGTCGTTCTCCCCGGACCACGACGGCGCGGACATGTCGATGTGCGCCCACCGGTCGCGCATCGGGCCGGCGAACTCGCGCAGATAGAGCGCGGCCGTGATCGCGCCCGGGTTGCCCGCCGCATTATTGAGGTCGGCGATCTCGGCCGCGACCTCCTTCATGTATTCGTCGGCCAGCGGCATGCGCCACACGCTTTCCCCCGCCGCGATGGATGCGTCCTGCAGCGCCTTGGCCAGCTCGTCGTTTTCGCTGAACAGCGCGGCCGTGGTCTTGCCGAGCGCGACGCGCGACGCCCCGGTCAGTGTGCCCAGGTCGATCAGCACGCTGGGCTCCAGTTTGGACACCGCGTAGGCCAGCGCGTCCGCGAGCACCACGCGCCCCTCGGCGTCGGTGCTGTGCACCTCCGACGTGAGCCCGCCGTAGTGGCGCACCACGTCGCCGGAGCGCCAGGAGCTGCCCGAGAGCATGTTCTCGGCGAGCGGGGTGAGGGCTGTGATGCGTACCCCCAAAGAAAGCCTTGCGGCGGCAAGGGTCGCAGCGACCACGGTGGCCGCACCGCCCATGTCTTTTCGCATCAGCTGCATGGCGTCGTTGGGTTTGATGTCGATGCCACCGGTGTCGAACGTGATGCCCTTGCCGATCAGGACCACGTGCTCGGCCGTTTCGGTGGGCGGACGATAACTGATCTCCAGCAGGCGCGGGCCGCGGGCGGAACCGCCGCCGACAGCCAGAATCCCGCCGAACCCCTCCTCGGCGAGCTCGGCCGGCTCGCGCACGGTCAGGCTCACGCCCGGTGGCAGATCGCGCCCGCCGACCTGCTCGACGAACCAGGACGGGGTCTTGGTCAGCGATGGCGTGTTGGTCAGGTCGCGGGCGAAGTTGATGTGCTCGGCGACCACACGGGCCGTCTCCAGCGCCCGTTCGAGCTCTGGGCTGGCGGCGGCGAGCACGACCAGCTCCTGCAGCTTGACCGCCTCGCCGGGCTTGTCGTCGCGGATGCGGAAGCCGTATTGGCCCAGCCAGACGCCCTCGGCCAGGCCTCGGAGGGCGGCCTCGGAGAAGTCTGCGGGCGGCTGCAGACTCACCACGGCATCCCGGGCCGCACGCGCGATCGCGGCACCGGCCTTGCGCCAGCCCCTTTCGTCTCCGGCGCCGACACCGACCAGAAGCACGCGCGACGGATCGCGCAGCGGGCGTGGAAGCGTCGCCACGCGGCCCGGCCTGCCGGCGTCGTCAACCTCGGCAGCAAAGGCAGCGACCTCGGCAGCGACCTCCGCGGGGGAGGACCATGGAGCCGGCTCGGGCAGGTCTGCCGACACCGGATAGACCAGCACTCCCACCGGCCCGTGTTGCGCACCTAACGGAGTGCCCAGTCGCACCGAGATCATTTAACCGCCCTGTCACGAAGAGGTCTTGTCCGACCTTACTTTGCCCGGGGCACGGCAAATCACCCCGGGCAAAGCGGGACCGCGGCGGGGCATGCGACCGCCGCGTTTCGAGCGATCCCGCTCGCGCCTGTCTGCGCGTGAGGTCTATCCGACGGCGGTTTTCAACGCCTCGCCCAGTGCCGTGGCCTCGTCCGGAGTCATCTCCACGACGAGACGGCCACCGCCCTCGAGCGGGACCCGCATCACGATGCCCCGACCCTCTTTGGTGACCTCCAGCGGACCGTCGCCCGTCCGCGGCTTCATCGCCGCCATGTATGTCTCCCCTCAGACTCGCACCCAGGCCAGCGCGATATATTTCGCACTGTTCTGCGCGAAGCTTTTCTTCCGGCCTCTCTCAAGAACAGCCACCCTCGGCGCGGTTTGGGTCGGCCGCATCGGGGTGCCAATCAATGATTTTCCCTGATGGACCACCCGAAGCCCAAACCGGGCTGGTCACGTTGTGACATCTTCTCGCCAGGCGGGTTCACATCTGTCACAATCTTCCCTCATGCAGGCCCGTTCGGCGTTGTTCGACGTCTACGGCGATCACCTGCGGCGGCGCGGCGGGGAAGCGCCGGTCGCAGCGCTCATCCGCCTGCTCGCGCCGCTCGGGGTCGCCGCGCCGGCCGTGCGGACCGCGATCTCGCGCATGGTCCGCCAGGGCTGGCTGACGCCCGTGCGCACGCCCAGCGGGCCCGGTTACCGGCTGACCGCTCGGGCCGCCGTGCGCCTTGAGGAGGCCGCCGCCCGGATCTACCGGACCAACCAGACCGCCTGGGACGGCCGGTTCGACCTGTTGATCGTGACGAACCCCACGTCTCGCCCGGAACGCGACCGGCTGGCCGCCACGCTGAACTTCCTGGGCTACGGGCGGATCGATTCCACCGTGTGGGTCGCAGCCCGCGCCGCCAATGAAATTCAAGATCTTTTATCTGGTACCGCATACGAGCGCTTCTCCTCCGTGCATGCCGGAGGGGTGGGGGGCGCCAGGGTGATGGTCGCGCGGGCGTGGGATGTCGCGGCGATCGGGGCCGCCTACACGCAGTTCATCGAGCGGATGACGCCGGTCATGCGGGCCGTGTCGGCCGCCGACAACGATGAGGTCGCCTACGCCGCGCGCAGCCGGCTGGTGCATGAGTGGCGCACGTTCCTGTTCCGGGACCCACAATTACCCCTGTCACTGCTTCCCGACCCGTGGCCGGGCACCGCCGCGGCCGCATTCTTCGACCGGCACGCCGACCGGCTGCGCCCGGCCGCCGACCGCTATGTTGACCACTGTTTATCGGACAAGGAGTAGGGCCGATGTCTGACACATTGCTGCTCACCCGGGACGGGGCCGTCGCCACCATCACGCTCAACCGACCTGACTCGCTGAACTCGCTCAACGTCGCGCTCAAGGAGGCGCTGGCGCAGGCGCTGGCCGAGGTGCGCGACGACTCCGCCGTGCGGGCCGTGGTGCTCGCGGGCGCCGGGCGTGCCTTCTGCGTCGGGCAGGACCTGCGCGAGCACGTGGCCTCGCTGGACGGGCCGACCCCGCTCGACACGGTGGTGCGCCACTACAACCCGATCGCGCTCGGGCTGGCCGCGCTGCCCAAGCCCGTGATCGCGGCGGTGCGCGGCGCGGCCGCGGGAGCCGGTGCTTCCCTCGCCCTGCTGGCCGACTTCCGCGTGGGCGGGCCGGACACGTCGTTCCTGATGGCGTTCGCCCGCGTGGGGCTGGCCGCCGACACGGGCGCATCGTGGACGCTGCCCCGCCTGATCGGCCACGCCAAGGCCACCGAGCTGCTGATGCTCGCCGAGCCGGTGAACGCCTCCGCCGCTTGGAACCTGGGCCTGCTCACCAAGCTTGTCGGCGACGACGAACAGGTGCTGCCGTCCGCCCAGGAGCTCGCCGCTCGCCTGGCCGCGGGCCCGACCGTCGCCTATGGACAGATCAAGCGCGAGCTGCTGCACGCCGCCGTCAACTCGCTGGAGTCGACGCTCGAGGTCGAGGCGCAGGCGCAGGCCGCGTGCGGCATCACGTCGGATCACCGCGAGTCGACGCTGGCCTTCGTCAACAAGCAGAAGCCCGGATTCACCGGCGCCTAGCGGCCCGCAGGCGAGCCTAACCGGACGCGGTCAGTCGTCCTCGGGGTCGAGCGGGGCCGGGCCGTCGGCCACATAGGCGAGCATCGCGAGCTCGGCGCCGGGCCGCCACACGTATGCGGGCAGCTCGGCCGCGCCCAGCTCGTCGACGTAACGCCAGTATTCGCGGACGGCCTCCTCGGCAGACTCGGCCTCGATCGGCAGCGCGACGCTGACCAGCCACTGTGGCATCTTTACTCCCCCACCGAACAGCCCTTGATGTGGTCGTCGACCATGCCGGTGGCCTGCATCAGCGCATATGCGGTGGTCGGGCCCACGAACCGGAAGCCGAGCTTCTTGAGCGCCTTGGCCATCGCCACGGACTCGGGCGTGGTGGCCGGGATCTGCGTGCGGCGCGGCCGGGCGGGCGGTGCGAACGACCACAGCAGCGCGGACAGCTCGACATCCTGGGCGATCCGCGCGTTGTGGATGGTCGCCTCGATCTTCGAGCGGTTGCGCACGATGCCCGGGTCGGCCATCAGGCGCGCGATGTCGGACTCGTCGAACACCGCCACCTTGGCCCGGTCGAACCCGGCGAACGCCGCCCGGAAGGCGGGGCGCTTGCGCAGGATCGTGATCCACGACAGTCCACTTTGGAACGCCTCCAGGCTGATCTTCTCGAACAGGGCATCGTCATCGCGCACCGGCCGCCCCCACTCGACGTCGTGGTACTCCTCGTAGATCGGGGTCCCCACCGCCCACGAACAGCGCGGGAGCCCGTCCGCCCCTATTGCCAGCCCGGTCATATATGAATACCTTCCACGTTATGAGCTTC
The DNA here is from genome assembly GCF_003426775.1 of Allorhizocola rhizosphaerae. Taxonomy (GTDB): domain Bacteria; phylum Actinomycetota; class Actinomycetes; order Mycobacteriales; family Micromonosporaceae; genus Allorhizocola; species Allorhizocola rhizosphaerae. The sequence continues at coordinate 5,210 of NZ_QJUG01000220.1, read as the reverse complement.
CCCGACGTCGTGCTCTGGTCGGTCCCCGCCTTTATCCTGCTCCTGGTGGTGGAGATCGTCTCCTATCGGCTGCACGGCGACGACAATGAGCTCGGTTACACCGTCAAGGACACCGCGGCCAGCCTCTCCATGGGCCTGGGGAGCCTGGTGTGGGACGTCGTCTGGGGACGCCTCATCACCATTGCCGGTACGGCGGCCGTCTACACGATCACACCGCTGCGCATCGAGTTCAGCTGGGCGCTTCTTCCTTTGTTCCTCCTGGCGCAGGACTTCTGCTACTACTGGTCGCACCGCAGCCATCACGTGATCCGGGTGCTCTGGGCCTGCCACGTCGTGCACCATTCGTCGCAGCGGTTCAACCTAAGCACAGCCCTACGACAACCTTGGACCAGCTTCACCAGCTGGCTGTTCTATCTGCCGATGGCCGCCGTGGGGATCCATCCGGCGGTGATCGCGTTCTGCGGTTCGATCAATCTCGTGTACCAGTTCTGGATCCACACCGAGCGCATCGACAAGATGTGGCGCTGGTTCGAGTTCGCGTTCAACACCCCGTCGCATCACCGCGTGCACCACGGCGCGCAGGGCGACTACCTGGACCGCAACTTCGGCGGTGTGCTGATCATCTGGGATCGCCTGTTCGGCTCGTTCGCGCCCGAGACCGAGCGGGTCATCTACGGCCTGACGAAGAACATAGAGACCTACAACCCACTGCGCGTGGCCTACCACGAATACGCGGCCATCGCCCGCGACGTATGGCACGCCAAGCGCTGGCGCGATCGCCTCAACCACCTCATCCGTCCCCCCGGCTGGACCCCGGATGCCACCGCTACGGATCGCCCGGCGGTGTCTGGACTGAGCGATCTTTGATCCACGGAGTGGTCAAGATCGGGAGGGAAGACGGCGCCATCCAGGGCGATCCGCCCGCGACTTGCTTTAGCAGGAGCAAAACGGTTCAGCTCGCCCGGCGACGTCTGGACTGAGCAATCTCCGATCCACGGAGTGGTCAAGATCGGGAGGGAAGACGGCGCCATCCAGGGCGATCCGCCCGCGACTTGCTTTAGCAGGAGCAAAACGGTTCAGCTCGCCCGGCGACGTCTGGACTGAGCGATCTTTGATCCACGAAGTGGTCAAGATCGGGAGGGAAGCCACCGGCGCCGACTCGATGCTGGTGGCAGCGCGGTTGGGCCATCCCGGCGCGCGATGCCGGCGGGGGGTCGGCGATGCTGTGGGCGTGGAGTACGTGTCCAGAGTGCCGCGACCGCCGCTGGACGGGCTGATCGACGACCTTTACTACCTGGAGGGCGAGCCGCCGTACGCGCTGCTGACGCTGCCGCCCGCGCCGTCGGCGTTGCTCATCGTCAACCTCGGGGCGCCGTTTCGCATCCGCGCCGGCACCGACATCGAGACGGCCGAGTACGCCGATGGCTGCGTGGTCACCATGCCCACCCGCGCGTGGGAGTTCGGCTACCCACTCCGGACCCGGTCCGTCGGCGTGCACTTCAAGCCGTGGGGGCTGGCGCCGTTCCTGCCGATGCCCGCCGTCGAGCTGTGTGACCGGCCGGTGACGGTAGAGCAGGTTTGGGGCCGGCCTGCCATTGCTGAGCTTCGAGACCGGCTGGCCACGGCGGACGGACCGCACGAGATGCTGACGCTGCTTGAGGAGGAGCTGATGCGACGGCTGTGCGAGACCGCCGGCCTGGGGCTGGTCCGCCATACGAGCCGCGTCATCGCGGCGAGCAGCGGGGCGGTGGCGATCGGCGACCTGAGCGTGGCAGCCGGTGTCAGCAGCACTCATCTGGCACAGCGGTTCAAGGAGCTCATCGGCGTCACGCCGAAGCGGCTGGCCCGCACCCATCGCTTCACCGCCACCGTGTTCGCGATCAACCCCGCCGAACCGATCGACTGGGGCGACCTCGCCGGTGGCGCAGGCTACTTCGATCAGGCCCACTTCGGCCACGAGTTCCGGGCGTTCACCGGGCTCACGCCGACCCGGTACCTCGAAGTCCGGCGGCGGTTCCTGCGCGAACACCCCGGCCACGCGCTGGACGGCTGGCCGCTGCCGGCCGATTGATTTCTTACAAGAGCGACAGCTCACGACACGCTAATTTGGGGGCATCCCAAAGCAAAGGAGAGCCCCGTGGGCAAGGTTGTCATGTACAGCTCAGTGTCGGTGGACGGCTTCATCGCGGACGAGAACGACCAGCCCGGATCCCTGTTCGAATGGTTGTCCAGCGGTGACGTCCCGTTGGACGAGAGCGGAGTGCTAAAGGTGTCACAGACGTCCTACGACTACACCCGGCCGTATTGGGACCAGATCGGAGTGACAATCGCCGGCCGCCACGTCTTCGACATGACGGACGGCTGGGACGGGAAGCCTCCGGGCGGGATCGACCACGTGGTCGTCGTGACGCACCGGCCGGCGCCCGAGGGCTGGGACCCCGCGGCGCCGTTTCACTTCGTCGACGGCGTCGAGGCAGCCATGGCCAAGGCGCAGGAGCTTGCGGGTGACCGCATAGTCGAGGTCGCCGCTGGCGACGTCGGTGGCCAGGTGCTTGCCGCGGGTCTGATCGACGAGGTGCGCATGGACGTCGTACCCGTAGTGTTCGGGTCCGGCAAACGCTATTTCGGGTCGGTCCACGCGCAGCACCTGTTGGACGATCCTGACGTGGTGATTCAGGGCAACCGGGTGCTTCACCTGCGCTATCGGGTGCGCCGTTGACCGAACTGAGCGGGCACGCGAACAAGTCCACTGCGAACGGTGACACAAGATCGGGCCTCCGGCTGCGTTTGCGCATCGCTGTCCCTGGTCGGGCAGCCGACGCCGATCCGCCCCAGCACCTCACCTGCGGCAAGTTCACCTCAAGATCACTGGTTGCCGGTTTCCGTCGTATCTTTGGGCCGGCCCCCAGGAAGAGCGTCTCTTCACCAATGCAGGGTGTAGTCGGGGTCTGAATCCGCCTTCTCGAGTACGGATCGGGCGATGTAGTTGGCGAGGTTGCGGAAGCCAAGGGCGCAGCCGCGCAGGTGCTTCAGGCGGCCGTTGATCGCTTCGGTAGGACCGCCGCCGGTGCCGGGCCGGTCGAAGTAGGCAAGTACGTCGGCGGCTTACGGCCGCTTGCTGACTTGCTTTAGCAGGCGCAAAGAACTATGGCAGGACACCGGTCTCGACCAGCCGGGCAAACCGTTTGAGGGCCTGGGTCAGCCCGAACTTCGAGCCCGGCCACATGAGCGGCCACGCCAGCCGCCCGGCCACCCCGCCCGGCAGGTGGAACCACTCGTGCCAGACCACCTGGGTGCGCCCCGAGCCGAGCTCCGTGCAGCGCATCACCCCCGGTCCGCGCAGCACCTTGCCGAAGTGGACCACACGCACCTCGTAGGGCGGATCCAGCTTTTCGACCCGCATCTCGTCGCGCAGCGACGCACCGCGCACCGACGTCACGGCCTCGATCACGCTGCCCTCGCCGCCATCGCCGGAGACCAGGCGCACCTTGGTGAACGGGATCCACTCGCCCTGCCGCTCCCACGCCGTGAAAGCGGCGAACACGGTCTTGGCCGGCGCGCCGACGATCACCGTCGCCGTCACCTCACCAGCGCCGGGCATCGCCGGGTCGGTCATGCCGGCGCTGCCTTGTCACGGCCCGTCATGACACCTTCTTGACCGCAGTCTTGTCGAGCTGCTCCCCCTCCGCGGGCGCGGCGTCGCCGTCGGGCTCGTCATCGGTGTCTTCGAGGTCCTCGATGCGCACGACCATGTCGCGGTCGGTGTCGTGATCCGACTCCTCGGCCAGCACCTCGGTCAGCGACTCGTCGAGGATCGGTCCGGGGCCGGCGGGTCCGCGCAGGGCGGCCGCGCGGGCGGAGGCGAGGACATCGGCGTCCTCGATCCGGCCCTCGCGCAGCGCGACGATCTCGGCCTCGAGGACCTGGATCAGCTCCGTCTTGTACCCGATGTCGTAGGCCACCCGCCGCAGCGTCTGATCGACCTGGCCCATCCGGTACCCACGCGGCGCCACATCGAACGTGACCCGGCTGACGTCGGACTCGACCAGTGGCCGGTCGCCCGGCAGCGGCCGGGCCCGGCTGTCCGGATCGACCGGCTTGAGCCCCGGGTCACCGCCCGTGACCAGCGTCATCACCCCGAACACCACCGCGCCGACGGTCACCGCGATGACGAGAAGCAGCAGCAGGTTCATGCCGAAAACCCTACTGCCATGTCAAGGCCCGCTTGCGCCACGCGTAGAGGAGTCCGAGTGCCAAGACGCCAATGAAGATCGCCATCTCCACGATCACTGCCAGGCCCGCCTTGAGATAGACCAACGCCCATGGGAAAAGAAACACCGCCTCCACGGCGAAGAGCACGTAAAGATACGCGTACAGGTAATACCGGATGTGCATCTGCGCCCAGCCGCCGGGCACCGGGTCCAGGCCGCACTCATAGGTGTCGCGCTTGCCCGCGGCGGCGTTGGGCTGCCGCGGCCGCAGCAGCCGGTTGGCCAGGAAGCCGCCGCCCACGATGAGCACTCCCACGAGCGCCAGCAGCGCGACGGGTGCGTACGAGTCCAGATACTCATCCACAATTGGTCACACTAGTGCAACCTGACCCCCTGGCCGAGAGTGTGATGCTGCATGACTTCGGCGGTCGCGCAGAGCGACTTCGACCTCTTCTACGAGGCCCACTTCGGTGACACCGTGGCGATGACCTACGGCTTCACCGCCGACCTCGGCGAAGCGCAGGACATCGCGCAGGAGGCGTTTTGTCGTGCATGGTTGCGCTGGCGGGAGTTGTCCAGCTATGACAACCCGGTGGCGTGGGTGCGGCGCGTGGCCACGAACCTGGCCCACTCGCGTTGGCGCCGGCTGCGCGTGGCCGCCACGCATCTGGTCCGCCAGCGGGAGCCCGAACCGGTGCCCGCGGTCAACCCCGATCATGTGGCCGTGGTGGCCGCGCTGCGCAAACTTCCGGCGGCCCAACGGCGCGCGGTCGTGCTGCACCACCTCATGGACCTGCCCGTCACCGAGGTCGCCGAGCAGCTCGAAGTCCCGGTCGGCACGGTGAAGTCGTGGCTGCACCGGGCCCGCACGGCGCTCGCCGATGACCTGCGGGTCGACGTGCGCGGCGCGGTCACCACCCCGCCCGCGCAGGAGGTCCTCGACCGCGCCGGCCGGCGTCGGCGGGCGCGCGTCGCCACGGCCGCGGGCGCGATGGTCCT
>NZ_QJUG01000022.1 GCF_003426775.1 Allorhizocola rhizosphaerae | reverse complement strand
CCCTTCCCTTCCCCCATCCATCCCCCTCCCGCGCTGCCCCTCCCGCGTCACCCCTTCCGCATCACCCCTTCCGGTCGATCATGAACTTACGTCCATGGGTCGACGGCGTGTGGTGGCGATAACTTCATGGTCAACCTGCACGCGCCAAAGGCAGGCGGCTCGCATGCGTTCCGATATGTTCCGCCATCTCGCCCCGGGTCGGCCGGTCCCCTTTCATGGAGGCACACGACCACGAGACGAAGGGGTTGCCATGTCGCACCGACCAAAGACCAGACGCCAGGTTCTGCGCACGGCCGTTCTCCTGACCGCAGGCGCATTTGCGGCCACCGTCGCCACCGACGCACACGCGGCGGTGAACTCCTTCCGGTGGTGCAACAGGTGCCAGGGCATGTGGTTCATCAACGGCGGGAACAATGGGCACTGCCCCGTCTTCCACCTCTGGGACCACAGCCACTACACGAACGGCAGCGGCATCTACACGATCCGGCGGGCCACCGAGAGCGGGCGCGGACAGCCGGGCTGGCACTGGTGCCAGTTCTGCAAAGCCGTGTGGTACCTGGGGGTGGGAGAGAACGGCTTCGGCCGGTGCCCCGTCTGGCCGACGATCGGCCACTCGCCGGGCGAGCCGGTGCCGGATCTCCAGCGCGACTCGTTCCGGCTGGAGACCGACACCGACAACAACGGTCCGGGCGGGCAGGACAATTGGCGGTGGTGTCACAAGTGCGGCTGCCTGTTCTTCGCGGGTAACGGCCTCGCCGCCACCCGCTGCCCAGCGGGCGGCAACCACGACCGCACCGGCAGCGCCAACTACCTCCTCCGCAACTAACTCGGAAGTAAACCTACTTCCGCTCGGTTAGGGCGGCTTTGCAAAGGCGACCGGGACCAGCCCTACCTTTCGGCCGCCCCTCCCCGCCGATTCCTTCCGGCCTGCCCCTTCCGGCCGGCCCCTTCCGGGGTCGCCCCTTCCGGTCGATCATGAACTCACGTCCATGCTCGACGGAATGTCGTGGCGAAACTTCATGGTCGATGTCCAATGCCTACGCTTGCTCTTGCCACAGTCGCCACCAGGTTTGCTGGTCCTGCCGCGGGACGCTGATGCCGTGCCGGCGGGCGTGCTCCAGGCACATCGTGATGAAAAAGTGCACGAACGGCCAGGCGATCCGCTTGCGCCGGCCGTTGAGCGTGTCGGCGATGGTGCTTGCGGCGTAGCGGTGGCCGCCCATCCGGGCAAGCTCGCGATAGGACGGTCGCGCGGCGTGCGTGTGCAGGTCACGAAGCCGCGCTCGCAGCTCGTCCATCGCGATCATCGGCGTGGTCATGCTTGCCTTCACCTTTCGTCTGCGGGGGCGCCCCAGTCGGCGCCGGCACACTACAGAGCAGCGAGATTGGCAAACCTCCGGGCGGTACCAGAAAAATCTTGTACTGAATTGTTCGGCCCCATGGCGCCGCACCCGGCCGCGGCCCTGTACTACCGGCATGGCGCAAAGTGACTCCTCCGGTTTCGTCGGGCTCGTGGTGGTCGGGTTGCTGGTGCTGGTCGCGATCGGGCTCATCAGCGCGGCCGTCAGTAGAGCACGCGATCGGCGGTACGCCGAACAGGTGAGCGCATGGGCGGCCGGCCTGGGCTGGCGGTTTCGGGAAGGTGGCGGGGGCACCTGGACAGGGCGGATGCCGCAGGGCATCCGCAATGGCGTACGCCTGCTGGTGGAGGGAAGCCACCATGGGTATCCGGTGAGCATCGCACACTATTGGTGGCAGACCCGGGAGAATCATCCGGTCACGCGCACGACGTATGTCAACGGGCAGACCCGTACCGAAACGCGTTGGGAGACACGGATCGTCAACCACGACGCCACTGTCCACATTGTTCACCTGCCGGAGCAGCTCGCGTCGGTCACGGTCACCGACCGCGGGCTCGGCTCGCGCATGGCCCGCGCACTGGGCATGTCAAAATCGGCCGATGTGGGCGACGCCGAATTCGACCGCAGGTTTCGAGTGGAGACGGACGACCCGGCGGGCATGGCGCTCATGACACACGAGCTCGTACGTGCCCACGTCGATGCCATCGTTCCACTGTGGAGCGTCGATGGGCGGGATCTGCTGTCGGTGCAGGACAACGCGCGGCTGCGCACGGACACGGCACTGGCCTACCTGGATGGACTGGTGCGCGTCGCCGACCTGCTCACGCGCAGGCGCGCTTGACCGGTGATCATGGGATGATCAGCGATCGGAAGGCGGCGTGCACGTCTGCGTCGGACGCCTCGACGTACACCTCCGACGGTGGGCCCAGGTCGGTCACGTAGTACGTGTACGACAGTCGTTGCGGGCAGCTGGCGCCGCCGATCTCCACGCTCGTTTCGGCCACGAGCTTTGCGGTTCGCAGCTCGTACACCTTCAATGGAATCATGATTTTGCGGAACGTCACGTTCGTCGGAAATCGCGGGAACATCTTGTTTTCGTAGGGGCAGGTGCGCACGGGCGTCCCGAACTCCTCGTCGCCGGCGCAGATCACCAGCACCGCCTCGGCGGGATCGTCGGTGCGCCACTCGGCGGGAAGCCTGTCGGTGTATTCGTCGTTACCGTAGAACAGTGAGCGGTTGGTTCCGGTGGCCGTACCGTGGGGGGCGGCGCCGCTGTACTGCGCTGGTGTGGAACAGTACGCCGGGGGCCTCCCGCGGAGCAGACTTCGCACGTTGGCAAGCTCGAAAGCGAGCGTCGCCTGCTTGACTCCGTCACGGGCCTTGGGGGCCAGTTCGTGGCCCGGGTATTGGTCGAGTACTTGCCGATAACGTGCCCGTGCCTCTTCCCACGCCTTGGCCGCCATGAGTTCATCGCCGCACCCGACGAGGGCCGGCGGCGCGGTACGCGTGACGACATCGGTGGAGCGATCCAGGACGTTGTTGCTCGCTTGTCTTTCGCGCAGCCAGGCCGTGACCTCGACGGTGCGGCACGGGTTGCCGGTGGGCAACGCGCCCAAGAATCCGTCCAGCGTCACCTCGACCATTTTCTCGTGGCCGGGCAGGTCGGCGAGGACCGTGGCGAGAGCGTGGAAGCCGAGCTGCAGTGCGTTGGTTTCACCGGTGAGCGCGATGGCGAGGTGGTCTTTGGCGGCCTGCAATCGTTGGCAGGCGCGGACGGTCTGGTCGCCACGGGCGGTTGCCGTCACGTGGGCCACGCGGTGCCCCAGCCAGATCCGGTCGAGCGCGTTGAGCGCCTGGGCGCAATCGCCACTGTGGCGGGCTTCGGTCAAGGCGCGGTCGATGCCGGAGGCGTCCAACCGCAGCAGTCCGAAGGCCAGTAGGACTGGCGCTATTGCGCCCGCTGCGACCAGCCGATCGCGGCGTCCACCTGCCAGGCGCCACGCGTGCGCGAGGAGAACCGCGCACCAGGCAGCTAGGGCGATCTCGGACCACACCGAGCGGGCGACCGAGACGTGAAACGCGACAAGCGCGATCGTGACCAGTGCAGTTACGGCAGCGGTCAGCACGACGTGCAACCGGCCCGTCAGTTGATCCATCTTGCTTCCCTCCTCACACGCACCCGAACCGATTCTTGCCCGGCGGTGGCGGGAGGGGTCCCGCATTGTTACAGCCAGCCCGCGCCCGCTCCGGGCGGAGGAGTGCCCGCAGGATTGGGTTGATGCCGTAGTCCAGCCGCCATGCCTGCGAACGCTGAACCCCGACCGTGGTGTCAGAGCTCGCGGGAGTCCACAATGGACCAGGCCGTCGGCCGTAGCGGACGCCGCCTGGCTGCGGCCGGCCCGGCCAGCACGATACCCGCCACGGGCGGCCGGTAGACTCGTCGCAGGCGGCCGTAGACTCATGGGCAAGGGCTTCCTCCGGCACCCGGGCTCACGGCTACGAGCCAGACTCAGCCCGGCTACCAACCCGGGGCTCGTTGGCTGCCGCCCGTCAGCCATGCCACGTGCACTTCCGGCCCAACCGATGCGCCATAACAATCCCGGCCACATGGCGCTCGCATAGTTGGCCCCGCCGCACGCCCTCGCATTGCCACGCGACTCTGCACACCGTAAAACAAGCCGTCCAAAGTGATCGCAGTGTCGGGCCGGCTATGCGAATTCGCACCGCCGGCCCGGCCGTTAACGCCACACTGAAGGCATAGCCATAGGCCCTCGCACGGCAGGCACAGCCGTAACCCCCACACTGCAGGCCCGGCGACACGCCCTCACACCGCACGCACAGCCATAGGCCCTCATACCGCACGCACAGCCGTAGGCTGTCGCATGGTCGGCTCCGGACCTGCCGTGGCCCTGGTAGCTGCAGTTTCCGCCGTCATAGGCCCTCGCATTGTCCGGACACGGGCCCGAAGACCGTGTTTGGCACGCCTTCGTTTACCGGCGGTGGCTGGTTGCCGGAGCAGGCGAGCGGCCCGACGATGGTGTTGCCCGACAGCGCGATCGGCATTGTGCCCGTTACGTTGTCGCGCATGGACACCGGCCCGATGAAGTGGTTGCCGGCCACCAACACCTTGGTCGTGCCGGCCCGTACCGAGACTGGGCCGATCACCCACGAGTCGGACAGCTCCACCCGGGCCGCGCCGTGCGCCGACAGCGCGCCGAGCGCCCTGGTGCCGTCGGCGTGCAGGCTCGCCCCCGCACGCACGCTCATCGGCCCGATCACCGTCGACCCGTGCGCGAGGCACGTCAACCCGGACGAGACGTCCAGCGGGCCGAGGTGGGTGCCGGTGATCGTGCGGCCGCACGTCTGATCGGTCACCGTGACCACGATCGGTACCCCTACCAGAGGGCTGTCCGGGTCGTTGCCGCTGACGCACACATGCGCCCGGTGCACACCTGCCGCCAGCCCGGTGGAGTCGACCAGCACGGTGAGCTCGCTGCTGCCACCCGCCGGGGTCGTGCCGGACTCACGCGACACCCGCAGCCACGGCACGTCGCCCGGTTCGTCACACGGCTGCGTCCGCGCGATCTCACTGATCATCCGGACCCCGCTCCCGCTGAGCTTGGTCTCAATCACCGCTGTGCCCCGGTCGATCGCGTGCACGCCGGTGCCGTTGCTCGTCAGGATGTTGCCGTTGCCCAGCGGGTACACGCCTCGGTTGCTCGAAACCCCGGTGTAGCGCCCGATGAGCGCACCATTGGGGTCGAGCTCCCAGACCCCGTTCGGGCTGGAGAACGCGGCCGCCAGCACGTTGCCGTTGGCCTGCCGGTACAGCTGCTGCGGGAAGTTAATCTCGCTTTGCCACACCGAAAGCGGCTGCCCGGCGTGGTCGTAGCGGTAAATGTTGCCGCCACTCGCCGAGACCAACACGTCGCTGTCGCGGAACAGCACATACCACGGCCCGTTGATGCCGCCCGCGCCGGACGCGATGAAGTCGCCCAGGTATTCACCGCCGGCGTCGAACTCCACCACCTTGTTGCCGCCGGCCGACGTCACGAGCAGCGTGCCGCGCGGCGAGATGGCCATGCCCCGGATGTTGGCCATGATGGACGGGTCCACCCCGCCTTTGGGCGCGAAGATCCCTTGGTAGCTGCCGTCCAGGTCGAACGCGTGGACCACGCCCTCCGACTGGGACGACACCAGGAACCCGTCTTGCGCCGCGTTGAGGATGATGTGGGTCGTGGTGCCCAGGCTCTGCGGGTAGGTGATGAACGCCGGATCGAGCAGGTCACCGGTCTGCGGGTCGAACGCTGCCACCCCGGGCACCGCGGTGTTGGGCACTAGGAGCACCCCGTCGCGCAGCAGATCGCGCCGCTTGGGGTCCACATTGGCCAGAGCGGCGTCGGGCGGCGCGGCCACCTTGGCCTCGCCAACGCGCCAGTCGAGCGCGGCGGTGCCAGTGTTGCCGATGGTCATGCGCGTGCCGGTGACCGTGCCCGCCGGCTGGGTCACCGCGAGCTCCTGCGGGACAACCATTGTGGGCAGGTCGAGCACGACGAGCGCGACCGCCACCCGCACGACCGGGTTGGCCGGATCGTTGCTGGCGACACACAGTGTTGCCGTGAGCCGCCCCGGCGATTGCCCGGTGGAATCGAACGTCAACCGGAGCTGGCTGGAGCCACCCGCCGCTACGGCGCCCGATTCCGGTGCGGCGTCAAGCCAAGCGAGGTCCGCAGGCGTGCTGCAGCCGGACCCGCCGGACAGCCGCCACTCCAGCGAACCGTTGCCCTGATTGCGAATCGTCACACCGCGATTGGCGGTCTTGCCGGGCTTCTGCGACACCTCGACCTGGGCCGGGGTCACGCCGATCGCCGGGGCCACCGGGATCACCGCGATCGGGTAGTGCACGCCAGCGATCGGCGTGCCCCCGACATGACTGTCGCTGGTGGACAGTCGCAGATCGGCGAAGGCCCAGCTGCCGCCCGCGCTGCCGGACGCGTTGACCGTGACCGTGAGCCGCTGCGTGGCACCGGGCGCCAGCGTGAACGTCGCCGGCTCGACCGTGGCGGTCATCCCGGTGGGCACCACAACCGTTGCCGTGTAACCCGCGGACGCGTCGGCGACGCTGGTCACCTCGCGCGTCCACGAACACACCTGCGCGCATTGCCGGTTTACCAGATAAGGAACATTGAGGGTACGCGGGCTGCCCCCAGAGGCCGGGTTGGCCGCCAGCATGTCGGCGTATGACTCGTCGAGCACCAGCCCGACCCGGCCCGCCGCGGCCAGGTCGACGCGGCCGGCGCCGACGTCGAGCGGGTCGGCCGCGGTGGTGCCGTCGTGCTTGCGCATGCCGGCCGAATTGGCTGTGCCCGCGAGCGCGGCCCGGATGCGCGCAGGCGACCAGTCGGGGTGCAGCGCGCGCAGCAGCGCACCGGCACCGGCCACGTGGGGCGAGGCCATGGACGTGCCGCGAATGACCTCGTAGCGGTTGGGGTTGCCGCCGATCTCCCGGTATGCGGCGAGCACGTTCACCCCGGGCGCGGCCATCGTGGGGGCGAGCAGGTCGAAGTCGCTCGGCCCGCGCGAGCTGAACCACGCCACGGCATTGGCAGCCGCACCGTCGCGCACCAGCTCGGTCGCGGCGCCTAGCCGGACCATGACGGGGGCTTGCGTCCCGGTGGCCAGGCTTTGCAACGCTTCACCGGCGGTCTGCGTGACACTTGCCGCCGGGATCGCCGCACCGTCCAATCCGGAGGCGAAGACCGGCGGACCCGGCTGCCGCTCGAAGAGAATGACCCCCCGGGCACCGGCATTGGCGGCATTGGTCACCTTGACGGCCGGCGTGCAGGTGCCGAACGGGATAAGCGCGATCGCGTTGGCGAAACCGTTGGCGGGGAACGCGCTACAGCCCGTCGCAGTGCCCACCTCGCCGGAGTATCGCAGCTCCGCGTCGAGGTCGGTCGCGTTGGCCGGGCCGAAGCCGGGGAATGCGGTGATCGCGGCAAGGCCCGGCGGCACGGGCTCGGGGCTGAGCACCGACAGGGTCTTGGCGAAGATGCGATCGTTGTTGGTGGCCGCGACCGACGCGTTCCACGGCGAGGTGTGCGCGACCGTGCCGGCACCCGGACCCGAGTTGCCGGCCGACGCCGACACGAAGATGCCCGCACCGAACGCCTCCAGGAACGCCCGGCTCACCGAATCGGTCCACGGGCTGTCCGATCCGGAAATCGAGTAGTTGAGCACGTCGACGCCGTCGGCTATGGCCTGGTTGATCCCCGCCAGGATCGCCGTCACCGGGCAGCTGTCGATGCACACCCGGTAGGCGATGACATTGGCCCGCGGCGCCACCCCTTGGACGGTGCGCGTCGCCACGTCGCCGCCGTAGGGCAGGGTCACGCTGTGCCGATTGCCAACGGCTGTGGAAGCGGTGTGGCTGCCATGGCCGTTGGTGTCGCGCGCGGACGGCTGAGAGACGAAACTCCAAGCTCCCACGAGCTTGTCGTTGCAGAGGGGATCGTGGTTGGGATGCGCCGGGGTGCAAACGCCCAGATATGCGCCATAGGGATTGGTGTGCGCCCAACCCTCGCCGTCGGTGGCCGCGAAGCTCGGATGACGCGGGTTGATGCCGCTGTCGAGGATGCCGACCACCACACCCTCGCCGCGCGTGGCTAACTCCTGCCCGGTCTCGCCCGCCCAGATCGCTCCCGACCCGATCAGATCATTGCTGGCGTCGGTGGTGAGCTCGAGCTCGGCGTCGGGCTCGACCGCCACCACGCCGGAAACCTCGTTGAGCCTGGCTGCCTCGGCCGCACTGGCCTCGACGACAATCGCGTTGAGCACGTTGCGATAGCTGGCCCGCACCGCGATCGGGCGGTCGAGCGTGTCGCCGAGTTGCTCGGCCACCTCCGCCTGGCGCGCGGCGAGACGGTCCAGATAGGACTTCGCGGACGGGGTGTTGACGTCGACCTTGCCGCCGGACTGCGCCTGGCTGGCGGCGAGCGAGGGCTCGGCGAGCCGCACGATCCACCGCCCGGAGTCGGAGGCGGGCAGGGCGGCCGCGAATGCCGGTGTGACGGCGGCGCCCAGGCCCAGCGTGACAGCCAAGGTGGTGGTGATGGCGATGAGCGTGCGTAGATGTGCGCGGGGGTGGGATAACAACACGGCTCCTCATGGTCGCTTCGGGGTCGCTTTTGGACGGCGCCGATGTCATTCAGATAGATCAATGACGTTAGCGTCGGCCGGGCGGTCGAGTCAACGGCTTGAGTTTGCCACGCGCTCAATTACTTGACAAGAAGGAAAGTACTGGGCAACATTTCAAGCATGAACAGCGGCTTGACTTCCCACTCCGCGGCCGAAGAGCTCCAAGAGCTCGATCGCGTGGGCCAGGTGGTGCGTGACCGATCCCGTTGGTATAGACGCTATCTGCTCGCGCTCGGCACCGGCACGATCGCCTATTACGCGGCCGTCAATCTCGCCGCGCCCGCGTCGGCGGCGCTCGTCTTTGCGATCGCGGCGATCTGGACCGCTTTCATCACCTTTCTCTACTGGTGGTCCCGCAGCCAACCGGTGATGTGGCGGGGCCTGCGCCCGCTGCGGATCCTGTTGATGGTGCTCTACTTCACGCTTGTCATCGTGAGCCTGTTGCTCAACGTGACCGTCCTGCATGACGCGCCGTGGAGCTGGGCACTGGGCATCATCCCTGCCCTGCCGTGCCTCATCGGTTCCTGGACGGTGTTACGACGATGAGCAGCGCCGGAAAACATCCGCGTCATCGGCTCGACGAGCTGATCCACTCGCCCGTGCGCTTTTCCATCATGGCCACGCTGGCGGCTTCCGAGCAGGCCGAGTTCGGGTTCGTGCGCGACCTGGTCGAGGTCACCGATTCCGTACTGTCCAAACAGGTCAGTCTGCTCGAAGAGGCCGGCTATGTCGCGGTCCGCAAAGGCTATGTGGGCAAGCGCCCACGCACCTGGCTGACACTGACCGCCAAGGGTCGATCCGCATTCCGCGCGCACGTAGCGGTGCTGCATGAAATCGCTTCGGCTGCCCCCGAAACCGTCAAGGAGCACGCATGACAACGGCGGTCGATATCAAAGGATTGATCAAGCGGTACGGTGAAAGGGCCGCGGTCGACGGGCTCGACCTCACGATCGAGGCGGGCGTCGTCTTCGGTCTGCTCGGCCCCAACGGCGCCGGCAAGACGACCACGATCGAGACCCTGGTGGGCCTGCGCAGGCCGACATCGGGCCGGGTTCGGGTGCTAGGCATGGATCCGCTGAGTCAGCGGGCGGCTCTGCAGCGGGCCGTCGCCGTGCAACCCCAGCGGGCGGCGCTGTTTCCCAACCTCACGGTGAGCGAGACTTTGCGCCTGTGGGCCTCGCTCTACGACCACCCCGCTTCGGAGGGTGACGTGCTGCGGGCCGTCGGGCTGGGCGGCAGCCGCGACACGCTGGTCCGGCGCCTGTCCGGAGGCCAGGAGCGGCGCCTGCTCGTGGCGACCGCACTGATCGCGCGGCCGCGGCTGCTCGTGCTCGACGAACCGTCGCTCGGGCTCGACCCCAATGCCCGCGCCGAGCTGTGGGAGGCCGTGCTGGACTTCCGCACCCGGGGCGGCACGGTGCTGCTGTCGACCAATTCCATGGAGGAGGCCGAGGCAATCTGCGAACACGTCGTCATCATCGATCGCGGCCGGGTGATAGCCCAGGGCTCGCCCGCCGAGCTCATCGCTTGCCATGCACCGCAACAGGTGGTGAGCTACATGCGGGACGCGCACGGTGTCCGCGATATGTCCGCCGTGCCCGGCGTCAGCGGCTTCGACATGCGCGGTGGCCGGGTGCACGTGCGCACCAGCGATCCCGAGGCCGTCGCGGCCGTGCTGCGGTCCGGGCCGACACCTGCCAGGGATGTCACCGTCCACCCGCCCCGGCTCGACGACGCGTTCCGCCTGCTAACCGGCCGCGCCCTCACCGATCGCCCCGAGCCCGCAGGAGAAGCGGAGCGCGCAACAGCAGCCGAGCCCGCAAGACAAGCCCAGCCCGCACGAGGACCCCAGCCCCCAGGACAAGCCCAGCCCGCACGAGAAGCCCAGCCCGCACGAGAAGCCCAGCCCTCAGGCCGCGCGGAGCACGCGGGACGAGCCCAGCCCGCACGAGGAGCCGAGGCCCCCGGAAGAGACGAGCCCTCAGGAGGAGGAGCCTGATGCGCCCACGCACGCTGGCCGCGATGACCAAGGCGAGCACCCTGGAGCTGGTGCGAGACCGCAAGACGTTGTTTTACGTCGCGCTGTACCCGTTCTGCCTGCTGGGCCTGTTCCTCGGCATGGCCGCGATGATGCCGGACCGACCAGACTCCACTGTGGACCTGGGCAGGTTCTTCCTCGCCACGGGATTGTTGGTGGCGCTGGCTTCGGTCGCGTTCTACGGCGTCGCCGTGCCATTGGTGGCCCTGCGCGAGCGCGGCACTCTGCGACTGCTGAGCACCACGCCGGTGTCCCGCCTGACGGTCATGCTCGCCCAAGCCCCGGCGCGGCTCGGCCTCGCCCTCGCGCAGACCGTCATCATCGCGGCCCTGGCCGCGGCATCCGGCTACCTGCCCGTCGAGCGCATCGGCAGCCTCTTCGTGACCTGCCTGGCCACACTGGTCCTGTTGGTCTCGTTCGGCTTCCTGCTCGGATCGCTGTTGCCCACGGCCGAGGCGGCCACCAACACGCTGACCTTCGCGCTGCTCGCCCTGCTCGCGCTCGCGGGCCTGTTCCTGCCGTTCGACCGGCTGCCCGAGCGCGCGGGCGACATCCTCAGTGTGCTACCGCCCGGGCTGCTCGGCAACGCCATCCAGCACGACCTGATCGGCATCCCCGCCCGCCATCCCACCTGGATCGCCTGGCTCGCCGCCCTCGCCTGCGCCGCTGTGTTCGCACTGATCGCCACCCGCACATTCCGCTGGGACAATCAACGCCGATGACACCCCAATCCATGGCAGCGCCCCATCCCAGCGCCAACTACGCCCGAGCCCTGCTGGCGCCGGCCTGCCGCACCCGGCGTGTGCCCAGCATGACGTACATGCCGAGGGCAACCGGTTCGCTCGTCGCCGGGGCGCGGCGAACACCCGCCCGCCGAAAGCGGGTGCATCGCCTGCCACCACGGGCGTATGCCCAGCAACCACGCCCGTGACCTCCAAATCAAACCCACCGCGAACAGGCAGCTCGTGTCTCGGCCCGCATTCATCGCGCGGCGGCGATGGTGGAACGTTTTGCTTCCATTTGTCGCTGCCTCGCCTGGTCGGGTGGTAATCCTGGCGGGGCAAGCGACTACGCCTTCATCGGTTGGGAGATCACGATGAGAACGTCTTTGATCGCGAGGCTATTGGTAGTCTTGGCGGCCATTCTCGCGGCCACGACCGTAGCCACTGGGCCCGCTTCTGCCCAGACCGTCAGCCAAGTTTCAGGCGCATACGAAATCACGGATGGCTCCCTTACGCAGGCGGACTTTGAGTGCGTGGGCTTTCAATCCGACCTTTACTGCGATGTCTTCTCGGGCACCGTCTACGTCACCATCTTCTGCAGCGACGGCCGGAGTGTCCAGGGCGTGTTTCCACCCGGCACGTGGCGGCTGAGCTGTCGTCCCGCCACGATTACGCATATCTCCATCGCACACATTTCCAGCTGAGAGCACACCCCTGTGGCACCGCGCCGGCCAGTCACGCAACACCGCCGATGGCGCGTCGCGTCGCATGCCCCATGCCTGATGCTCGTTCGGCGTCGGCGTCCGCGATCGCCTCACGCAGGAAACGCTGGAAGCGGGCTGGGGCCGAAAGCGTCGGGAAAATCGGTTTCGCCCACGGCCCTGCCACGCGCGTCACCGACGTTACGCGACGACCTCCGTGCTCAGCAAAGGCCTGCGCAGCCAGCGGAATCCGTGCGGGGCCAGCTCCAGCCTGCCGTCCTTAGGGGCAGCATATTCACCATCGGCAAAGATGTCGTCGGCGCCGTCGAGGTCGGGCAGGTGGGTTTCGACGCGCCGGTCGGACAGGTTGTGCGCCACAACCAGGTCGTGCTGGCCGCGATAACGCAGCGCGAGCACCGAATCATCCCCAGTGTCAAGGATTTTCCACACGCCGTCGCCGATCTCCGGACACTGCCTGCGCAGCGCGGCCGCACGGCGTACCCAGTGAAGAAGAGAATTTGGATTTTTCAGTTGGGTACCGACGTTGCGCTCACGATATCCGAACGACCCATCCGCCACCGCAGGTCTGACCAATGTGGACGCGGGCGAGAATCCCCCATTTTCGCGATTGTTCCACTGCATCAGGGTGCGGCATGCCAGGCGCCCATCCAACTCCAGATTGTCGCCCAGCCCGATCTCGTCACCGTACAAAAGCATTGGCGTGCCGGGAAGCGACAGCAGCAACGAAAGCGCGAGCCGGATGCGGGCCGGGTCGCCGTCGAGCATGGATGCCAGCCGTCGCCTGATGCCCCGACCATATGCCCGATGATTCTCCTCCGGTGCGAACCGGTCGAACACCCGCTCGGCGTCCGATTTGGACAGCACATGCTCGAAGCTCAACTCGTCGTGATGCCGCAGAAATGTCAGGTACTGGCAAATGGGCGGCGGCTCGGGCCGTTCCCGCAGCTTGCCTATCAACGGTGCCGCGCTGCCGGTCGCCAGCGCCGTCCACGCCCCAGCGCACGTGAAGAAGTCGAACAGCACCTGCATCTGCTCCGCACCGGACTTCCCGAAGTACGGCAACAGTTGCGGCGCGGGCAGATTCGCCTCTCCAACCAGGACGGTGCTCCCCTTCCGCCGCCCCAGGAACGAGCGCATGTCGCGCAAATACTCGTGCGACGCCTCCTCGCCCCCACCATCGGCAATCTCCTCCACCAGGAACGGCAACGAGTCGATGCGGAACCCATCGACCCCCAACGCCAGCCAGAACCCAAGAATCTTGTACAGCTCCTTGCGCACCAACGGATTGCTCGTGTTCAGCTCCGGCATGAAGCTGTAGTAGCGATGCACATAATACTGCCCCGCAACCGAATCGTAAGTAAACGTGCTCTCCTGCTCGCCCGGAAACACCACGGGCGGCGGGTTTGGCGGCGGCTCGTCGCTCCACACATAATAATCCCGAAACGGCGACTCCTTCGACTCCCGCGCCGCCTGAAACCACGGATGCTCAATGCTCGTGTGGTTCAATGGCAGATCCAGCACCACCCGAATCCCGGCCGCGTGCGCGGCGTGCACAAAGGACACGAAGTCACCGAGCGTGCCGAGCCTCGGATCGACCGAATAATAGTCGCTCACATCGTAACCATCGTCCCGCCACGGCGACGGGCACACGGGCATCAGCCACACGCACGTCACGCCGAGCCCGGCCAGATAGTCCACACTGGACGCCAGCCCGGCCAGATCACCGATCCCATCCCCATTACCGTCCAGCCACGTCTTGGTGTCCAAACAGTAAACCAGCCCATTTTTCCACCACAGATCGAGCATCGCCACTTCACTCAACGCGAACCGTCCCTCCCACGAGGCGTGGCAGCACGCTCTCGCCGAACACCTCGATGAACTCCCGCTGATTGCGCCCAACGTTGTGCAGCAGGATCTGGTCGAACCCCAACTCCGCAGCCTCCTGAAGCCGTGCCGCATGCCAGTCCAAATCGGACTCCATGGCCACCGCGTCCACCAAATCGTCAACCTCGACCGAGACGCACGCCGCGTCGAAGTCTTCCGGCATCGCGAGGTCCCACGACATCGGATACCGCAATCCCGCGTGGCGCCACTGATCCCACGCCTGTGCCCGCGCCTGCTCCCGGCTCAACGCCCACGACAGGTGGTATTGCAGGCGCACCGGCTTGTCCCGGCCCCCGCTTGCGCGAAACGCCTCCACGACCCGCCGCATCCGCTCCACCGGCCCATTGATGGTGACCAGCCCATCGGCCCAACCCGCCGCCCACTGCGCGGTCTCCGGCGTCACCGCCGCCGCGAACAAAGGCACCGCCGTGTCCACACCCGACGAATACACCCGCGCCCGGCGCACCCGCACGAGCCCCGCATGGTCGACCGTCTCGCCCCGCCACAATCGCCGCATCACGTCAACGCACTCGTGCAACCGCGCCTCCCGCGCCGGCTTGTCCGGCCACGAGTCCCCGGTCACGTGCTCGTTGAGCGCCTCGCCACTGCCCACGGCCAGCCAGAACCGGCCCGGATACATCTGCTCCAGCGTGCTGGCCGCCTGCGCGAGCACCACCGGGTGATACCGCTGTCCAGGCGCGCTGACCACGCCGAACGGCAGCGTGGTCGCCTCCAGCGCCGCGCCAAGCCACGCGTATGCGAACGCGACGCCGTCCCGATGCGTGCTCAGCCACGGGAACAGGTGGTCGGAGCACATCGCGGCCCCAAACCCTGCCCGCTGCGCCAGCCGCACGCACTCCAGCAGCTCACGCGGCCCGGACTGCTCGTGGCTCGCGTGGTATCCGATCATCGCCATACCACCCGTTACCCGCCTACGACGGGGAGAGAAACTCCGGATGGCTCACCAGAAACTGCTGCACCGTCTCGTCACGCACGCTTTGGAAGAGCCGCAACGATTGCGCATCGAGCACCTCATACGACGTGTTGCCGATTTCCACGGGATTCACCCTGCCCCCGTTGGTCCTGACCATGATGATGTCGTCGGGCCGGATGTCCTTGAGCGTGAACACGAAGTCGACGAGCTTCGCCCCACCGGTGTCGAGGATCGTCGCCTTCCCGCCGGCCTCGATGACCCGGTTGAGCCGGTTCACGTCGGTGACCACGCCCTTGCTCATCGCCTTCCCGACCATCGCCTTGATCAGCTTTTGCTGGTTCTTCTGCCGGTCGTAGTCGCCGTTTTCCAGGCTCTTGCGGATGCGCGCGTAGTCAAGCGCCAGCTCGGGCGTGAACGACCGGCAGCCCACCTCGTGCACCACCGACCTGCCGCCCTGGGGCATGCCGCGCACCTTCTTGTTGACGTCGTCATACCACGTCGACACGATGTTGCCCTGCGCGTCCCACGCCAGATGAATCGACGTGGCCCGCTGATCCACGCACATCTCCACCCCGCCGAGCTCCTCCAGCACGCCCCTGAACCCATCGAAGTCAATCAGCATGGCCCCGTGGAATTTGATCCCGGTCAGCTTGAACACCGTGTCGGACAGCATCCGCACGCCCGCGGCTCGCTTCTCAAGCTCGCCGCCCTGCTTGCCGCGATAGCCATGCCCGAACGCGGCGTTGATTTTCTCCGTGCGCCCGCCGATGGTGACCTTCGTGTCCCGCGGGATCGACAGCAGATAGGCCCGGTCGTGCGAATGCGGGATGTGCATCACCACGATCGTGTCCGAAAGCACGCCTTCGCGCTCCCCCGGCCCGGTGTAGCTGGGTTCCACGTCGATCCCGACCAGCAGCAGATTGATCGCGCCATCGATGTTGCTGCCCGCATAGGCCTCCGATTTGGAGTCGATCATCTCGGTGGTGGTGATGCTGGAGTCCAGCTTCGCCGTGGCCAACCGCACCGCGATCAGCCCACCCCCGCTCACCGTCATCAGCAAGGCGCCGAAGACCACCCCGAGCTTCGCCCACAACACGTGCACGTCCTCTCCGTAGAACTTCTCCCCTAAGACGGGTTGAACCCGGCGAACCGTTGTGCGCATCGCTGACGTCCGCTAGCGTCGGCGATCAACGGAGGCATCGACAATGTTGCGCATCCATTTCACCGCCTCGGATCTGGGCCGGCTCCGGTTGGCGGCCAACGCGGACCCGCTGTGGGAGGCCATGCTCAGTCAGCATGTGCTCACCGACGGCGGCTCGCATCCGCGGTTCGATGCGTGGCGCGACACCGCGCGGGCCCGCCTGACGCCACAGATGCGGGCTTTGATGACGCTCGCGCCGCCTCGCGGGTACACCCCGGACTTTCTCACCCCGACCCACGGTCAGGCCGGCCTGGAAGCGGGTCTGAATCTGGTCGGCGCCACTCCCGCGCATCTGCTGCGGGCAGATCTCGACCTGCTGACCGGTCAGGGCACACCCGCCGCTTGGACGCGCCGGCTCGCCGACGGTGACGGGCACGCGCTGCGCACGCTCACCGCCACCATGCGGCGCTACTTCGAGGCGACCCTGGCCGCGTTTTGGGATCTGATCCGCAGCGAGGTGGCCGCGGAGCGGGCCCTGCGCGCCCGCATCATCGCCGACCGCGGCAGCGAGTGGGTGCTCGCGACGCTCCACCCGACCATGCGGTGGCAGCCGCCCGTCCTCCACATCGTCTATCCCCATGACCGCGACATTCATCTCAACGGCCGGGGCCTGACCCTGCTGCCCTCGTTCTTCTGCCGGCGGGCTCCGATCACCCTCCGCGTCTGCGAGGGCGAACCCATTTTGGTGTACCCGATTGAGCCCGCGCTTCGCCCGGCCGTCCACACCGGACCGGCGCTTCGCCGCGAACTGGTGGCGCTGCTCGGGCACACGCGGGCGTCGGTGTTGCAGGCGGTGGCGTCCTCGCCTTACGGCCGCACCACGGGCGAGCTGGCCGGCCAGCTGAGGATTTCGCTGTCGAGCGCGAGCGGGCACGCGGCCACTCTGCGCAAGGCGGGCCTGCTGACCAGCCGCACCTCCGGCCGGCAGACGCTGCACACGATCACCGCTCTCGGCGAGTCGTTGCTCGGCGGCATGGGTACCTCCTGAAAATAACTAACAGATCTTGAAATCTCGCCGAAACATATACCCATCGACGCCCGTCGGCCGGTATCCTGCGCTCATTTATGGCTGTCCTCCCCCTTTCGAAGGAGCACCATGAAGCACCCCCGCCCTACCCGCCTGTCCAGACGGCTGATTGTCGCCGCGCCGGCCCTGGCCGCCGCCGCAGTCGTCGCGGCCCCCGCCGCCCAGGCTCAAGCGGCTCCCACCGCAGACGCTCCATCCGCAGCCCCACCCGCCGAATGCCTGGCCGACCTGATCCAGCGGGAGGCGTGATGGCCACGATCCCCTGGCTCGCCGACGTGCTGCGCGCCGAAGACATCCCCGTGGTCGAGCACGGCGATTGGCGCAACCGCATGCGCCCCGGCTCATTCGAGCCGTTCGGTGTGCTGTGGCACCACACCGCCGCCACGTCGTCGGCCAGCAACC
Organism: Allorhizocola rhizosphaerae; assembly: GCF_003426775.1. GTDB lineage: Bacteria > Actinomycetota > Actinomycetes > Mycobacteriales > Micromonosporaceae > Allorhizocola > Allorhizocola rhizosphaerae. The sequence continues at coordinate 37,016 of NZ_QJUG01000022.1, read as the reverse complement.
CGCACCCGGCGCTCAACGTGTGCATCAACGGCCGCTCCGACCTGCCCGGCCCGCTGTGCCAGGCCCTGGTCGACTACCACGGCGTTTTTCACGTCATCTCGGCCGGCCGGTGCAACCACGCCGGCACGGCCCGCGCCAGCGGCCCCATCCCGGCCGGCGATGGCAACACCATGCTCGTCGGCTGGGAAATCGACTACAACGGGGTCAACCAGTCCATGACAGCCGCACAGTACAACAACTCCCTCAAGGCCACGGCGGCCGTGCTGCGCCGCTTCGGCCGTGACGCGAGTTACGCCCGCGGGCACCGCGAGACCTCCACCACCGGGAAGATCGACCCGTCGTTCATCGACCTCAACGTGATGCGCGCCGACGTGGCCCGGCTGCTCAACCCGCAGCCCCCGGGCTGGTTCGCCATCGTGGACAACGACACCGCCGGCCGCTTCACCGCGAGCGAAAACTGGGGCACGTCAACGTACTCCACCCAGCGGCACGGCGCCGACTACAGGTTCGCCAACCCGGTCGCGGCCAGCGACCCGGCGTGGTACAGGTTCGCGATCCCGGAGACGGGCACCTACCGCGTCGAGACGTGGTATCCGGGCAACTCCGGCTACAACGACCGCACCCCGTTCATCATCGCCACCGCCACCGGCAACCAGACCGTGGTCGTCGACCAGCGTTCGGGCGGCGGCGCCTGGCGCAGCCTCGGCACGTTCAACCTGACCGCGGCGGACGAAAACAAGGTCGCGGTCTCCCGCTGGACCAGCGGCACCGGCTACGTCATCGCCGACGCGATCCGCGTCAGCCGGGTCTGACCCTCAGGAGAGCACAGTGAGACTCAAACGGTTGGCCATATTGGCGGCCTGCGCGTTGCTCCTGCTGCCGGCCGCGCCGGCGCAGGCCGCGGGCTCATTCACCAACCCGCTCAACGGGAGCGCCGATCCGACGCTGACCTTCTACAACGGGTACTACTACCTCGCGACCACACTGGGCGACCGCATCGGGATCTGGCGCTCGCCCACGCTGCGCGGGCTCGCGTCGGCACCTGAGAACACGGTGTGGCGCGACCCGGACAACAGCCGCAACAAGCAGATGTGGGCGCCCGCGCTCTACCGGTTCAACGGCCGCTGGTACGTGTACTACACCGCCAGCGACGGCGTGGACGCCAACCACCGCAACTATGTGATCGAGTCCGACGGGGACAACCCGTTGGGGCCGTATCACTTCAAGGCGCGCATCGCCGACTGGGGCACCTACGCCATCGACGGCGAACCGATCGTCCACAACGGACGGATGTACTTCATGTGGAGCGGGCCGGGGCGCGGCATGACCGGACCGGCGCAGCTCTACATCCAGGCGATGAACACGCCGTGGTCCGTCACGGGTTCGCGGGTCGCGATTCCCGCGAGCGGCGGGTGCACCGAGGTGCGCGAGGGCCCGGTCGGGCTGCGCGGCACCAACCGGCTGTTCCTCGTGTACTCCACATGCGACACGGGCAAGCCCGACTACCAGCTGTGGATGAAGTCGATCGCCGACGGGGCCGACCCGATGAACGCCGCCAGCTGGGTGCAGCACGCGGGCCCGGTGTTCTGGCGCAACGACGCGGCGGGCGTTTTCGGGCCGGGCCACAACGGGTTCTTCAAGTCGCCCGACGGCTCGGAGGACTGGATTGTCTACCACGGCAAGACAAGCTCGGCGTACACCTACGCGGGGCGCACGACGCGGGCGCAGAAGATCTCGTGGAACGCCGACGGCACGCCCAACTTCGGGCGGCCGTACAGCCTCAGCACGGCCCTGACCCCGCCGTCGGGTGATCCGGAGAACCCGCCGGGCTGGACGTCCATTGTGGACAATGCGACCGCGGACCGGTTCACGGCGAGTGAAAACTGGGGCATGTCAACGTATTCGGCGCAGCGGTACGGTGCGGACTACCGGTTCGCCAACCCGGTCGCCGCGAGCGATCCGGCCTGGTACAGGTTCGCTATTCCGGAGACCGGGACGTATCGCGTGGACGCCTGGTGGCCGGCGGTGTCTGGCTACAACGACCGCACGCCTTACATCATCGTCACGGCCACGGGCAACCAGACCGTCAACGTGGATCAGCGGGTCAACGGGGGCATGTGGCGTACCCTCGGCACCTTCACCCTCACCGCCGGCGACGAGAACAAGGTCGCGGTGTCGCGCTGGACCGGCGGCACCGGCTACGTGATCGCCGACGCCATCCGCATCACGCGCGTCTGACACGACCGACGCGGGGGGCCGGGTCCGACGGCCCCCCGCTAGTCCGGCCGGCGCAGGTGCTCGGCGATGCGATGGTCGTGCTTGGAGCGGGCCTGCTCGGCCTTTTGCGCGGCGGTCTGCCCGTCGTCGGCCGCCGGATCCAGCGGCACCGAGCTGCGGATCTCGCTCATGTTGCGATACGTGGCAAGCGGAAGCGCGCGCAGCAGCTTGCGCCCCGCCTCGCCCGCGTGCCTGGAGGCGTGCTCGACGACCTCCTCCTTCGTGGCCGGGAAGTCCAGATCGCTGAGCGCCTCCTGGACCTGCGCCCAGGCTGTCTGATCGTTCATGTCCCATCCCATCCGTCGGTCAGGAGCGGTGAAGGGCTGCCACCGGCTCCCTCACCCTTTCGAGAATCACGCCGCTTCGGGGTCTGGTCGGGATGCGGTCGAGCGGGATGCCAAGGTCCTGCGGCGGCAGCCGATAGTCGAGATTGGACAGTGCCTCCGCCGCCTGTGCCATGAGGCGCAGCGTGATGTCCTCGCCCGGACACCGGTGTCCCGCGCCGGCCTCGCCGCCGCCCTGCGCGATCACGTGCTGCGGGGCCGCGTCCGTGCCCAGGAACCGTTGCGGGTCAAAGGTTTCCGGCTCCCGCCACAGCGTCGGGCTGTGGTTGGTGCCATAGATGTCGAGCAGCACGAGCCGGCCCTCGTCGAAGTGCTGGCCCTCCCACACGAAGTCATGCCGCACCCGGGCCCCGACGAACGGTGCGAACGGGTAGAAGCGCCGCGCCTCCTGCGCGAAGGCCCGCGACACCGCCCGGTCACCGTCGCGCAGGGGCTGGCGCCATTCGGGATGGTGGTGCAGGGCGTGCGCGATGAACGTCACGAACCATGCCACGGCCACGGTCGGCCGGATAATGTTCAGCAGCTCGACCCCGGCCACCCGCTCGGGCATCAGCACACCGCTCGCGTCGCGATGGTGGGCGACCGTGTGCACCACCGAAGCCGGAGAGACCGTGAGCCCACCGGCCCGGACGTCGCCGATCACCTTGCCCGCCCACATCTCGGCGCGTGCCCGTGCCATCCGTCCCCGCCAATGCCTCGCGCCCAGCGTGGCGAACCCGTCCACCATCGTGGTCAAATTTTCGGCCAGCGCGGCCGCTCCGGCCGCGGGCAGCGGCGCATGCGCCCATGCCGTGACGGCACGGGTGAGAACCAGCGCGCTCTCGTCGAACAGGGCCACGCGCGGCATCCCAGCCCACCGCCGCGCCGCCTGCCGCCACAACCCACCGGCGATCATGGCCAGCTGCTCGGCGTAGCCCGGCGTGCCCACAGACAGGAACATCGCCTTGCGCGCCCGGTGCTCGCCGTCGTCGAGCCCCTGCACACCGCCCACCCCGAATAGTGTCTTCTTGGCGAAACCGGGCAGGACCCCGCGCCGCTGAAACCGGCTCTCGTCGTAGAACACGTGCACGGCGGGCAGCCCGCGCATGCAGATCACCGGCATGCCCAGCAGGCGCACCCGTGCCACGTCGCTTCCTTCCCGATCCAGCAGATCGGAAATCGTGTCATATGCGACCCAGCCCATGCACCTGCTGTTGCCCTGACTGGCATGGGCCGAAACTAGAACGTGCCCTGATACAGCGCGCACCCGCGGCACACCTCGGGTGGGGTGTCGCCTGCCAGCCTGCGGCGGAACTCGTGATATTCGGGACCGTTCCAGATTTCGGGGAAGCTTTGGTGGTCCAGCCGCCCCAGCGCCACGCGGTCATCGCCCATCACCATGCAGCACGGCTGCACGACGCCTTGGCTGGTGATGTATGCGCCGTCCCACGGCCAGGTGCACCCGGCGGTCGGCGTGGGCTCGTTGTGCGGCAGGCGCAGCAGCACACCGGCCCGTGTGGCGGCGGCACGCGCCCGCGCGAACGCGGCCTCGGCGTGCTCGCGGTCGTCGCCGGTCCACAGCGCCTCGTCGCGCGCGTACTGCCGGATCTCCTGGTACGCCCCGGCGGGATCGGTGTCGCCGAACGTGTGCGACAGATTCTGCACCCGCAGCTCGCCCACGCCGATCCGCCCGAGCAACCGGACGAGCCGGGCGAGGTGCGCCACGTTGCGGCGCATGGCCACGAACACGACCCGGATCCACGGCACGCTGCTGCCCGACTCGCGCTTGGCGCGGGCGAGCCCGGCCAGGTTGTCCACGACCGTGCGGAAGCTCGCGCCGTCGCGGATCGCCTCGAAGGTCGGTGCGTCGGCGGCGTCAAGCGACACGTGCAACCAGTCCACTTCGGACTCGACGAGCTGTTTGGCCTTGCGCGGGTTGAGCAGGGTCGCGTTGGTGTTGAACCCCGTGCGCACGCCACGGCGTTTCGCGTACCGAATCATCTCCAAAAGATCCGGGGCCAGCAGCGGCTCACCCAGGCCTTGCAATGTCAGCTGGCGCAATGTCGGCACGGAGTCGACGAGTTTGCGGAACATGTCCAGGGACATGGCCCCGGCAAGCTTGTTGATCGGCGGACGGTAGCGCACCAGGCACATGGCACAGCGCAGGTTGCACGCCGAGGTCACCTCCACCTGGAGGCTGGCCGGAAGCGGCACCGTGTCGACCATGCCCGCGGCTTACCCGCAAGCCGATGGGCCAAACAAGGTTTGGCGGCGTGGCGGCAGGGGGACTCTGTCGCCAGAGGGCTCCATTCATCTCCCTGAGGCTGGCGATGTTTCTTGAATGTTCCGCCCTAGGAGCATCGCCAGCAAACCGTGGGTCAGGGCTGGATTATGTGGTACGGCAAACGACCACGCGTCGTCGGCCGTCTGATCGCGCGACGCAGCCGCGACCTTACCGCAGTCTCAGGTGGCGCGTGGCGAAGTAGGCGTATCTGATGGCGGGAAGCGTCAAGCCTGCCACCGGGATGCTCACGAGGACAGCATCGAGTCGGTGAGCCGGAGCGATGGAGACCAGCATGGACGCGACGGCAAGCGCGAATCCGGCCAGCGCCACCAACGTGATGCGGGCAGCCCACTCAGCAGCCCACCGGCCGGGCAGCGACACCGTCAGCACGGTCAGCACCGCGCCGATCTGCGCGAGCATGGCGCACGCCTGAAGGGCTTCGACTGCCGCCAGGAACACGGACCGCGCCCACCCCGTGGGGACGGTCGAGTCCGCGATACCGACAACCGACTGGTAGGCCTGCCAGCCGAGCCCACCGGCCAGCAGGAGGAGCAGCACGATGACCGCGTGACGGCGCGCGAGCCGCAGGCGCGCCTCCCCGGCAAGGGCCACACCGATCTGTTGTGGGTCACCGAACTCCCGGCGCAACGCCGTCTCGGCCGTGTCGTCGCCGTGGTGCTCCAGGGTTTGCGTGAGCCCGTCGCGCAACTCGTCGAGGATGTCGCGCCGGACGCGTGGGCCGCCGGGAAGTTGCCTGCCCACCTGTTCGAGGTAACGCTCAATGGCGTCCGGCCCGCTCGACGGCCCCTCTCCGCTGCGCTCCGCGGGGCATGCCTGCCGATTCACTCGGGACGAGCCCTCGCTCATGCCGGGGCCTGCACGATCCGCTCGATGGTGTCGGCGAAGCCGCGCCACTGGGCACGGTAGGTAGCCAGTTTCGCCCGCCCGAGTGTGGTGAGCGCATAGACCCGCCGCCGATGTCCATTGTGGACTGTCCAGGTCGCGGTGACCAGGCCGGTGCGTTCCAGCCGGTGCAGCGCGGGATAGATGGTCCCGGTCGGGAGATCCAGCGTGCCCCCGCTATTGTCCTTCAGCTGCTCGATCACTCCGAAGCCATGCTGCGGCTCGGGCTCCAGGATGGCCAGCACCAAGCCGTCGAGGTGGCCCTTGAGCATCTCCGGCGTCATGAGTAGTGATCCTACAGCAGCATTGCTATTGTAGCGTCGCTACAGTAGCGTCCCTACTATGACTGGTACGGCGGCGATTGTCACCGATGGCCTGACGAAACGCTACGGCGGGCGCATAGCGGTCGACCGACTCAGCATGGCGGTCCCCGCCGGTCAGGTGACGGGATTCGTCGGGCCCAACGGCGCCGGCAAGAGCACCACCATCCGGATGCTGCTCAGCCTGATCCGGCCCACGGCCGGAAGCGCGACCGTGTTCGGGCGATCGCTGGCCGATGCGGCGACCTATCTGACATGGGTCGGGGCGCTCGTGGAAAGCCCTGCCCTTTACCCGCGCCTCAGCGGCCGCGACAACCTCGGGGTGCTGGGCCGACTCGCGGGCAACACCAGCCGGATCGATCAGGTGCTTGAGACGGTTGGTCTGACCGATCGCGCCGGTGACGCGGTCGGGACCTACTCGCTGGGCATGCGCCAACGGCTGGCGATTGCCGCCGCCCTGCTCCCCGATCCGCGCCTGGTGATCCTCGACGAGCCGGCCAACGGCATGGACCCGGAGGGCATCCGCGACATCCGCCGGCTCCTGCGCGGTCTGGCCGAACGCGGCGTCACCGCATTTGTTTCCAGCCACCAACTGTCCGAAGTGGAACAGGTCTGCGACCACATCGTGCTGCTGCGCACCGGTCGCCTGCTATATCAAGGCAGCCTCACGGAGCTGACAAGCCTGCACCAGCCACAGATGACCGCGCGACCGGACGACCCCGCTCAGCTTGACGCGCTCGCGCACCTGGCCCGAGCTCAGGGCTGGACCGTGGGCGTCGATCGGGACGCGATAGTCGTGAATGGGCCTCCGGCAACGCTCAACCGATTGGCGCACCAGCACGACATCACCCTGGCCCACCTGTCCACCCGACCGCTCACCCTGGAGGAAATCTTCTTCCGGCTCACGCAGAAAGACGGGATCTGATGGTCGCGGCCTTCCTCAGCGAGATGGTCAAACTACGGCAGCGGACGTACTGGCTCATGGCCGCCGTGATGGTCGCCTTCATGGCGATCACCATGGTGATGTCCATCAGCGGTGCCGGTGATGCGCCGAGCGACCGTGGCCCGGCCGGTCTCGTCCTTGCGCTGCAGCAGCTGCAGGCTTCCGATGGCCTCGGGCGCAGCCTCGGCAACGCGGCCACGTTTCTGGGCATCGTCGCCGTGACCCTGATCGCCCTCAACGTCGGTGGCGAATACGACCATGGCACGCTGCGCAACCTGCTGGTCCGCCAGCCCCGCCGGATCCGCCTGCTCGGTGGCAAGACCGCGGCGCTGATGAGCTTCCTCGCCGGGACCACCATCGTCACGGGCCTCGCCGGGGTCGGCATGGCCCACCTTCTTGCCTCCAATGTGGACACCACGGCCTGGCAAACCCGCGATGGCCTGACCGCCACCACCGCGGGAGTAGCCGGCCTCACCGCGGCCGTCTTGGGCTGGGCCTCGCTCGGCGTGCTGGCCGGCATCCTGCTGCGCAGCGCCGCGATCGCCATCGGCGCTGCCGTCGCCTACGCGCTGCCCGTCGAGATCCTCCTCACGGTGGTCGCCGGGGACGTGGCCCGATGGCTTCCGGGCCAACTGTTCCAAGCCCTCGCCCGCGGCGGCACGCCGGACGTCAACCCCACCACCGCACTGCTCGGCTCGGCAGCCTGGGCAACCGCCGCGATGTTGTTGGCAGCGTTGATCTTTCGCCACCGGGACGTCACCAATTGATCGCATTCAATCGCTGTCCAGAGCCCGTTCAGAGGCAGGCCTTAACGTGCGACTTACCCATTCACTCTCTCACGGAGGTAGTCGCCATGAGGATTCATGCTCGACGGATGGCGGCCATGATGATTGCGGCCATCAGCGTCCTGACGATGGCTCCGGGTGTGAGCCAGGCGGCCCACCCCGCGCCGGCCGCTGCGGACAAGGGCAATGTGGCCGGGGCTCCGTTCGTCTTCACCAGAAAGACGGGGCTCGGCGTGACCCAGGTCATCAACTGCTGGGGACGCGTCGACCACCCGCACAACTCCACCGGCACACCGAGCGCGGTGACCGGGAAATCCCAGACGTGGTGTGACGCGCCGATCGCCCAGATCAGCGCGCAGACCGAGCTGTATCGCTATCTGGACGGCTACGGCTACACCCTCGTCGGCATCGGTTCGCTCGCCTATGAGCTCAACCATGCGGGACCGGTCGTCTCGACCGCGTACGACATCTGCCAGGGGCGCCTGGCCTACTGGGCCGCGGTCGGCCGGCATCGGCTCGTCGCGCCGCCCGGCTTCCAACCCCCGTCGATCACCCTTACCACCGGGACTCCCGGCGTGGGTGTGAACTGCTGACCTGCCCCCACCCTTTCGTCGCGGGCCGGCCGCTGTGACCGGCCCGCGCCCGGCCCACTAGTAGACCGACAGGTGGACGTGGTTGGTGTGATCGCCGGCGGGTGCGTCGCCGCAATTGGAGCCGGCCGAGTTGTAGCGGTGCCAACCGGTGCTGACTTGCCAGATTTGGCAGTACCAGACCACATACATGACGCCGAGGGCCTTCGCGTTTTTGACGTAGAACGCGGCCAGCCGGTCGCCGTAGTTCTTGTTGGCCCCGCCCGCCGAACGGTTTTCGAAGCCGTTCTCGAACGCGGCCCAGTCGCAGGCCCGGCCCTTGGGGTGTTCGTATTGGTCGCCGGGCCGGTAACACGAGACGTACCACGAGAAGCCGACGCGCTTGGTTTCTCGGAGGGCGTGCAGGGTGCGCGGCGTGATGCAGCCCGACGTGGTCGGGTCGTCCTCCGAGCAGCCGGTGCCGAGATTGCTCGGCGCCGGATTGGCGATCGGGATCCCGGCGGAGTCGAACACGGGCGCGGAGCGGATCGCCTTGGCCGCGGCGAGCGCCTTCTCGGCGGCCTGTTTGCGGCGGGCCATCTCGTCCAGCGCGGCGGCCTGCGTGGCAACCTGTTCGTCTATGCCGGTCTTGGCCTCGGCCGCGCGTCGTTTGGCATCGGCGAGAGCGGCCAGGCGGTCAGAGTCGTTGCGGGTGAGCTTGTCGATGGCGTCGGCGCGGCCAAGCAGGTCGCCCTTGGCGCCCGGGTCGAGCAGCAGGCCGAGGGTCCCCACGCGGCCGGTGCGGTAGGCCTCGGCCGCGTATTCGGCGACGCGGCCCTTGATCCGGGCGATGTCGGCCTCGGCCGTGGTCAGCTGCTGCTGCAGCTCCGCCTGCCGGGCCTGCGACGCGGTCAGCTCGGTCTCGGCCTTCATGTAGCCTTCGGCCGCCGCGGCCAGGTTTGCCCGTAATGTCGTCAGCTCCTGCGAACCGGTCTCGTCGGGTTCGGGCTGGGCGACGACGGGTGAGGGTAGTGCGAGCAACGCCGTCACTAGTCCAACGAGGACGGTCACCGACGACGTATGACGCCGGCGGTGGGGGTACGCCGTATGAGTCACGGGCGGTTACGTTACCCGGGTATTCTGTGACCTCCCAATCACTCTTCGCCCGAACACGTCCTCGCACGGCGTGTGAGCTGGGCAAACATCAAATCGGATATGCTCGGCGGCGATGACCGGGCATGCGCACGAATACGACAAAAAGGCAACACGGCTGACGCTCGCGGTCCTGATCCCGGCCGCCGCGCTCACCCTGATCGGGCTGCTCCTGCTGTGGCCCGGGAAGATCGCGGCCGAACCGTGGACGGGACCACCGCATCACACCGGCGACGTGGTCACGGTGCACCAGCGGGCGTGCACCCCGGACGAGGCCGCGCCCGACGTGGCCGCGCAGGTGTGCGGCGAGGTGACCGTGCGGCTCAACGACGGCCCCGATGCGGGACGGATCGTGAGCACGCGGCTACCGTCCGGGCCGGGCGCGCCCGTCGTCAAGCCCGGCGATCGCGTCATCCTCGTCTACGGAGACAGCTTCGACGACCCGACCGGGACGCGCTACGAAATCATCGATCACGAACGCGGTACCCAAATATGGCTCCTGGTTTTGATTTTCGCCCTCACCATTGTCGCGTTTGGACGGTGGCGCGGGGTGACGGCCTTGGCCGGACTGGGCGTGACCTTCATGGTGCTGCTCGCGTTCATCGTGCCGGCGATCCTGCAGGGCGAGCCGCCGCTGCTCGTCGCGATCGTCGGGTCGGCGGCCATCATGCTGGTCGTGCTGTATCTGACACACGGCTTCAGCACACAAACCTCCATGGCCGTGCTCGGCACGCTCGCCAGCCTCGCACTGACCGGAGCCCTGGCCGCCTTCACCACCGCAGCGCTGCACCTGACGGGGGTCGCCGACGAGCAGGCGTCGTTCCTGACCATCCAATACGGTGATGTCAACATGCTGGGCCTGCTGCTCGCGGGCATCATCATCGGCGCGCTCGGGGTGCTCGACGACGTGACCGTCACCCAGTCGTACACGGTCGCCGAGCTGGCGCGGGCCAACCCCGCGATGGGCTTCGCCGAGCTCTACCGCGCGGCAAGCCGGGTCGGGCGGGCGCACATCACCTCGGTCATCAACACCATCGTGCTCGCCTACGCGGGCGCTTCGCTGCCGTTGCTGTTGCTGCTGAGCGCCGGGCCGGGGCAGAGCAACGGCGGCTGGCTGCAAATGCTCAAAAGCGAACAGCTCGCGCAGGAGATCGTGCGCAGCGCGGTCGGTACCATCGGCCTGATCGCGGCCGTGCCCATCACCACGGCCCTGGCCGCCCTCGCCGTGCGCGGCCGCCCCATTGGCTTGCGTTTCCGGCCACCACGCCCGCGTCGTCGCCGCCCGGATCCGCTGGAGTCCGCATGGGGCCTCGAACCGGAGGCTGTGCCTCAAGGTGACGACCCGCGGTGACTTCGCCGACGGTCGGCGTGGGCGTCTCGGCGTCGAGCCGCACGGCCACCCGATCCGGCAACCGCCGCGCGCGCTGCGCGAGATTGGCCGCGAGGTTCCTCACCACACATCCCCTTCGCGCCAGTCACAGACAATCGGCTCGGTCAGGTCGGCCGGCCCGGCCACCGGCAGCACCAGGATCGCGCCGTCCTCCTCGGGCGTGGCCCGCAGCCCGTCGGCAGCATCCACATAGGACGGTCCGCGCCACAACTTCCAACCCAGCCGCTCATAAAACGCGGGTTTGCCGGTGCACAGGGCACCCATCTCGTACCCGTCCTCGATCAGCGTCGCCGACGCGGCCATGACCGCACGCCCATGCCCGTGCCCCTGCTCGCCTGGCCGCACCGCCACCGCCTCGACATAGCCGGTGCGCAGCGGCACGTCGCCGCAGCGCAGGGTCCGTTCGACCACGCACGCGTGGGCCACGAGACGGTCACCGGAGTAGGCCAGGACATGCTGCCCGCCAAGGCAGTGCTCCCAGTCGTGCTCGTCGAACTCGCCGCCGAACGCGTCGTCCAGCAATGACCGGATCTCGGCCAGCGTCTCGCCGCTCAGCTCATCGGTGGGGCGCACGACCAACATCATCGGATGATAGCCCTCGTGCGGGCCACACTCACCCCTCCCGCACGGTGGCCCGCTCTGAGACCCTTATATCCGTGGATGCGTTTGTGCGCCGGGTCACGTGGTCGCGGGCCGACAAGCTGTGGGCGATCGGCAGCACGGTGTTCTACTCGATACCGTGCTTCGCGCTGATGTTCGCGGGCGACCCGTGGCTGATCGCCGTGCTGGCACTGTCCATTGTGGGCTTCGGCATCCTCAACTGGCGTATGCGCGCCCGCGACAGCAACCGCCTGCTCGCCGAGATCAATGAGCACGGCATCCGCTTCCGCGAGCATGACACACCCATCCCGTGGGGGTCGGTGACCCTGGTCGGCCTGTACCGCTCGGGCGGCGGCACGTGGTCGCCCAGCCGCGACCACGTGCTGGTCCAGCTGTCCGACGGCACTCGGGTCAGCCACCAGCTCGACGACCGCCTCCAGCCGCACGAGGTGCGCGCGGCCGTCGCCCGTTTCGCCCCCAGCGTGCAAATCGAAGGCTAAGTCAACTGCCGCGCGGCAACGGGGCCCGCCTCACCCGGACCGCGGCTCCTGCCGCGCGAGCCTGTGGCGCAACGTTTCGATCATCGTGTTGGCCGCGGCCAGCTGGTACTCCAGGCTCACGATGCGCACGGCCGCGTCCAGCCGCATGCCGTCGTCGACCAGGGCCCGTGCCCGGTCGGCGCGCTCAAGGTCGTCGCGGCTGTATCGCCGGTGCCCACCACCCGAACGATGCGCGTCGAACAGGCCCGCCTGCTCGATCGCGCGCAGGAACGCGGGTGTCACGCCCAGCGCTCCGGCCGCCGCGCCCATGCTGTAGGCCGGGTAAGCGGAGTCGTCGAGCCGGTGTGGCTCCCGTCTGACCATGCCGCGGCGCTCCTCCCCAAGGATGGCAGCGCGGGGTGCCCGGGGGCACCCCGCGTGGTATCGATCCGAATCAGGTGCCGACGCCAACCGGCTTGAGCTCGTCGGCCGTGCTCTCACCCGAGATCATCTTGTGCCCCTCGTGGCTGTCGATCGCGCCCTGGCCGGCGCCTCGCGTGATCTCGATGCGGCGGGTCTTGGCCCGCTCGGCCACGGGGATCTTCAGCGTCAGCACGCCATCGCGATATTCGGCCTTGATGTCGTCGGTGTTGAGCCCGTCGCCCAGCACGAGCTGGCGGCTGTAACTGCCCGACGGCCGCTCGGACACCAGATAGGTCACGCCCTCCGGGTCTTTGCGGGTCCGCTCGGCCTTGACGGTCAGGGTCTGGTTTTCCGCCGTGACCTCAAGCGAGTCGGCGTCCATGCCCGGCAGGTCGAACCGGACGATCACCTGCTCGGCCGTGCGCAGGCAGTCCATCGGCATCAGGGCCGGGGTGCGGGCGGCGCCGAACACCTCGTTGGTGAGCCGGTCGAAGTCACGGAACGGATCGAAACGCAGCAGCATAACCAACACACCTCCCAAAGTTTGCACAACACGTCAGCTGCTGATCGGGTCTTACGGTCCGCGCTATGGCGCGTGGTCCGCGCTATGGCGCGTGGTCCGCGCTATGGCGCGTGGTCCGCGCTATGGCGCACGCCGGCGGTCGCGCCGCGAAGGTGGCCGGCTGAGGAACGCCGGATGGCGGCGGCGCCGGTGATAGTGGGACGGAACCAGCAAACCCATGCGCGATCACCCCCTTGCGGCCGAGAATATGCCTGGCAACCGTGACCCACTCACTGCAGAAATTATATCTCCGTCACTGCAGATTTCAAGGTGTACCGCCTGGCGGCCGCGCGAACCTCGCCGGCCACACGCCGTCGCAGCCCTGCCGGGCGGAGCACCTCGACGGCCGAGCCCAGGCTGAGCACCGACACCAGCGCCCAGTAGTCGTCGTCGAACGGGACGGTCAGCTCAACCATCCCCGTGGCCGTCAGCGGGATGCGGTCCTGCCCGTGCACCGGCACCAGCCGCCGCAGCCGCGGCAGCGCCCGCGCCGCCACGCGCATGGTGACCTCCACCGCCCGCGCCCGCTCGTCCTCGAACTCCCGCCGCGCATCGGCCCACGACTGCGCGAGGTCGAACCCCGGCGGGCGGGACACCGGCTCGTCCAGCGCCTCCACGGCCGCGATCCGGGACACCCGATAGGTGCGCCTGTCCGCGTCCCGCAGGGCCACCAGATACCACTCGCCGCCCGCGAGCACGAGCCCCAGCGGGTCCACCTCCCGCTCCACGGCCCGCCCGCCGCGCACATAGCGCATACGTATCCGTCGATCGCGCCACACCGCGCCGGCGAGCTCGGTCAGGCACGGCACCGGCTCGGCTGTGCCATACCACCGCACCGGGTCGAGGTGGAACCGCTCGACCGTGCGCCCGGCCCGCTCCCGCGCCTCGCCGGTCAGGCCCGCCCACACCTTCATCCGCGCGCCTTCGAGCATCTCGCCGAGCCCGAGCTGCTGCGCCGGACCGGCGAGCCCGAGGAACGCCAGCGCCCCCGCTTCGTCGAGCCCGACACCGGTCAGGCGCGTGCGATAGCCGCCGGCGAGCCGGTATCCACCAGCGGGGCCACGCACGGTGCGCACCGGCACGCCCGACGCCACCAGTGCCTCGACATCGCGCTGCACCGTACGCTCGCTGACCTCCAGCAACCGCGCCAGTTCGCCGGCGCTGAGCTGGCCTCGTACCTGCAGATGCAAAAGCAGGCTCAACATCCGCGAAGCTCGCACGTCACAACGGTAGCGAGGGTCGCAGGACCTCCTTGGGGTTCTTGTCCATGCGCACGCCTCGCCACGCCGCGTGGCGAATCCGGCCGTCCGGCGTCCAACTGCGGAACTCGACCTCCCCGACGAGCACCGGCCGCACCCAGTTGGCGTGGCGGGCGTGCTCCCGCGGCACCTCCGCACCGTCCACAGGGGACGTTGCCCGCTTGAGCGGCGCGAGCCGCTTGCTCAGGTCGACCAGTGCGGCATCGGTGAACCCGGTGCCGACGTGCCCGAGGAAATCCAGCTTTCCCTTTTCGTTGTACGCCGCCAGCAACAGCGAGCCGATCATCCCTTCGCGTCGCCCGGCCCCCGCCTTCCACCCGACGACGATGACCTCCTGTGTCTGATTGAACGGCGTCTTGATCCAGGCGAGCGACCGCCGGCCCGGCTCATATACGGACTCGGTGGACTTGGCGATCACCCCTTCGAGCCCGTTGGCCCCGGCCGCTTCGAGCACGTCCTGCCCCGGCCCGGGGAAGCGCGGCGGCACGGACATCGGTGACGTCCCGCGCAGGCGCAGCTTTTCCAGGGCCGCGCGCCGGCGCGCGTAGGACCACCCGGTGAGCGTCTCCCCGTCCATCCACAGCAGATCGAACACGTAATACAGCACGGGAAACCGCGCCACCAGCGAAGGATCGGGCCTGCGCACGTGCATGCGCTGCTGCAGCAACCCAAAAGACGGGGCGCCGCGTTTGTCCAGGGTCACCAGCTCCCCGTCGAGCACGACCTGGCGCTTGCCCAGCTGCGCCGGCAGGCCCAGCAGTTCCGGATAGCTGGGCGTGATGTCGATGTCGTTGCGCGACATGGCGCGCACGGAGTCGGGCGTGACGCCGACGATCGCGCGCACACCGTCCCATTTGAACTCGAAGCTCCACCGCGGCCCGGTCGGGAGCTTCCCGAGGGTCGCGAGCATCGGCCGGAATAAGGGCACCACGTACAGATCATGTCGCATGTAGACCCCAGGTGGGAGGTGTATTGACAGATGACCTGATCTCTCTCATCCTGATCGGACACAAATCAACATCGATGGAATGGAGACCCCCGCCATGTCCGTCTATCGCCGCATCGCCTGGCCCGCCGTGCTAGCGATGGTCGTCACCTTCGGCCTGAGCAGCCCGGTCAAGGCAGCCGCCCCCGCCTACACGGCCCTTGGCGATTCCTACTCTTCCGGCGTCGGCACCCGGGAGTACTACTCCGACAGCGGTGGCTGCCAACGCTCACCGCACGCCTACCCGGTGATCGACGCCGCTCGCCTCGGCGCCGCGCTCACCTTCGCCGCGTGCTCGGGCGCGAAGATCCCGGGCATCCTCAGTGGACAGTTGGGCAGCCTCAACGCGGGCACGGCCTATGTCACGGTCAGCGCGGGCGGCAACGACCTGGGCTGGACCTCGGTGATCATCCAGTGCGCGAAGCCGTGGCCCTACACGTGCTGGAACGAGATCGACGCGGCCGAGAACTACATCCGCAACACGCTTCCCGGCCAACTGAACCAGCTCTACTCGACCATCAAGGGCCGGGCACCCAACGCCCGCATCGCCGCCGTCGGGTACCCGCGCCTGTTCAACGGCGAGGAGTGCAACGCGATCGCGCGCATCTCGCCCGGGGAGCAGTCCCGGCTCAATTCCGCGGCGAACCTGCTCGCCGAGACGACCAAGGCTCGCGCGCTGGCCAACGGGATCCTGTTCGTGGATGCCCGCCCGGCCTACAGCGGGCACGCCGTCTGCGACGACGTCGAGTGGATCAACGGCACGTCGTGGCCCATCGGCGAGTCCTACCACCCCAACCGCAACGGCCAGGTCGGCTACGCCGGCATCGTCGAGGCCGCCCTCCGCGGCTGAGCTTCCCACAGCGAGAGGCGCATGGGAGGGCGCCGCCGCCCTCCCATGCGGCGGATGGAACCGGGATGGCGCGGCGTGACTCGTGCTGGGCATGACGACGACGAGACGGCAGGTGCTGGCGGGGGCGGTCGGGCTTGGTGTGCTGGCCGCGTGCAAACCGGTGGCTTCACCCGGTACCCCCAAGGAAAAGGTTTTGGTCAAACACGCCAACGGCATGGGCGTGGTCGATGCGGGCACCGGCAAGTGGGTGATCGAGCCGGGCCCGGCGGTGCTTCCGGTGGACCACGGTGGGCTGGCGGTGCTGCGCGATTCGCAGCTGTCGATCTGGAGCCTCGCCTCGCACGAACGCTCCGCTCTGTCCAAGGTGGAGGGCGAGTGGAAGCCGTCCGCGATGGTTGGCGAGCGCGTGGCCCTGGTGCGCCGGACCGGCAAGGCCACGAAAATCCATGTGGCGGGCCTGGATCGGGCCTTCGACGTGCCGGGCGACATCGAGCCGGAGGCGTTCTCCCCCGACGGCAGCAAGCTTTACGTGCTCGACCACCAGCCCGACTCGTATCGCGTGCGCCTGCTGGATCTGCGGACCGGCGAGCTGCAACGATTGAATATCAGAGGCAAAGGTGTGGTACCGGCCGAGGCCGAGGAAATCATGCGGGGCCACTATCGGCAGGCGGTCTGGGACGCGCGGCGCGGCATCCTGTTCAGCCTCTACGCCCACGGCGGCGACCACCAGCACACCGGTCAGCTGCTCGGGGTGCGGCCGGACGCGCCCGGGATTCACGCCTTCATCCACGCGCTGCATCTGGCCGAGGGCTGGGCGATGTGCATCGATCTGCCGAGCCCGTTCGGCGAGTCCCCGATCGAGGCGCACGCGCTCGCGTTGAGCAACAACCTGTGCGCCGTGAACGCGGCCGCGGGAGCCGTCGCCGAGATCGACCTGGAAGGGCTGCACCTGTTGTCCGTCAAGCGGTTCACCGGTTCGGCGGGCGACGCGTTCGCGCACGGCTATCCACTGCTGGTCGGGGCCGGGGCACGCCTGACGGACCTGTCGGCGGACTGGCAGTTGGACGCGCCGCTGTCGGGCCTCGCATCCGGTGCCGACGGTCTACTGTGGACGGCCCTCGGCGAGCGGCTGGTCGCGCTGGACTGGCCGGCCCGCAGGCGGGCCCACGAGATCGCGGTGCCCGGCCTGCGGTCGGTCATCAAAACTGTTTAGTCCTATGGACTTGTGCAGCCGAACGACGTCGGCAGCTGGGTGCTTCCGTTGGGGCGCGAGGCCTGGAAGCCCCACGTCGCGGACTGACCCGGCGCGAGCGAGCCGTTCCAGTTCTGGTTGCGCTGGGTCAGGGTCTGGCCGCTGACGGTCGCGGCGGTCGGCCACGAGCCGGTGTGGGCGTGCCCGGACGGCAGCGTCACCGTCGACGTCCAGCCGTTGAGCGTGCTGGTGCCGGTGTTGGTGACGGTCACGTTCATCACGTAACCGTTGTTCCACTGGCTGCTGGGCGTGGCGGTCGTGGTGCAGCCGCCACCGCCGCCACCGGACGTGGTGGTGACGTTCACGATGCCCGAGTAGCCGGAGGTTCCCGCGTTGTTCTGGGCGCGCACGCGGTACCGGTAGGTCGTGTTGGCGGCCAGGCCGCTGTTGGTAAAGCTCGGCGACGACGACGTGCCGACCTGGGTGAAGCTGGTGCTCGTGGCGCCGGTCGCGCGCTCGATCAGGTAACTGTTGACCGTGCCGGACGAGGCGGCCCAGTTGAGCGTGACCGAGCTGGACGTCACGTTGGACGTGGTCGGCGTGCCGGGGGTGCCGGGCGGCTGAGTGCCGCCGGAGTTGGTGACGGACGCGGAGAACGAGTTGACCGCGAGGCCGACGCCGCCGCTCCACGGCTCGAATCCGGCCTGGATGCTGGTCAGGTACCAGGCCGAGGTGCCGTATTGCGAGCCGCGGGTGAACGTGTCCCGGATGAAGTCCATCACGTCGAAGCTGAAGCTCGTGATGACCGAGCCGGTGAACAGGTAGGACACCACGTTGTTCTGGCCGTTGCTGCCGGTCCAGACCTGCCAGCCGCGCCCGGCGATGTTCGCCGTGCCGGTTTGCGAGCCGATGGGCTGGATGTTGCCCTGGCGGTTGAGCCAGATCATGATCTCGGTGTCCTGCACGCCCGACACGTTGGTGTCGGCGTTGAGCCAGATGTCGTACGAGCCGTTGAACGTGCCGCTCGACGGGTAGCTCACGCCGATCGAACTGTTGGCCGTGCCGATGGTGCTGATCTGCTTGGGCAGCGGGGAGTTCGGGCTGCAGTTGCTGTAGTGGCAGCCCAGGTAGATCGACGGGTAGGACACCGGTGCGCCGGAGGTGTTGCCCTGGCCGTCCTGCTGGGTGACGGTGAAGCCGTTGCTCGTGGTGTTGATGCACTGCGTGGCGCTGGTGCCCCAGCGGTTGTTCTGGATGATGTAGCTGCCGGCGACGGTCGTGCCGAACTGCTCGCAGATGACCACGGCCTGCGCCGGTTGGGCGGCGAGCAGGCCGACGACGGTGGCGGTGATCGCGAGCAGCGTCGCGGCGGCCGCCCTCATGAGTCTTTTCCTGGTGTGCATGTCACTCCTTGGGCAGGGAGGATCCACTCGGGAGGGGGTGCAACATGTGTGGGAGCGCTTCCACACACACCATAGCCATCGATTAACATGCTTGTAAACAACCAGTGCTTTTGGTTGCTCAAGGCCCTTTGGCAAGTACGCTCCGGCAAGCGCGCTTGAGCGTCGCGCTTTCGGGGGAATCATGAGGCATGCGTCGCTGGCTGTGGTTCAACGGGCTCTCGCTCGTCATGTTGACCGCCTTCGTGGTTTTCCTTGTCCTGCAGAGCGTCTTCGGCTGGCATGTGCACAATGAGGAGCTCGTCCAGGGCGGCCGCGAGACCATTGGCTACTGGCAATATCTGGGCACAGGCCACTTCGGCGAGGCCATGTTCGAGAACTGGGAGTCCGAGTTCCTCCAGATGGGCTCCTATGTGCTGCTCACGGCGTGGCTGGTGCAGCGCGGGTCGCCCGAGTCCAAGCCGCTGCGCCAGAAGGACCGCGAAAAGGACTACCCCGAAAACGCCACGAGCCGGTCGCCGAAGTGGTCACGGGCCAAGGACCTCCGGCAGATGGTCTACCGCAACAGCCTGTCCATCGCGCTGTTCGGCATCTTCGGCCTGTCGTTCCTCGGGCACCTGCTCGCCGGGACCGCGCAGTACAACGAGCAGCAGGCCATGCAGGCCGGAGCACCGCCGGTCACGGTGTGGGAGTTTCTCGGTACCTCCGAATTCTGGTTCCAGTCCATGCAAAACTGGCAGTCGGAGTTCCTCGCCGTGGGGGCGCTCATCGTGCTGAGCATCTTCCTGCGCCAGCATGGCTCGTCGCAGTCCAAACCGGTCACCGCGACCCACGCCCACACCGGCGAGTGATGTCTACAGCCGATAGGTGAGGTCCGCCTGCACGGTGACGGTGTCCATCTGGGCCTTCTGCAGGCGGCCCGAGTAGTCCCAGTTCATCGCCTGCCACCGGGTGAACTGGTCGAGCACCCACATGCCCGACTGCCGGCTGCCGTTGCCCGAGCGTCCGTTGCCGCCGAACGGCAGGTGCGCCTCGGCACCCGACGTCGAGTTGTTCACGCTCACCATGCCCGCGCTGATCCCGCGCCGGAAAGCGAACACCTGCTTCGGATCGCGCGTGTAGATCGAGCTCGACAGGCCGTACCCGGGCGCGTTCGCCAGCTCGATGGCCTCGTCCAGCGTGCAGTACGTGGTCACCCCGATGATGGGCCCGAACGTCTCGTGGTCGAACAGCTCGTCTCCCGGTCGCACGCCATCGACGATCACCGGGTGGTAGAACAGCCCACCGGACGGATCCCCGACGAACCCCGGCCGTGGGTTGCCCGCACCGATCCGCCCGACCGGACCGTGTACCGAATGCGAGTCCTTGATCCAGCCCAGGTATTTCTCGAAGCTCTCGGCGAACTTGCCGTCCAGCAACGGCCCGTAGAGCACGTCCTGTGTCGGATCACCGAGCCGGGCCTGGTCCACAGTGGACCGCAGCTTGGCCAGGAACGGCTCGTGGATCGACTCGTGCACGATGGCCGTGCCCAGCGACGTGCACCGCTGCCCGGCCGTGCCGAAGCCCGCGAACAGCGCGCCCTCCACGGCCAGGTCGAGGTCGGCGTCGGGCGCGACCACCATCGGGTTCTTGCCGCCGAGCTCCAGGCACGGGGTTTGCAGGTGCCGCCCGCACAGCTCGCCGATGGCCCGCCCGACCTCCGTCGAGCCCGTGAAGCCCACCTTCTGGATCAGGCCCTCCTCCAAGCATGCGGAAAGCCCGGCAAACGTGGTCGGCCCGTCGGCGTGCACGACCGTGAGCACCCCGTCAGGCAGCCCACCGCGCACGAACAACTGCGCCAGCGCCTCGGCAGACGCAGCCGCGTACAACGCGGGCTTCCACACCACGGTGTTTCCGCACAGCAGCGCCGGCACGAGGTACCACGAGGGCACAGCGACCGGGAAATTGCCCGCCGTGATGACCATCGCGGTCCCGATCGGCTCGCGGAACGTGAACAGTTGTTTATCAGGCATCTCCGAAGGCACGGTCTGCCCGTAGAGCCGGCGCCCCTCACCCAGGAAGAACCGGCACGTGTCCACGATCTCCTGCACCTCGCCGCGCGCCTCGGCGATCGGCTTGCCGATCTCGCGCGTCACCAACCCGGCCAGCGCCTCGGCGTTGGCCTCCACGAGCGCGCCGATGTTGGCGATCACCTGGCCACGCACCGGCGCCGGGAGGTCGGCCCACGCCCGCTGCGCCCGCTTGGCCTCGCCGGCCGCCGCTTTGAGCCCGCTCTGAGCGCAGAGCGATACGTCAAGAACGACGTCGTCGAGTTTGGCGGGGTTGGTGGAGAGGTATGTGGAAGTCATTCCAGCATCATGCACCATCCACTTTGTCCGGTAAGAATCGTGTAAAAGGTTGATGCCCGGCTTCGAGGACTATTGCGGTTGTTTGTAGGGTTTGGTTGATGCTTACGGCGACTCATACGCATACGACGCGTACGCAAACACGAAGCTCCTACGTCGACACCCTGCGCGCGGTGGCGATCGCGCGGGTCTACCTGCACCACACGCTGTGGATCGGCTGGATGACCATGCTGTTCCCGTCCATGCCGATCATGTTCGCGCTGGCCGGGTTTCTCGCCGCGTCTTCTTTGGACCGGGCCGGCGCCGCGCACACCGTGTGGTCGCGGGTCAGGCGGCTGCTCCCGCCGCTGTGGGGCCTGGCCGCGGTGGCCGTGCCGGTGATGCTGATCCAAGGCTGGTCCGGCATCAAGTGGTCGGAGCTGCTGTACTGGGTCGTGCCGCTGGCCAACCCGATCACCAACGAGACCGGCGGCGCGTTCGCCATGGCGCTGTGGTACCTGCGCGCCTATCTGTGGTTCATCCTGCTCACGCCGGTCCTGTGGTGGGCGTTCAAGCGCTGGCCGATCGCGACGCTGACCACCCCGCTGGCGGTGTCGGCCCTGCTCTACTCCCCGCTGGTGAACCTGCCGCCGATGAGTGAGGCGAGCGACGTCATCTCTTCAACGGCTTTTTACGGTACGGCGTGGGTGCTCGGCTTCGCCCGTTACACCGGCCTCCTGGATCGGGTGCCGTGGCGGGTGTGCGGGATCATCGCGGGCTTGTTCGCGGTCGCGGGCTTGGCGTGGGGCCTGATGGTGGTGACGCCCGACCAGTCGCCGCTGGTCGACCCGATCGCCGAACAGCTGTGGAGCATCGGGTTCGTGCTCGTGCTGATGCGCCTGCGCCCGCGGATGGAGTGGATGGAGCGGTTCCCGCGGCTGCGCCGGGTCATTGCCGCGCTCAACGCGCGGGCGGTCACCATCTACATCTGGCACCTGCCCGTGCTGCTGGGCGCGGGGACGATCGTGGGATTGTTCGGCCTCGATCCGCTGCACGACGTGACAGGCAAGGCGGCCGCGATCGCGCTCGGCACTGTCCTGCTTGGACTCGCGGTGGTCGGGCTGGGCTGGATCGAGGATCTGGCGGCGAGGCGCCGCCCGGCCTTACTCCCACTATCCGGGAGATAGCTCCCATATTCTGGGCGGGCCTGATTAGGGTCGTTGGCATGTACACGCATGGCCATCACGAGTCGGTGCTGAGCTCACATCGCTGGCGCACGGCGGACAACTCGGCGGCCTACCTGCTGCCGTACCTGAAGCCCGGGATGTCGCTGCTGGACATAGGATGCGGGCCGGGCACCATCACCGCCGACCTGGCGGCGATCGTGTCTCCGGGGCCCGTGACGGCCACCGAAACCAGCGAGCCGCTGCTTGAGTTGGGACGGGCCGAGGCCGCGCGGCGGGGGCAAGGCAACATCGAGTTCGCCGTGGCCGACATCCACCGGCTGCCGTTTGACGACGGGATGTTTGACGTGGTGCACGCCCATCAGGTGCTGCAGCACGTGGCCGACCCGGTCCAGGCGCTGCGCGAGATGCGCCGGGTCTGCCGCCCTGCAGGCGTGGTCGCCGCGCGGGACAGCGATTATCGGGCGTTCGCGTGGCATCCGGAGCTCGCCGAGTTGGATGAGTGGCTGGCCCTGTATCTCGAAGTGGCGCGGCGCAACGGCGGTGAGCCCGACGCAGGCCGAAGGCTGCTGTCGTGGGCGCAGCGCGCGGGGATGACCGACATCGCGCCGAGCGCGAGCGTCTGGTGCTTCGCGACGCCCGAAGAACGGCGTTTCTGGGGCGGCATGTGGGCGGAGCGGATCGTGGAGTCGGATTTGGCACGACAATCCGGCCGGTCGCGCGAGGAGCTCACCCGGCTGTCGGAAGCGTGGCTGAGCTGGGCCGCGTCCACGGACGGTTGGCTGATCGTCCCGCACGGTGAGATTGTGTGCCGCCCGTAGGCGTAGGTAACCTGCGAACATGATCCTCGAAGATCTCTCCTGCCCGGAGATCGACGGGCTGCGCGAGGAGCTGATCGCGTTGTGTGCGCAGGCTTTCGCGGGTGAGCCGTGGCGCGAGCCGCCGGCCCGCGCGGTCAAGGTGGTCGACCGCTTCTACGAATCACTGGACCGGCCCGGTTTCCGGCTCACCGTGGCGCGCCTCGATGATGGGCTCGCCGGCTTCGCCTATGGATATGTGGACTCGTTCTGCGCGAGCCTGGATCCGAGCCGATCCTTCGGCGAGGCGTTCGAGCTCGTCGAGCTGGCCGTGTCGCCGCTGCATCAGGGCCGCGGGATCGGGCGCAAGCTGCACGACGCCCTGCTCGCCCAGGCGCCCTCGCCGCGCATGTTGCTCACCCATCAGGCGCTTGATTTACGTTCGCTCTACGCCCGGTGGGGCTGGCGCGATCTGGGTGATGTGGTCATTCCCGGGTCGGAGTCGACCCTGGCGCTGATGATGTCCACGGGCGTGAGTCTCAGGTGATGGCCGCATAGAGCAGGAGCGCCTGCTCGGCGAGCGCCGGCGACGAGGCGACCGCTCGCCGGCGCAGGCGCCGGCTATCTGCGAGGAGCTGCGACTGCCGACCGACGACCTGCACACCCTGCTGTCCGAGGCTCAGGAGGTGACGGCCTCCACGCAGGCCTGATGTCCAGCGGCGCCACGGCTCGTGTGGCCATGGGCCCCACATGCGGGCAATAGCCCGAACATGCGCGTGCTGGCCATGGCCTGGAGAGGCCGCCGACGCCGGAGTGCAGGGGCTGGCCCGGCAGCCCGGTCACCACGCAGCCCGCGGCCTGGCACAGCGCGATGCCCGCGGCGAAGTGCACGCTGTCGCGCACATTGCGGTCGACGACATAGGCCGCGCGGCGTCCGGCCGCGACCCACGTCAACGCGAGTGAGGTGGACACCACCCGCGGACTGAACAGCTCGCGGAACGAGGCGTCGGCGAGCAGGGCGGCGGTCGCCGATCCGGTGTCAAGGTCGAGCTCGACCAACCCGGACACCGCAGAAGGGGTCAGCGCGCCGTCTGTGCGGAACACCTCACCCGTGAACGGATCGGCACACGCGGCAGGCCCGTCCCGCAGGGCCACATTGACTGCGACCAGCGGGTCTGCGCGGCGAAGTTCCGCGTCCCGCACAGCGGGTCGACCAGCCACACGCGGTCGGACTCGCCCGTGCGGCCAGTCTCCTCGCCGATCACCGCGTCGCCCGGCCGCTCGCACCGCAGCACGTCGAGGATCGCGCGCTCGGCCTCGATGTCGGCGGCCGTGGCGAAGTCACCCGCGCCCTTGTCGAAGCGCGCCAAGGGTTTCCCGTATGCCGCGCGCACCACCGAGGCGCCCGCTTGGGCGGCTTTTACCGCGACTTCGACGTCGGTGAGCATCAGACGGTGAGAATTTGCGGGCCCGCGGCGGTGACCGCGATCGTGTGCTCGAAGTGCGCGGCCCGGCTGCCGTCGTCGGTGCGGATGGTCCAACCGTCGTGCGCGGTGTGGCAGCCGTCGGCCCCGCTCTCGATGAGCATCGGCTCGATCGCGATGACCAGCCCTTCGCGCAACACCATGCCGCGGCCCGCCCGGCCGGTGTTGGGCACCGACGGTTCGGCGTGCATGGCCGTGCCGACGCCGTGCCCGCCCAGCCCTGCGGGCAGGCCGTAACCCGCGCCCCGGGCCACGGCCTCGATGGCGTGCGAGATGTCGCCGATGCGCGCACCCGGCACGGCCGCCGCGATGCCCGCCGCCAGGGCCCGCGCGGTCGTGGCCGAAAGCCGTTGCGCCGCCTCGTCGACCTGTCCGATCGCGACGGTCACGGCCGCGTCGCCGTGATATCCCTCGATGTATGCGCCGCAGTCGATCGACAGCAGGTCGCCCTCGGCCAGGCGGTAGTGGTCGGGGATCCCGTGCACCACCGCGTCGTTGACCGACAGGCACAGCACGGCCGGATAAGGGATCGGCGCCCACGACGGGTGGTAGCCCAGGAACGACGGCTTTGCCCCGGCCGCCGCGATCATCTCGGCGGCCAGCGCGTCGAGCTCGGACAGGAGCACGCCCGGCGCGGCCGCCTCGGAAACGGCCGACAGCACGCTCGCCACCACCCGCCCCGACTCACGGATCTGGTCGATTTCGGCCTGGGATCGCAGAATCACCATGTCTAACGCCACTTTTCGCCGGTGATGCGCTCGTAAACCTCGACATAGCGCGCCCGGGTCGCCTCGACGATGTGGTCGGGCACCTCGGGCGCGGGCGGGGTCTTGTCCCAGCCCGTGCTCTCCGCCCAGTCGCGCACGAACTGCTTGTCGAACGCGTGCTGGGCCCGCCCCGGCTCCCACTGATCGGCCGGCCAGAAGCGCGACGAGTCGGGCGTGAGCACCTCGTCGCCGAGCACCAGCATGCCCTCGTCGTCCCACCCGAACTCAAGCTTGGTGTCGGCGATGATGATGCCCCGCTCGGCCGCGATGGCCGCGCCGCGCCGGTAGACCTCAAGCGTGAGGTGGCGGAGCTCCTCGGCGATCTCCTTGCCCTCCTGCGTCGCCACCTCGTCGAAAGTGATGAACTCATCGTGCACCCCGACGGCCTCCTTGGTCGTCGGCGTGAACACCGGCTCGGGCAGGCGCGAGCCCTCCAGCAGGCCGGGCGGCAGCTCCACCCCCGAGATGGCGCCCGTGGCCCGGTATTCCTTCAGGCCCAGCCCCGCCAGGTAACCGCGGGCGATGCACTCCACCGCGACCATGCGCAGGCGCCGGCACCGCATGGCCCGGCCCGTCCACTCGGCGGGCACGTGCCCGCCGGGGATCGTGTGGTTGGGCACGACATCGGCCAGCTGGTGGAACCACCACAGCGACAACTGGGTCAGGATGCGGCCCTTGTCGGGAATCGGGGTCGGCAGTACGACATCGTAGACCGACACCCGGTCGGACGCGACGAGAATTACGTCGTCGCCGTCGCCGTAGATATCCCTGACCTTGCCGGAGTGCAGTAGTTCCAACGCTTTTCCTTACTTGGGTGGGTGAGCCGGTTCCCAGTCGGGGCGCAGCGGCATGCCCGAGCGCTGCTCGGAATCCAGTTTCACGCCCAGAATCTGGTGCAGCTGAATGTTATTGCGGTCGAAGCCCCAGCGCGAACCGGCCAGGTACAGCTTCCAAATGCGGGCGCGGCGCAGGCCCACCTCGGCCACCGACTCATCCCAGTGCCGGTCAAGGTTGGCCGACCAGGCGGTGAGCGTCTTGGCGTAGTGCTCGCGCAGGTTTTCCTCGTGCCGCACCTCGAAACCGGTGTCGGTCATGAGCGAGAGCAGGTAACCCGGCCCTTCGAGCTCACCGTCGGGGAAGATGTAGCGGTTGATGAAGTAGTTTTCGCGCAACGCCGGTTCGAGGTTGTTGGGCCGGGTGATGCAGTGGTTGAGCAGCCGCGCGTTGGGCTTGAGTTTGTCGTAGAGGAATTTGAAGTATCCGGGCAGCTGCGCCTTGCCGATGTGCTCGGTCAGCCCGATCGAACTGATGGCATCGAAATCGGTCTCGGTCACGTCGCGGTAGTCGAGGTGGCGCACCTCGGCCAGCTCGGAAAGCCCGCGCTCGGCGATCGCCTTCTGTGCCCACTCCGCCTGGCGCAGCGACAGCGTCACGCCCAGCGCCTTGACCCCGTAGTGCTGGGCGGCGTGCATCACCATGCCACCCCAGCCGCAGCCCACGTCGAGCAGGCGCATGCCCGGCTTGAGGCCCAGCTTGCGGGCGACCAGGTCATGCTTGGTCCACTGGGCCGTCTCCAGGCTCGCGTCGTCGGACGGATAGACCGCGCAGGTGTAAGCCATGGACGGGCCCAGGATCCACGAGTAGAACTTGTTGGAAACGTCGTAGTGGTGGGCGATCGCGGCCTGGTCGCGGCGCTTGGAGTGACGCCGGCCGGGAAGGCTGCGCACCTCCTCCGGCGGGACCGGGACGGGCTTGAGCAGCTTCAGCCCGCCGAGGTCGCGGAACAGCTTGAACTTCGCGCCGAGGGTCGTGCCCAGATCGAGCGTGCTGGTCGCCATCAGCGCGGTGTGCAGATCACCGTGGATCTCCAGATCGCCCATGATGTAGGCGCGCGCCAGGCCGAGGTCGCCACCCGCCTGCGCCACATAGGACAGCGCACGCGGCGAGACGATCTCCAGCGCCACATCGGCGTCCCTGGGCCCGGCCCGGCTGCCGTCGAAGGCCCGGACCTCGATCAGATCCGACAGCCCTGTCCCCTCCACAAGAACGTCCGCCAAACCCATAAACCTCACCTCGTGCACTTGTCGTAGAGGTCCGGCAGCCGCCCCGCCGGATCGTATGCGCTCTTGACTGGGGCGTAGGCCTCGCCGTGGTAGAGCCGCCAAAACTCCTCACGTCCGTAGTGGACGGTGGAGTAGAGCGACTTGTGGCCGCCCAACGCGTTAACCCTCTCCTCGATGAGCCGGTTATGGTGGCCCTCGGCCATGCCCGGCTGGAGCGCGACACTCGACCAGAAACCGAAGTTGACGTAGAGCGTGTCGGGCTCAAGCGGATACAGCGGCCAGGTTTTATTGCCCCGCAACCGCAACGGGCACAACCACACCGGGGAAATGCCCACGTCGCGGTGGAAGAAGTCGAGAAACGCGGCGCTTCGCGCGACCGGAACCTCGACGTCCTGCACGACCGGCTCCTCCGGGAGCCTGCCCCGGATTTTATTGAGCCTGTCGCTGAAGCGATGCCGCCGGTCCCAGGCGACGATATTGCGGTACACATCGGAGCGGCGATAGCGCTTGGGCCACAGCGCGCGGACGACCGGGTTTTGCACGCCGAGCGCGCGGGAGCACCAGAACCAGTCGGTGTCCCAGCGCCACAGATAGTCGTGCACCGTCAGATAGTCGGTCTCTTTGCCCCGCAACGATTTGTAGTAGACGTCCAGGCCCGTGTAGTCGCTGGTGTGCGGGGCCTGGTCGGTGAAGCTCGCCAAGGTCAGATAGAGCTCGTCGCGCCGGAACACCACGCCGTCGACGAAGTCGTGCTCGCCGCTCGCGCACTCCTTGGCCACCGCCTCGAAGCAGGCGTCGGCGTCGGTGAAGCGCACGTGGCGCAGCCGCACGTAGGGCTTGACCGGTTGGAGCTCGATGCGCAGGCGCAGCGAGTAACCGAGCGTGCCGTAGGAGTTGGGAAAGGCGTCAAACAGCGCGGCATGCTCGTTGTCGGGCGTCGCCGTCACCACCCGGCCGTCGCCGGTCAGGATGTCCATCTCCAGCACCGACTCGTGCGGCAGCCCATGGCGAAACGAGCTCGACTCGATCCCGAGCCCGGTCACCGCGCCGCCCAGGGTGATCGTCTTGAGCTGGGGCACGACCATGGGCATCAACCCATGCGGCAGGGTCGCCGCGACCAGATCCTCGTAGGTGGTCATGCCCTGCACATCGGCCGTGCGGGCGTCGGGGTCGACGCTCAGGACGCGCCCGAACGCGCTCACGTCAAGCCCGGAGCTGCGGTCGTCGCCGAACCGGAACAGGTTGGAAGTGCGCTTCGCCAGCCGCACCGGAGCCCCGGCGGGCAGGGCCCGATATGCCGCGCGCAGCCGCTCTACCGCCTCCGAGTGCTCCATTCTCAGCATGCTATTACCTGCGAGTCATGCAGGGCACAGGCACCATATGTATCGAAGATTACATCTAACGAAGATCCATCGAAGACCGTCGGCAGGGTCTCCCGGGCCCACTGCTCGGCCTGCTCCCCGCCCTCGGTGCGCAGGTAACGCGCATACCCATCCAAGCTCATCCCAACCCGGACTTGGCGCTCCACAAAGGACACCAGCCGCAGCCCGGATGCCCCCCACGGCAGCTCACGCGGGTCCATCGGATAGTCAGGGTCGGGGTCCTCCACCCACAGCGGCTCGACCCCGTCCGGCCACCCGGTGCCGAAGTCGCACACGACGAGTACGCCGTCGGGCGCCAGGACGCGTCTCGCCTCGCGCAGGGCCACGCCCTTGTCCATGTAGTTCAGCGACCCGCTTGCGGTGATCAGCCCGAATGCGCCATCCCGGAACGGCAGCCGCTCCCCCGACCCCACCACATAACGCGGGCCGGGCAGCCGATAGCGCAGCATGTTCGGCTCGATCTCGACGCACACCACCAGGTCGGCCAGGTGCGCGATGGCGACCGCCGACAGCCCGGCCCCACACCCGACGTCGAGCGCGGCACGCACCCGCGGCAGCCCCAGTCCCGCGATGATCCGCCCATGCACCGCCGGCCGGTCCCCCGCATACCCCGCTGCCACGTCCTCCCGCTCGTACACTGTCAGCTCCTCAACAGCACGTGACAAGCGTGAGCGCCGTGCTTGTCCAGTTGCCGCCTGGCGGCGAATTGGTCCAAAATCTTAAGTATCGTCCCGGCGAATTCGACAGACTCGCCAGCCATGCGGCGGCGACGAGCGACGATCTCGCCCGCAGTACGCTCCCGTGGTGCTGATAGCGATGCCAAGTGCCAACAGCATTGACATATGACATCATGTCTGAGTCTCGGTCGCTGTGCGGCACGGTGAGGTGACAGTTGGTTGGCGGCAAAGCCATGAATGGCTGGATGCGACGACGCCGTGGCCGCCGCACCCGGATCCAGATATCGAAGGAGCACTTGCCGTCGCCCGGAACGCCGGCTGGCACTTCCGAAAAAGCACAGATCACGGTTTTGGCACTGTCAAATGCACACACCCATCGCAGTACGGCCAGACCTGCAGGGTTCCGATATCTTCGACACCGGCAAATCCGTGGGCGAGAGCGAAGGATCTGATTCGCCAGGTTCGGCACTGCCAGCACGACACGGGCGGGTCCGTTGCGTCAAGGGCAACCACGCTTGTTGCCAAGGCCGAGTCGCTAACGGCGGCCGCAACGGTGCTCTTGGAGTACGAACACCATTTGGCGGACTCAGTCGAGAAGTACGGATTAGCCCAGACCTCATCGATCAGGCCGAGGTGCAGTCGGACTTGATCACAGTTCTGCTGACTGAAGCGGAAGAATCTGATCAACTTGCCACCCTTGCACGAGCCGAGGCGAGAGATCTTGATGCCGATGTGCAGGAACTTGACACCGCTGCAGCGGTCGAGGCCGCGGCAAACGCGGCCAGTGCCGCCAGGAAGGAAGTACTTGAGCTGGATCCGACACGCATTCAGCAGGAGCTCAAAGTTCGGCTGGCGGCCGTGAGGGCGCAACTATCGGGGCTGCGTAAGAGTTTAAGCGAACGGTAGAGCCGTTTGAGGCGAACTTTAGGATGTTGGCAAACGCCAACGGTAGCCTTTATGCTGAACATCCAGAGATGCGAGGTGGGTGATTGCCGTGTACCGCATCCCGTTGCACGTAACTGGGGTAGATCTCGACGACGAACGCGTCCTGGACATCCTCGATCGGCGTTTGAACGATCTTTCATGGGCCGAGGTTTCCGGCCGCGTCATCGCCACACTCCACACGGACTGCGATGATCCCGTCGGGCAGGTGATGCAGGTCCTCCGAAGTATCAGAAACCTGCTTGGCGCGAATGTCGTAGAGGTCGATCAAGATCTGGTAAACATCAGCGGCATCGCACACCGCGTCGGGGTTACCCGTGAGGCAGTTCGCACCTGGGTCGAGGGGATCAGAGGTCCCGGAAACTTTCCCGAACACGTCGGCGCGACGGGAGCCGATCAAGGCTCTCAACGCATCTGGCGCTGGGCGGATGTATCGAACTGGCTTCATTCTTCGTTCCAATTGGGTGATGACGAAGACCATTTGTCGAGGCAACAGCTCGCCGCGGTCAATGCGGCCATTCAGGGCGTCCCCGAAGCGCTCGACCGGCAGTGGGAAAGCCTCGGCAGTGTCTTTGAAAAGGAATTGCGTGTAGCACCGGATCGATCGAGTCGGCACGTCAAGGTAGGGGAGAGATTGCCTGCCCATGTGAAGGCCAAGATCAGGCGGGCTTTGCAGGATCGACAGTTGGCCCGTGCCGCCATCAAGCCGATTGAGGTGTCGGTGTCGGCAGAACGACGGTCTGAACACCATGGCCAATAAGCGCTTGCCGGAGGCACCGCGGGTCAAGAAGCCGCGAGGAATTGCCGATGACGACTTCGAGACGTTGGTCGAAAACTCGGAGCTGCTTGGTATCCGGACGGTAAAGGTGCATGGCGAACGATTGTCCGATGACGATGCTTCGCATGCCGAGAATATGCGCATCCGGATCACGCCGAATATCAAGCGACGGGGCGACCTGTTCGACTGCAGATACAATTTTGAAACGCGCATATTCGCGCCCGATGACAAGCCATTGGCGGTTATAGACATCGATCTCGTCGCCACCTTTGAATTCGCCACAAGAGCGAAGGTCACTGCCGAGCTCGTGCAAAGGTTTGTCAAGGAAGTGGGCTACTTTGTGGTGTTCCCCTACGCCCGTGAGGGTATAGAATCAATCGGTACTCGCCTGGGAATAGGCACGATCACACTCGGCATCCTGCAGCAGGCCGGTGAGAAACCTATCTCCGCATCGTTTGTCCCCGCGTCGGAGAGACGGCTGGCGGCGGAGCCGGTGGTTGGCAGAGGCTAACGAGGGTGCATCTCAGAGGCCTCGACCAAGGCCAGGTGGGCCGGGTCGTTGGCGCGGATGACGATGTCGGCGAAGGAGGCGGGGTTGACCTCGTCGGCGTAGCGCTCGTATGCGGGCAGGGTCCACGCCAGCTCGCTCGGCGTCCGCCGGGCCAGGGCGGCCGGCGAGAGCTCAAAGTGGACGGTCAGGTCGAACGGTAGCTCCCCGCCCAGCAGCAGGTCGCCGCTGACCAGCAGCACCCCACCGGGCGCAAGTGAGACGTAGTCGGCGCGCGTCGCGCGGTCCGTGACCGGGTCCCACAGTGACGGGAGCACCCGCCCGGTCCCGCCCGGCGCGAGCGGATCGAGCACCTCGCGCCGCAGCCCGCCCGCGTCGACCCAGCCTTCGTAATAGGAGTCGGGATTGGTGCGCCCCTGCTCGAGCCGTACCGAAGCCGGCCGCAGGAACTTGTCCGTGCTCACGTGCAGGGCCGGCCGCCCGCGGGCCGGCATTTCCTGGGCAAGCCGCGCGGCGAGGTCGGGCGGGCGGGCCGCCGGCGGACCGTCGATGGCGGCACGCACCCACTGGCCGGGCGGAAAGGACGCCAGCCGTTGGGCCAGCATATCCACCAGGGCATCATGGGCGATCGGCCGTATCCGCACCGGTCAAGAATGCCAGCCGCACCGGGGCCGTTTTCGCGAGAGCTTGCCCGAGCGAACCAGCAGGCATGCTCAGCGAAGCGAAGCGGAGGGAGGCCATTGTGGTACCCACCCTTTCCATCCAAGTCAGCGTTGTGCACCATCGTGGAAAGGCCCGCTGAAGATCTGATGACGCTGGGCTGTATGCGCCGTCCAGTCGGGTTAGGATCGGCGATACATGGCTCGACCTTTCGATAGACTTCGATAGACGGGGAAACGCCATGGCACAACTGGCCTTTGTCGTCCTGGGCCCCGCGGAGCTGCTCGTGGATGGCAAGCGGGTGGCGCTGCCCGGACCGCGGGCCCGTGCCATCCTGGCGCTGCTGGCCCTGCGGGCGGGGCAGCGCGTGTCCATGGACCGGCTCATCGACGCACTGTGGCCGCAGGGCCCGCCCGCCTATGCCCGAAACCAATTGCAGGGATATGTGTCCAAGCTGAGACGCTTGCTTCCGGCCGGTGTCCTTTCCACCCTTCCTTCCGGGGGGTACCGGCTTGAGGCCGACCCCGAATCGGTTGACGCGCACCGGTTCGAGCGCCTGGCCCGCACCGGCGAGCAGGCTCTGGCCGACGGCCGGCTCGACGACGCCGCCCACACCCTGGAGGCCGCGCTGGCCCTGTGGCCGGGCCCGACCACCACCGACGCCGACTGGTCGCTGGCCCCGGCCGAGCGTCCGCGCCTGCACGAGCTGCACCGTTGCGCGCTCGAATACCGCATCGACGTGGACCTGCGCCGGCAGCGCTTCGGTGACGTCATCGGCCGGCTGCAGGACCTGGTCGCCGCGCACCCGCTGCACGAGGGTTTCCGGCTGCGGCTGATGCGTGCCCTGCACGGAAGCGGCCGGCACGCCGAGGCACTGGCCGCCTATCGCGACGCCCACCGGGTGTTCACCGACGAGCTCGGCATCGAGCCCAGCACGGAGCTCAAATCCCTTGAGCGGGCGATACTTCAGGGCGAGCCTGCGGTGATTGCCAGTGCTTCGTGCCTCCTGCCGCCCGCCGTTTCGGGCTTTGTCGGCCGACACGAGGAGATGGCGCGCGCCCGTGCGGCGCTGGAGGCCGAACGCTTCCTGCTCCTCACGGGCGCGGGCGGGGTCGGCAAGTCCACCATGGCAACCAGGCTGGCCCACGCCGTGCGCCCCCGCTATCCGGACGGCCAGCTGTTCATCGACCTGCACGGGATGGGCCCGCGGCCACGCCCGCCGCACGAGTCGCTGGGCCTGCTGCTGCGCGGCATGGGCGTGCCCGGAGCCGCCGTGCCCGACGATCCGACCGAGCGCCAGATGGCCTACCGCTCGCTGGTGGCCGACCGGGCCGTGCTCATCGTGCTCGACGATGCGGCGGGCGAGCAGCAGGTGCGCCCGCTTCTGCCGGGCACGGGCCGGTCGGCGGTGGTCATCACGAGCCGCTCCCGCCTGGCCGGGCTCGACGACACGCTGCGCGTGCCGCTGGGCGTGCTCGACCGGGGCGAATCGCTCCAGCTGATGTCCGAAATCGCTGGGGCGCAACGGGTTGACGCCGAGCCGAGCGCGGCCGACACGATCGCGCGGCTGTGCGGGGACCACCCGCTGGCCGTACGAATAGCCGCCGCACGCATCGCGGCCCGGCCCCACTTGAGGCTGGCGTGGTTGGCCGACGAGCTGTCCGACGAGCACGGGCGGCTCGACGCGCTGTGCGCGGGCGACCTGGAGGTCCGGGCCACCCTGGCGGTGGGTTATGACGGCCTGGACCCGTTGGCGCGCAAGGCATTACGCCTGCTCAGCCGGGTGGAGGCGCCGGATTTCCCGGCGTGGATGGTGGCGTGCCTGCTCGACGCCACCGTCACGGACGCGGAGCGCTGCCTGGAGGCACTCGTCGAGGCGTGGCTGGTCGAGCCGGTGGAGTCGGCCGAAAATGCGCGGCTCCCCCGGTACCATATGCATGATTTGATAAGGCTTTTCGCGAAGGAACGGGCCGATGCCGAAGAGGCGGAGCCCGACGGCAACGCCGCGCTCGACCGGGTTTTCGGCGGCTATCTGGCGGTCGCCGAGCGGGCCGACGACGCGCTCGCGGCCGGAATCCTGAAGGTGGATCGGCTCGACGCCAATCGCCATCCACTGCCGGACGGTTACACCAAGGCTCTGCTCGCCGACCCGAGTGGATGGCTCATGGGCGAGTTGCCCACCCTGGTCGCCCTCGTCGCGCAGGCCGCATCCGTCAAGGCGGCGGAGGTCGCGTGCGGGCTTGCCGCGGCCATGGCCAAGTTCATGGAGACCCGCAACCTGTACGACGAATGGGCCTACACGCACACCCGGGCTCTCGACGCGGCCCTGGCGGCGGGGGCGCAACGGGCAGCGCTGGCGATCATGCGCAATCTCGGCGAGTTGCACGCCATCCGCGACGAATACGACGAGGCGGTCCGGCGATACCATCAGACGCTCGCCATCGCCCACGCGCTCGACGACCGGCCCTATCAGGCGGCCGCGCTGGCCGGGCTGGGATACGTGCACCGGCTGCTGGGCTCCTATCCGGAAAGCATCGCCCACTTTACAGACGCCGCGCAGGTCGCCCGGCGCATCGGCAACCGGCGCGCGGAAATCTACTCCGAGCACGGCCTCGGGACGGTGTGGTTCGAGCAGGGACGGTTGGAGCAGGCGCGCGAGCGGTTCGCGGGATGCCTGCGCGGCAGCCGGCAGGCCGGGTTCCGCGCGGGTGAGGCCCAGGCGTTGCGCGGGCTGGGGCTGGTACACCTGACACAGGGCGACACCGGATCGGCGCAGCGGTGCCTGCGTCGGGCGCTGGCCATCAGCACCGAGCTCGGGGACCGGCTCGTCGCGGCATACTCCGAGCAGCTGCTCGCCGAAGCGCTCATCCAAAGTGGACGCGTCGAGCAGGGGCTCGCGCTGCTGGATCGGGCCGATGAGGTGTTCGCCTCGTTCGGCAACCGGTTCGGGCAGGCGATGGCGATGCTCAGCCGGGCGCGGGCCCATCGGGCGTGCGGGCAGCGCGACGAGGCGCGAAAACTGGCCGAGCGGGCCCGCGCGACCTGGCGGCAGCTGCGCATCCACTACTGGCCCATGCAGGCGCAACTGTTACTCGACAGCGTGCACGACTAGGCTATGCTCCCTCGCGGCGACGAGGGGGACGCAGGTGACGGAGAGTCAAGGCATGAGCCGCCGAGCGTTATCAATGCTCGCGGAGCAGACGCTCGGGCGGTGGGCCGCCGGCGTGGGCGCGATAGTGCTTGCGGTGTCCGGAGTTTTCGGCGGATGGGAGAAGGCCGAGGGCCCGCCGCCGACCGGACCGGGCGTCGCCATCGACGGTGGCACATGGACGGTGACCCTCCACGACGCGCGCCTGGTCGGCGAGCTCGGGCCGATGAAGTTGCCGCGCAAGGAAAACCACTGGCTCGCCGTGGTGGCGACGATCGAGGTCAAGACCGATGAGACCCGACCCATCAGCGGCGTCATCCAGCTGCCCGAGACCGCGGGCATCGACAACGACGAGGACGGCCTGACCTCGGCGCGCGATGTCATGCTGATGCGCGATGCCACCATCATCAGCCAGCTGCATCCCGGCATGCCGGAAAAGGTGGTCTTCTTTTGGGAGCGGGAAAAGAATTCTCCGGTACCAAGTGAGCTTCGGCTGGTCGTGACGGCGTGGGAATACCGGGAGAATTCGCTCACCCAGGGCAACGAATGGTTCCCCAATGAGGACGCCTACACCGTGGCCAGCGTGCCGGTGCTCGACAAGCGCGACGCGACCGCGTCGGCGTCGCCCACGACCGGCCCGCGCCCCACGCCGAGCACGACCCCAACGGCCAGGCCCAGCGGTTCGACCAGTCCACGGCCCACCGCCAGTGCGAGGCCCTCGTCATGAGCGAAGCTGGACGCCACCGCAAACTCGGTCCGCTGCAACGGTTTTTCGTCCGTGCCGGGTCCGTGATACTGGTGATCTCCGCGCTGTCGGTGGGCAACGTGGTCATCAAGTTCACACCGGGCACCGACGAACTGGGGCGGCCGTTCCTGCGTGCGGGCGAGGTGAGCGACAAGGTCGACGTGCGCGAGTTCGAGATGACCGTGCTGTCGGCCCGGGTGGGTTCGGTCATCAAGGCGCCCAACAAGTGGGAGCATGACACGCAGGGCAAGTGGGTCGTGCTGCGCGTGCGGCTCATGATGCATCGACAGGCGCGCATCGTGCGCTACGCCGCCGTGCATGACGCGCGGGAGCGCATCTTCCACTTCTCCGACCGGCTCGACCAGCCGCTGGTCGACGGGTCGCGCCTGCTGCAGCCCGGCATCGCGGTCGAGGCCGACGTCGCCTTCGAGGTCCCCATCGACGCGGTCGGCCTCACCGCCCGCTTCGCGGTGAACGGCACCGAGTTCAACCGCCGCTTGGACGCCATGTCCGAAATAGCGCTGCCGGTGCCCGAAACCGCCTTCCTCAGCCCCGAGCCGATCGCCATCGCGCCGCTGGAGGTGAAGCCGTGACCACCAATGGCCACAATCCGCATGGCCACAATCCGCCACCGCACCCCGGCTCGTACCCACCGGTCGCACCGGCGGCAGCCCAGCAGAATGGGCAACCGCCGCAGTGGTGGCCGGCAGTCGGCTCGCCAGCGCCCACACCGCCGTCGCCCACAGCGCCCGCCCCGACGTCGCCAGCGCCCGCATCGCCAGCGCCCGCATCGCCAGCGCCCGGATGGCCGACGCCCGGATCGCCAGCCCTCGCGTCGCCAGCGTCCGCATCGCCAGCGCC
>NZ_QJUG01000219.1 GCF_003426775.1 Allorhizocola rhizosphaerae | reverse complement strand
CGCCGTCGCCGGGCTGTTCTTCACCGCGTTCCCGTCGCCGGGCATCTCCGGATCGGTGGGCCAGCACGCGCTCGGCGCCGCCGTCCCGGCCGCCGTTTTGGGCGGGCTCGACTCCACCACGGGTGCGCTCGTGGGCGGCCTCGCGGTCGGGCTGACCGTGACGTTCGCGGCCGGATATCAGGACCAGTTGGCGTTTCTCGGGCGCGGATTCGGCTCGGTCGCGCCGTACCTGGTGATGCTGTTGGTTTTGCTGGCCCGGCCGTCGGGTCTGTTCGGCGGCAAGGAGGCCACGCGTGTCTAGGCCGATGCGCGTGACGCTTGGCCTGGCCGCGTTGCTCCTGGCCTTGGCCGCTCCGCTCACGCTGACCAGTTTCTGGTTGCAGACCGCGCTTTTCGCGATGGCCGCGGCGATCGGCGCGATCGGGCTCACCCTGCTGGTCGGCGTGGCCGGGCAGCTGTCGCTGGCGCACGCGTTCTTCGTGGGCGTGGGCGCCTACGGATACGCCTGCTTGGCCGCAGCGGGCGTTGCGTCGCCTGCCGCGGCGGTCGGCGGCGTCGCACTCGCGGGTCTGGCCGGAGCAATGTTCAGCCCAATCGCGGGGCGGCTTCGCGGCATCTATCTCGGTCTGGCCTCGCTCGGGCTGGTGTTCCTCGGCCAGCACGTCGCCTACAACGCGACGGCGATCACGGGCGGGTTCAACGGGCGCGACGTGGCTCCGTTTGACCTGTTCGGGTTTTCTTTCACCGCAAGCGATCCGGAGCTCGTCGTGCTCAACGTGCCCTACGGCGCGCTGGAACGGTTGTGGTATCTGGGGTTGGCGCTCGTCGCGCTGTCCTACTGGTATGGGCGCAATCTGCGCGCGAGCCGGCCCGGCCGCGCGCTGACCGGAGTCCGCGACAGCGAGGTGGCCGCGGCCGTCATGGGCGTGGATGTGCGCCGCTACAAGGCGGCCGTGTTCACCGTCTCGTCGGCCTATGCCGGGCTGTCCGGTGTGCTGCTGGCGCTGGCGTTCGGCCGGATCGTGCCCGACAGCTTCGGGTTTCTCATGTCCATCGACTTCCTCGTGATGATCATCATCGGCGGGCTGGGTTCGATCGCGGGCGCCGTCGCGGGCGCGTTGCTCGTCACGGCCCTGCCCCCGATCCTGAGCCACTACAGCGCAACGCTCGGGTTCCTCGCCCAGCCCGGTGAGTCCGGTGTGGGCGCGGCCGAGGCGGCGCGGCTGCTCTACGGCGGCGCCGTCATCGCGGTGCTGCTGTTCGCACCCGGCGGGCTCGCCCAGCTCTTCCGCACCACCACCCCTAAAGCCAAGGAGCCGTCCCATGAAACGAATGCTGGTGGCCGTGACCGCCGCGCTGTGCCTGGCGGTGAGCGGGTGTAACAAGGCAACGTCAAACAATCAGAGCGCGGGCGGGGTCAAGACCGGCCCCGGGGTCACCGACACGACCATCAAGCTGGGCAGTCTCGTGGACCTCACCGCCGTCTTCGCCTCGCTCAGCAAGAGCATCGTGCAGGGCACCCAACTGTTCTGGAAGCAGCACAACGCCGCGGGCGGTGTCTGCGGCCGCAAGGTCGAGGTCGTGGTGAAGGACCACGGCTACGACCCGCAGAAGGCGGTGTCGGTCTACCGCGAGATCGCGGGAGACGTGCTGGGCATGCAGACCATCCTCGGCTCGCCGGTGATGAGCGCGCTGCGGCCCGCCATCGGGCAGGACAACATGTTCGCGGGGTTCGGCGGCTGGTCGGCGTCGGTTCTTGCCGACGAACACATTCAGGTGCTCGGCACCACCTATGACATCGAGGCCATCGCGGGCCTGGATTTCCTCCTGCGTACCAACAAAATCAAGGCGGGGGACAAAGTCGGGCACGTCTACTTCGAGGGAGACTTCGGCGAGAACGCCTTCAAGGGCAGTCAATATCTGACCGGGCGCAACCAGCTCACGATCGTCGGCCACAAGATAAAGGCGTCAGACTCCGACCTGTCGGCCCAGGTGGCAGCGCTGCGCAACGCCGCGGTGAGCGCGATCCTGGTGTCGGCCGGGCCGACCCAGACCGCGTCGGTGGCGGGAGTGTCCAAATCGGTCGGTCTGGCGGTGCCCATCGTGGCCAACGGGCCCGGCTTCACACCCCAGTTGCTGAGCGGCCCGGCGGGGCCCGCGCTGCGCGAAAATCTTTACGTGGTTTCGAGCATGGCACCGCCCGCATCGGACGCGCCTGCGGCCAGACAGTTGCAGGAGGCATTTTCCAAAGAATATCCCGATGCTGTACCGACACAGGTCGGCTCCCTATTCGGTTACGTGCAGGCGCGGGTGATGAGCCAGATCCTGCAAAAGGCATGTGACAGCAAGGATCTGACCCGACAGGGCCTCCTGAACGCGTTGCACGCAACGTCCGGAGTGGACACGGGCGGCCTGGTCGCCGGCACGCTCGACTACACCAAGGCCGGGCAGCCGCCGTCGCGCGCCGTCTACATCTGTCAGGTCGACGCCGGGGTCCCGGGCGGGCTCAAGGCCATCGGCGGGCCGGTGGAGGCGGAACCCGCCAAGAGTTACCAGCCGTGAGCGTTGAAGGAGGAACCATCGTGGATCTCAGCGGCCGTGTGGCCATCGTGACAGGTGCGGGCCGGGGTTTGGGCCAGGCGTATGCGAAGGCGCTGGCGGCCGCGGGCGCCCGCGTCGTGGTCAACGACGCCGACCCGGGCGCGGCCAAGGAGGCGGCCGATGAGCTGGTCGCCGCCGGTGGCTCGGCCGTGGCCGAGCCGGGCGCCGTGGGGCCGTCCGAGGTGGCGCAGCGGCTGGTCGACCGGGCCGTGGCCGAGTTCGGCCGGCTCGATGTGCTCGTGACCAACGCGGGCATCCTGCGCGACCGCATCCTGTGGAAGATGTCCGACGAGGAGTTCGACGAGGTCGTCACCGTCCACTTGCGAGGGACGTTCACGTGCGTGCGGGCCGCCGTGCAACGCATGCGCGAGCAGGGTGACGGCGGTCGCATCATCGCGGTCGGCTCGCCCGCCGGGCAGCGCGGAAACCCGGGCCAGACCAACTACTCGGCGGCCAAGGCGGCCATCGTGGGCATGGTGCGCACGTGGTCGATGGAATGCGCCCGCGCCGGGATCTCGGTCAATGCGGTCATCCCGGTCGCCGCGACCGCGATGACGGCGACCATCCCGGCGTTCGAGCCGTACGTGACGGCATGGCAGCGCGACGGTGCGCCGTTGCCGCGATGGCTGCGCGCGGGCGAGGGGTTCGGCGCGCCCGAGGACGCGGCCGGGCTGGTGGTGTTTCTTGCCTCCGCGTCGTCGGACGGGATCACCGGGCAGGCGATCGGTGTTGGCGGGGACAAGCTCGCGGTGTGGACGCATCCAGCCGAGGTGGCAGTGGCATACCAGGATGGGGGTTGGGAGGCCGACGGGATTGCCGTGGCCTGGCCCGCGCTTGCGGCTCATGTCCAGCCGGTCGGGATCGCGCCGCCACAGGCGCCCGCGGCATGAACGTCGACGAGCTCACGGCCATCGACGTGCATGTGCACGCCGAGGTCTCCGCGGACGGGCATCCCTCGCTGCCCGAGCATCTGATGTCGGGGTCGGCCCGCCACTTCCGGGTGGAGGGCGGTGAGCGCATGCCGACGATCGCGAGCATCGCCGCCTACTATCGAGAAAATCGCATGGCCGCAGTGGTTTTCACGGTCGATGCGGAGTCGGCGACCGGCCACCCGCCGGTGCGCAGCGACGAGGTCGCACAGGCGTGCGCCGAGCACCCTGACGTGCTGATCCCGTTCGGCAGTGTCGACCCGTGGCGCGCGGCTGCGGCGGTGCGGCAGGCGCGAAGGCTCGTGTCGGAGCACGGCGTGCGCGGGTTCAAGTTCCATCCCAGCCTGCAGGCGTTTCACCCCAACGATCGCATGGCATACCCGCTGTATGAGGCGCTGCAGGAGCTCGGGATGGTTGCGCTGTTCCACAGTGGACAGACCGGGATAGGTGCGGGACTGCGCGGCGGGGCTGGGATTCGTTTGGCCTATGCCAACCCGATGGCGCTCGACGACGTGGCGGCCGACTTCCCCGATCTGCGGATTATCATCGCGCACCCGTCTTTCCCTTGGCAGGACGAGGCTTTGGCGGTCGCTTTACACAAGCCGCTGGTCCACATCGACCTGTCGGGGTGGTCGCCGAAGTACTTCCCGCCGCAGTTGGTGCGCTATGCCAATACGCTGTTGCGGGACAAGGTGCTGTTCGGATCGGACTTTCCGTTGCTCACGCCGCAGCGGTGGCTGGCCGACTTCGCCGCGCTCGACCTCAAGCCGGAGGTGCGGCCGTTGATACTCAAGGAAAACGCGGCCCGGCTGCTCGGCCTGCGAGGGTCCGGCGGCCATGCTTAACGAGGGCGTGGGCTCGTGGACGGCGCGCCGGGCGCGGATGTCACCGGGGCGTGTCGCGGTCGTGTACGGCGGTCGTGAGTGGACATACGGGCAGCTGCACGAGCGCGCGAGCCGGCTGGCCGGTGCGCTGGGTGGGCTGGGTGTGCGGCACGGCGATCGGGTAGCATATCTGGGCCCAAATCATCCCGCGTTCTTGGAGACGCTGTTCGCCACGGGTCAGCTGGGTGGCGTGTTCGTGCCGCTCAACTGGCGGCTGGCCGCGCCCGAACTGGCCTACATCCTGTCCGACAGCGGGACGCGGGTGCTGGTGTTCGACCCCGAGCACGCGTCCACAGTGGACGGGCTGCCGGTTTCGGCGGCCGTGCCGGCGGACGAGTCACTGTTTGCCGGGGCCCCGGCTGTTTTGGACCAGCCGGTGCACCCGGACGAGACCTGCATGATCCTCTACACGTCCGGCACGACCGGGCGGCCCAAGGGGGTCATGCTCACCCACGACAACGTGACGTGGAACAGCTTCAATCTGCTGCTGGACGTGGACCTGTCCGGTGAAGAGGTGACCCTCGTGGCGGCGCCCATGTTCCATGTCGCCGCGCTGAATCAGACCGTGCTGCCCACCTTGCTCAAAGGCGGGCGGGTGGTGCTGGTGTCCAGGTTCGACCCGCAGCAGGCGCTGGACCTCATCGCCCGGCATCGGGTCACGTTCCTGTTCGGGGTGCCGACGATGTTCCTGTCCATGAGCCGGGCGGCGGGGTGGGCGCAGGCCGACCTGTCCTCGGTGCGGTCGGCCATCTGCGGCGGTGCGCCGGTGCCGCGCACCGTCATCGAGGCATATCAGCGGCGCGGGGTGACCTTCATGCAGGGCTACGGGCTGACCGAGGCCGCGCCGGGCGTGCTGTTCCTGCGCCGCGACGACAGCCTGCGCAAGGCGGGCTCGGCCGGCACGGCGGCGTTCTTCACCGACGTCAAGCTGGTCGACGCCGAACGCGGTCCTGTCGCGGCCGGGGAGCCCGGCGAGATCCTGGCCAGCGGGCCCAACGTGATGGCCGGGTACTGGCGGCGGCCGCAGGACACCGAGGCCGCGTTTGCCGACGGTTGGCTGCGCACGGGCGACATCGGCGTGGCCGACGACGAGGGCTACATCGAGATTCGCGACCGTACCAAGGATCTGATCATCTCCGGTGGTGAGAACATCTATCCGGCCGAGGTGGAGGACGCGCTCTATGCGCATCCGGCGGTGGCCGAGTGCGGTGTGATCGGCGTGCCGGACGAGACGTGGGGCGAGGTCGGCCGGGCGGTCGTGGTGCTGCGCGAGGGTGCGAACGCCACGGTCGAGGAACTGCTCGAATTCCTGGCCGGGCGGATAGCCAAGTACAAAATCCCGAAGTCGGTCGTGTTCACCGATGCGTTGCCGCGTACCACATCGGGAAAAGTCATCAAGAAGGAACTGCGAGCACGGTTCACCTGATCGGTTTGGAGCACACATGCCCACTGTCGCGAATGGACTCGACGACCTTCGCAAGCTCGCCGGTGCCGACCTCGGCGCGGGAGACTGGCACGAGATCACCCAGCAGCAGATCGACACCTTCGCCGAGGCCACCGGCGACCACCAGTGGATACACGTCGACCCCGAGCGCGCCAAGACCGGCCCGTTCGGCGGCACCATCGCGCATGGATACCTCACCCTGGCCCTCGTCATTCCGTTGTGGACGGAGCTGCTGCGCATCGACGGCATCGGCATGGCCGTCAACTACGGCCTCAATCGGGTGCGCTTCCCCGCCCCCGTGCCGTCGGGCGGGCAGATCCGGCTGCGCGCCCGCGTCGACACCGTCGAGGACATCCCCGATGGCGTGCAAATGACCGTCGACCTCACCATCGAGCTGCGTGACGCCACCAAACCCGCGGCGGTGGCACAGGCCGTTTACCGCTACTACACATGAAGTCTGCCGCCTGCGCGACGTGGCGGTGAGGCAGGGTCGTCTCACGGTTCGGACCGTGGCGCCAAACCCAGCGCCGACGCGACCCCGCACAGCTCCAAGACGTCGTAGATCATGGCCTGGGGCTGGGTCACGGCCATGGCGGCCGCGTGGGACATGGCGTAGTCCCGGGCCTGTATCAACATCCGGACGCCGGCGGAATCGATGAAATCCAGCTCTCCCAGATCGATCTCCAGGCGGGAGCAACCGGTGGTGTCGACGGTCTCGCGAATCCAGGTCAGGGCGTCATCGACGTTTGTCATATCGATTTCCCCGATCAGGGCGACGGTGCACGTGGCGCCGTCCACGGTCCTGCGGTGGCTCACCGTCATGCACGTCTCCTTCCATCCTGCCGCCGGTAGTATCGCACCTCCCGCGGGCCGCACCCAGTCCGTCCTGCCGGACCCTGCGGGCGGCGCGCGGATCAAGCCCCACATTGGACGCTTGCCTGCAAATGCCTCCCCAGGGCATCGTGTGAACTCATGAGTCCGTCCATTGGCCGACGCTGGGCGCTCGACGGCGCACGCTTAGCCGGGTGGCGTCCGCCGGTCATCGTTGCGGTCGTGGCCGCCGCCTACGCGTTGGGTTCCGGCTGTGCCTGGTTGCTGTTCAACGCCTCTGCGAGCGGTGCTGTGTTCTTCCCGCCCGCCGGGGTGACCGTCGCCGCGCTGCTGCTTACGACCCGGCGCCACTGGGTTTGGGTGCTGGGTGCGGCCGGTGTCGTCGAATTCGTGGTCGACGTCTGGCAAGGCCTGGCTCCGCTGGTGGCCGCCGGTTACGTGGCGACCAACGTGGTGGAGCCGTTGATCGGCGCGATTCTGGTGAGGCGGTTCGTGGCAGGCCGCCTGCACCTGACCCGCCCGCGTGATGCCATCGCGTTCCTCGGCTGTGCGGTCGGCATCGGTCCCATGGTGGGTGGTCTGCTCGGCGCCACGACAAGCGCGCTGGCGATGGGCGTCGAATGGTGGGCGGCCTGGGGCCAGTTCTGGGCGGGAGACGGATTGGCGGTCCTCACCCTGGGGGCGGCCATCGTCGGGCTTGGATCATCCGAGCGCCGCCTGTCCGTGAACCGGGTCGGCTGGGCGGCTCTGATCCTGACCGCCACGGTGGCGCTGACCGCGCTCGGGTTCTGGCCGCGTGACCTGCCCTTGATCTATTTGCCAGTACCTGTGGTGCTCGCGGTGGGCTTCCGTGGTCAGCTCGGCATGGTGGGGGCCGCGGGCTTCTTGATGGCGTTCGTGGCCAACCTGCAAAGCGCGTCCGGCAACGGGCCCTGGGCTGTCGTCGCGGCCCAGCCACGGCTGGAGTCGGCGACGCTGCAGCTCTACATCGCCAGCGTGATGCTCGGCTCGTGGTGCCTGGCCATCGCCGTCGCGCAGCGTGATCAGGCCCAGGCGCGATCCCGGGAGGAGGTGGCCGCCAGGCTGCGCTTGCAGGCGCTGCAAAAGGTCACGGCCGGCCTCGCCAAGGCCGCCACCTCCGAACAGGTCATAGAGGTGCTCGTGAACCGCGGGGTCGCCACGATCGCTGATCACGGTGGCGTGGCCATGCTGGACGCATCCGGTCACCGGTTGCGAAGCTGGGGCACCAGCGGGCTGTCGC
This sequence comes from Allorhizocola rhizosphaerae, assembly GCF_003426775.1. Taxonomy (GTDB): domain Bacteria; phylum Actinomycetota; class Actinomycetes; order Mycobacteriales; family Micromonosporaceae; genus Allorhizocola; species Allorhizocola rhizosphaerae. The sequence continues at coordinate 5,776 of NZ_QJUG01000219.1, read as the reverse complement.
CCGATGTCATGCAGCAGTATGCGATCATCGATATCTCGGGACCGGAGCGACTGCCCGTCGTGGACGTGGTCCGCACGGGTCGGCCGATCGAACTGCCATCATTGGCGGACATCCAGGCGCGCTATCCGGCCGTGGCGGCCCTCCACGACCGGACCGGCACCCGAAGCGTTCTCGTCGTGCCGGTGCACGTCGCCGACCGTGTTCCAGGCGCCCTCGCCTTCGCGTTCCGCCAGGACCACGCCATCAGCGAAGAGGTGACCTCCGTCGCCCGCACGCTGGCCGAGCTCGCGGGCCAAGCGTTGGAGCGGGCGGAACGCTACGAGGCCGATCACGAGGCGGCACACCGCTTGCAGCGTTCGCTGCTGCCCGACATCGCGCCCAGCCTGCCGGGTGTCGCCGCCGGGGTCCGCTACCGGCCGGCCGAGCGCGGCCGGCATGTGGGCGGAGACTGGTACGACCTGTTTGAGACGCCCGGAAACCGCGTCGGCATCGCGGTCGGTGACGTTGTCGGCCATGGCCTGGAAGCGGCGATCACCATGAGCCGCTTGCAGCAAGCGCTGCGGTCCGTGGCGCAAAGCGGCGCCGGCCCGGCCGAGGTGCTCGACGAACTGGAGACGCTGTCCGGGACGATACGCGGCGCCGACCACTGCACCATCGGTTACGCCGAGTACAGCCCGTCGGAGCGCACGCTCACCTATGCCTGCGCGGGCCACCCACCACCTTTGCTGGTGACCGGGCAAAACGCGACCTACCTCAACGGCGGTCGCTCACAACCGTTGCGGTCGATAGGGGGTGCACATCGCCAGGCCGAGCAGGCGGTGCCGGACGGCGCCATGGTCGTGTGGTATTCCGACGGGCTCGTCGAACGCCGCCGCGAGAGCATCGCCACCGGCCTGGAGAGGCTCGCGGCCGCGACGCGGCACCTGCCCATCGCCAACCCCCAGGCATGCTGCGATCACCTGCTCGCCGCCATGACCGACGGTCACCCGCTGGCCGACGACGTCGTCGTGGCCTGCATCCGCCTCGACGGACCGCTGCCGGTCACCGATACGACAGACCTCCGGATCACCCTTGGCACGCCCGCGGAGCTGGCCGTCACCAGAGAAGCGCTGCGGCAGTGGGCGCGGCGAGAGGGGCTCGCGGCGGGCCCTACGCAGAAGCTGGTCCTGACATGCAACGAGGCGCTCGCCAACGCGTTCGAGCACGCCTACCACGACCGGGCCGGCGGTCCCGTGCAGCTGAGGGTCGTGCGCATCTCCCGTCGCGGCATCCGCGTCGAGGTCACCGACCGCGGCCGGTGGCGTAGCTCGGGCGGCCTCGAAAACCGCGGCCGCGGCCTGAGGATCGTGGCGTCGTTGGCCAGCCGAACCGCGATCAACCGCGGTGACACGGGCACGCGCGTCGCCATTGACCTGTTACTACAGGAAGAGTGACAGCCGCGACAACGGTGGGCAGGACTGCACTCGGCAAGCAGGCCGGCTGCAACAAGCGCCTGTGCGCCGCGCGGCGGATGATCAAACACGTCATCCGGATACCGGCCGTGACACCGACTTCTGGTTCGACAACCATTGGGTATTGGATTGCACTTCGGTGGAGTGCGGCCGGTCGGTGCCCGCTGTGAAACGCTCGGGTGCCGCCGGTTGGGCTGGCTATGGCTACTGCGCCTCGCACTCACGGTTCTTCCGGGGGTTGCGCGTGTACGAAGTGGACGGTGAGGTCGAGGCCGCCGGAGTCGGGGGCGGTGCAGGCGACGGTGCCGCCGTGGGCGGTGACGATGGCGCGCACGATGGACAGGCCCAGGCCCGTGCCGCTGCGGTCGGCGCGCTGGCGGGAGGCGCCGGCACGGACGAAGGGTTCGAACAGGCGGGCGGCGTCGTCTGGGGCGATGTGCTGGCCCGTGTTGGTGATGCGCACGAAGGCCTGCGTGGCCGTGACGCCCGTCGCGACCGTGATGGTGCCGCCGGTTTCGTTGTAGCGCACGGCGTTGTCGACCAGATTGCCGGCCATGCGCTCGATGAGGACCGGCTCGCCGCGCATCGGCGCGGGCTTGAGGTCGGTGTGAAGCGTGAGGCCCTGAATCCCGACCAGTGCGGCGCCGAAGATGTCGGCGAGATCGAGCGGGGCGTGCTTGGTCGGCCCCGCCTGGCTGCGCGCCAACACGAGCAGCCCGTCGAGCGTGCGCTGGCTCTGCACCACCGCGTTGTTGACGTCGGCCGCCATGGCGAGCAGCTCGTCGCGGGTGGGCGTGCCGTCCAGCGTCACATCGATGGCCGTGCGCATCGTGGCCAGCGGGGTGCGCAGCTCGTGTGCGGCGTTGGCGACGAACATGCGCTGGCTTTGCAGCAGCCGGTCGCGGTCGGCGATGCCCGACTCGATCCGGTCGAGCATGCCGTTGATGGTGCCCGCGAGCGCGGCCAGCTCGTCGTCGGGCTTGTTGACCGGCACCCGTTCGGCGAGGTTTTCGGCGGACAGGCGCTGGGCGGTGGCCGAGATGGCGCGGATCGGGCGCAGCAGCCGCCCGGCGATGAGCCAGCCGAGCACGGCGGCCAGCGCCGTCACCACGGCCAGCGCGATCGTCGACTGGGTGAGCAGCTGCGTGACGGTGTCCTCGCGCAGCCGCTCGGCGGACCGGATCGCCGCGAGGTCGGGGGTCGGCGTGGGCAGCGGTTCGCCGTTCGCCGTGCGGCCGAAGAGCACGAACCGGTGTTGCATGCCGCGCCGCACGAGGAAGTAGGTGAGCGCGATCAGCACCACCCCCGCCGCGAAGACCAGCCCGGTGTAGAGGGTCGCGAGGCGGCCGCGCGCTGTCATCCGTACCATCGGAAAATTCTTCCACCAGGAGGTTATTGATTTCCTATGGGTACCCGATCGGCCGCCCATAGGCCCGCGCCGCTACACAGAACGCATGGCTGACAACATTCTCCCGGCGCGGCGGTCGGTGCTCGCGGCGCTGGGCGCGGTGCCGCTGGCGGCGGCGCTTCCGAAGGCGGCGTGGGCCGCTCCCAGTTTTGACGCGCGGATCAGGGAAATCATCGAGCGGCCGGAGTTCGCCGGTTCGCAGTGGGGGATAAGCATTCAAGGGCCGGACGGGCCGCTGTATCAACTCGACGCCGATCGGCAGTTCCAGGCCGCGTCGGCGATGAAGGTGTTCATCGCGGGCACGGCGTTCCACGCGCTCGGGGCCGACCGCCGTTTCCGCACAACGATTTACGGGACCGGGCCGGTGGTCAAGGGCGTGCTGCGCGGCGATCTGGTGCTCGTGGCCGGTGGGGACATGCTGCTGGGTGGGCGTGTGCGGCGCGACGGCACGCTGCGCCTGCCCGATCCGGACCACACCTACGGAGCCGTGCCCGGGGCAGGCCCGGTGGGCGGCGACCCGCTGGGCACGTTGCGCGAACTGGCGTGCCGTCTCGCCGACCGGGGAATCAGGCGGATCGACGGGCGGGTGGTCGTGGACGCGTCGCTGTTCCGGGAGGCGCGCGAGAGCATCGCCAACGGCAATGTCATGGTGACCGTCTCGCCGATGATGGTGAACGACAACGTCATCGACGTCGTGATCGAGCCCGGCCGGCGGGCCGGTGCGCCGGCCGTGTTGCGGGTGACGCCCGAGACCGGCTATGTGCGGATCCGCAACGAGGTCACGACCGTCGAGGGGCCTGCCGCACGGCCGCTGGTGCTGGCCGAGGATGGCGCGCTCAGCGGGGAGATCGCGTTGGGGCAGAGCCTGTTCCGGGCGTACTACATCCCAGCGCCTGCGCGGTTCGCGGCGGTCGCGTTCTCGGAAGTACTGCGAGACAACGGGATCCGGGTTCTTTCCGAGGAGGTGGAGCCTGGTGTGAGGACCCCGCTCACCGAGCATGTGTCACCCCCGCTCCCGGAACAATTGAAGGTCATGCTGAAGGTGAGCTCCAATGTGCACACCGCCATGTGGCCCCACGTCGTCGGTGCCGGGCACGACAACCCGAAGGAGGCTTACCATGCCTTCCGGCGGGAGCTGTTCGGGCGCGCGGGAATCGAGCCCGACCCGCCCGGTGCGACGGAAGGGCTCTACACGCCCACGCTGTTCACACAGTTTCTCATGCACCTCAAGCGTGAGCCCTATTTCGCCCCATTCCGGCAGGCGCTGCCGATCATGGGCCGGGACGGCAGCCTGGCCAAGGTGCAGGTCGGCTCGCCGGCGGCCGGACACGTCCACGCCAAAACCGGAACGGCCATGATGATGGGACCGCAGGGGATGCTGCACAAGGCGCTCGCGGGATACATCCGCCAGCCCAACGGGCGTTGGCTGGCGTTCGGCACGTTCATGAACCAGCGGGTCGCGCCGCCCGCCTTGCCGATGGAGCTCGCGTCGCTCGCGGGCGAGGCGATGGGCGAGATCGCGACGGCCGCATATCTGGGACTGGAGGCATCCTGATGGAGCGTCGTTCTCTACTCGGCATGATGGCCGCTGTGCCGCTGGCAGACTTCGACTCCGACTCCGGGGGCGGGCTTGAGCGGCTGCTCAAGGAGCGCGCGGCGCAGGATCTGTTCTCCGGGACCGTGCTGCTGGCCCGCCACGGCCGTCCTGTGCTGACCCGCTCCTACGGCATGGCCAACAAGCAGTCGGGCCTGCCCAATCGCGCGGACACCATCTTCACCCTGGCGTCGGTCACCAAGACCTTCACCGCGCTCGCCATCGCGCAATTGGTTGAGCAGGGCAGGCTCGCGTTTCACCACTCGGCCGCATCCTATGTGGACTGGGTCCCGGCCGACGTGACCATCCATCAGTTGCTCACGCACACGTCGGGTGTGGGCAGGCCGTCGGTCGGGCCGGGCATGCCGGGATCGCCCGAGTGGGACTCGGTGCAGGAGTTCTGGGACGGGATGATGGCCATCATCAGGGCCACACCGCTGCGGTTCACACCGGGCACGCGCTACGAGTACAGCAACGACGGCTTCTTCGTGCTCGGCGCGATCGTGGCCGGCGTCAGCGGAAAGTCCTATTTCGACTATGTGCGGGAGCACATCTTCGCGCCCGCCGGGATGACCCGCAGCGACTTCTACACGCGCCCGCAGGTACTGGCGCGCAACGACATCGCGCGTCCCTATTGGACGCAGCGCGACGGGTCGCGCGTCGACCTCACCACGTCGCCGATGTTCCTCTACATGGGCGGGCCGGACAGCGGCGCATATTCGACGGTGTCGGATCTGCTGGCCTATGCGCGGGCGCTGCGCTCGGGTCGTCTGGTCGGCCGGGCGTTGCTCGACCTGATCAGCGCCGCCAAGGTGCCCGTTCCGGGAAACCAGTTCTACGGGTACGGCTTCCGGGACGCGATCCTCAACGGCCACCGCGTTTTCGGCCACTCCGGGAGCGGCCCGGGACGGGCCAACAACCTCGACATCGTCCCGCGCGGCGACAGTGTCGCGATCGTACTGTCCAACTACGACACCACCATCGAGCCCATCGTCTCGCAGGCGCGGACCATCATGACGGGCTGATGCGATAGCCCGCGGAGGTCACGGTCTGGATCAGCGGCGGGTCGCCGAGCTTGCGGCGCAGCGTGCCCACGGTGATCCGGACCGCGTTGGTGAACGGGTCGGCGTGCTCGTCCCACACCTTTTCCAGCAGCGTCTCCGCGCTCACGACCGCCCCGTCCGCGGCGAGCAGCTGCTCCAGCACACCGAACTCCTTGGGCGTCAGGGAGAGCAGCCGCCCGCCGCGCTCGACGGTGCGCCGCGCCGGGTCGAGCGTCACATCGGCCGCGCGCAGGATGGGCGGCCGGGCCGGGCCGTGCCG
>NZ_QJUG01000218.1 GCF_003426775.1 Allorhizocola rhizosphaerae | reverse complement strand
CGAACGGGTCCCCCAGGTCGAGCAGCTCGGCCAGGCCCAGGTCGCTGGTCAACGGCTGCTCGCCGCGCGTGCCCGCGGTGAGCCGCAGCGGCGCCAGCTGGCGGGCCAGCGCCTCGGCCGCGGCCACCGGCAGTTCGTCGGCCCGCCCCAACTCCACTTGCCCGTCGGCCGTATCGCTGGAGAGCGCACCGTCCGGGCCGACCTTCAGCACGAGAGTGGTCGGCTCCGGGATCCGTGGCGGCGCGGCGGCCACGTCAACGATCGTGACGCCCTCCACGCCACCGCCGGTCATCAGATGGTCGGCACCGGCGACCGACCCGCCGTCGAGCACCACCACCAGATGCGGACCGGACACAGTGGACGGTGAGTGCGGGTCGAACCGGGGACGGTCCACCAGCACGTCGTCGAGCATCGCCTCAAGCGCGGTGATCGCCGGCGCCACCAGCCGCAGCTGCCCGAGCGCGTCGGTCTTTTCCGGATGCAGCGCATGCGGCAGCCACTTGAGCCACTCCCACTCCGCCAGGCGACGCGCGTCGGTGCACACCGCGATCCGCACGTCATCCGGTGCCTGCAGGGTCGCCAGCTGGGCCAGCATCGCGCGGACGAGCGCGACCGAACGCCCGCGATCACCGACGGCGTAAATCCGGCTGAACCCGTTGACGGCCAACGCCAACGGCAGGTCCCCGATCGCCGAGAACGTGATGATGAACCGGCGCAACGCCAAGGCCGACAACGGTTCCAGCCGCTCCAGCGGTTTGGTGTCCGGCGGGACCAGCGCGGTGGCGAGGCTCTGCGGGCCCAGACCGATCCGCACCGCGCCGAAGTCCGGGTCCGATCGGCGGCGTTCCCAGAGCCGAAAGCTCGCGGCCACAGCCCAAAGACCATTCGGATCCGGATGGAGGTACCACAACGCGGCCCGCTGCCTGCGCACCGTCCGCGCCACGCGCAGCCGGTGCTGGGCCAGGTCGCGCAGGTACATCCGCCGCGCGGCGGCCATCTCGCGCTTGCTCGGCCCGCCGCTGGTGATGAACGCCAGCACGACCATGCCCAGCGCGGCGACCGCGAACAGGCCGAGGGCCACGTAACGCAGCGGGGTGGCGCCGCCCAAGCCGGAACCGCTGAACAGCAACACCATCGCGGCCATCATCGCGAGCATCGGCAGCATGAACAGCGCCTGCGTCCACTGCCTGCCGGACGCCACCGGGATCTCCGGCGGCGCGGGCAGCACGAGTTCGCCGGAGGGCATCTCCGGAGCCGGTCTGCGCGACGGCCGGCGCGCCACCACAGTCGCCACGGTTCGATGATGGTGTCGCCGGGCGTGGGCGCGGTGTGCCTTGGCAGGAACCGGCCGATGTCGCCCGCCCGCGGTGCCACCGGCCCTAACTTCGGTTGGCGGGCACCGATCGCCGGTGCGCGCGAAGACCGATGGGAAGGAGCGAGTCATGCCTACCGGCGACCAGCTTCACGGTATGACCGAAACCCTGCAGCGAGCCGCCTCGATGGCAGGCACGGTGGCGACCAACATCGAAGGCCATCGCGCCACTTTGCGGCCGATCGTGGAGGCGCTCAAGGGGCAGTGGGAAGGGACGGCACGGCCCGCGTTCGACGCCGCGCACGCCCAGTGGGAGGCCGGGATCGTCCGGCTCAACGCCGCCCTGGAGCAACTCGGGGAGGGCACCGCGTACTCGTCCACCGTCTATGTCGCGGCCGACGAGGCCGGTTCCTCGGCGCTGAACGGCGTGCAGGGACTGGCCCCGTTCGGCGGCGCCATGCGGGCCTGACGGTCCGCCTCACAGAAGGGCCACTCGCATGCTCATCAAGGGAAACTTCACGCAGCTCGACGATCTCGCCATGCAGATCATGAAGACCGTCGGGATGGTCCAGCAGGAGATGGACACCTGGCGGACCACGTCCGGCGCCACCGCGGCCGACTGGATGGACCGCGCCGGTGGCGAGTTCACCGCGGTCAGCCAGGCCTGGGAACAGGTGTCCACCGCGCAGCAGTCCATGCTCGACGCGCTGCGCGGCGGTGTCGTCAAGGCCAACGGTGAACTGCAGATGGCACTCCAGTCCGCAACGGCGAGGGTGCAGAACGTCCAGATCTGAACGCGTGCAACGGCCCCCGCTATACGCGGGGGCCGCTTCGTTCCACGGCGGGCGGCGGGAGGAGGAACATCTGCTCCGGCGGTTCCTCGCGGGCGGGCTCGACCGGCGGCAGCACCGTCCTGTTTGGACGCCACCGGCGTCGGCACCCGTGTGCGGCCACCCACACCAGCGCCGACGACAGCACGAGCCCAAAGAGCACCACGCTGACACCGCGCCACACGCGATGGTCACGCTCGGCGGCGAGATCGGGCTGAGGTCTGGCTATCGCGGGCATCGCCTCCGGCGCACCGGACAGGCCCTCGGTGACCGCGCGGTACGGATTGACCACACCGGCACCGTATCCCGCGCTTCCCTGGCCACCGCGGGCCAGATCGGCCGTGGCCACCAGGCGACGCGCGACCTGCTGGGCGTCGAGTTGTGGCCAGGCGGCCCGCACGAGCGCGGCCGTGCCGGACACGAACGGCGCCGCGAAACTCGTGCCGTCCCAGTAGTCGTGCCCAGCGGCCCTGCCTGCGCCCGTGACGCCTTTGCCCGGGGCCACCAGGTCGACGTATGGTCCGATCTGCGAGCCGTCGTCCCGGGCGCCGGCAACGTCGATCGCGCCGACGCCGAGCACCCCGTCATAGGCCGCCGGATATGAAGGGGCGCCCGGCATCTGGCGCTCCCGGTTCCCGACCGCCGCGACGATCAAGGCATCTTTTTCTTGTGCGTACCGGATTGCCTCACGGATGGCGGGGAAGTCGCGGTTGCCCGACAGCGACAGGTTGATCACCTTGGCTCCCTCCTCCGCGGCGTATCGGATGCCCGTGGCCACGGTGTTGGGATCGATCGGTGTCGGCTCCCCGCTGTCGCTCTGCGGCCGGTCGGTCACACGCACCGGCAGGATGCGCGCACCGGGTGCGATGCCGTGAAAGCCCATGCCCTGCGCCGGGTCCGCCGCGATGATGGACGCCACCGCCGTACCGTGCGAGACGCAGTCGTAGTTGGCGGGCAGCGCGCCGACGAGGAAGAAGTCCCTGCCGCGCAACACCTTTCCCGGTGCCGTCAGCTGCGGATGGTCGGCGTCCACACCGGAATCGATGACGGCGACGAGCACGCCCGAGCCGGTGCTGTGCGGCCAGACGCGCTGCGGATCGAGCAGTCGCTGCGCCCACGGCTGCTCCACGACCACCGGCCTGGCCTGTTCGGGGTTGGTGCACGCCCCTGCCGGAGGCGCCGCTGCCACCGGTGGCGTGGTGAGCGTGGCCGCGATGAGTACTTGTGCCCACATGCGCTTGAGTTTCACCGACGTGCGGCGTGCGGGGCTTTGGCTTGGCCCGTTCCGGTCACGGCCGCCCGGGCCGGGCACGGGCCCGGGAATACTGCGGGCATGAATGGCGTATCAGCGCAAGCACACAGGGCCGCGGTCGCCGCCCGCCTCGCCGAACGGGTTCGCCGCGTCCGGCGCCAAGCCGAGCGCATCGAGGCCGCCGCGGACTCCCCCGACGGCCTGATCCGCGCGACCGTCGGTGGCCACGGCCAGCTCCTTGAGCTGGAGCTCAACCCGCGAATCCTGCGCAATCCCGACTCCCGCGCGCTGGCGGGCGCCATCGCCGGCACGATCCAGAGCGCCCAGCGCGCGGTGGACCGCGAGGTCGCAAGACTGTCGCGGGAGGTACACGGGTCGTGAAGACCCGTAGGCACTCACTGATCGTCTGGGTCGTCGCCGTCGAACAGATCCCCGACGGTGTCCACGATGCCCCCGACGCCACTGCCGACAGCTTCGCCTATCCCCTGGAAGGTTTCCACGACCTGCTCGCCGCCCCGGTCCAGGGCGGTCGAGAGATGCGTGGGGCCGTTCTCGTACATCGAATCCACCACGCCGGACGTGAACGCGCCGGCGGTCATACCTGCGAGCATTCCGATCGGCCCGCCGGCCGCCCCGCCGATCGCGCCCGCCACGAGTGTCCCGGTGCCGATGTTGGCGGCCCAGCCGCCCCAGTTGGACGCGATCGCCTGGCCGATCGATTCGCCATTGTCGATATCATCGGCGGTCTTGACGCCGGTGATCGGGGTGAGGATGCCCCACCTGTCCAGGCCCCTTGAGATCGCGTCGAACAGCCTGGCCACGTTGCCGCCCTGCCGCGTTGCATCCAGCGTGCCCCGGTCGTTGCGGACTTGCGCGTCCAGGGCCTGCGAGACGAGCGTGCTCTGGATGTCCCGCGCGGCGTCGTCGATGATCTTGAAGCACTGCTGCGCCGCGTGGAACACCACGAGGCTCTGGTCGTAGGCGGTGTCCTTGCCGAATTGCGGGACTCCCGCGGCCGCGTAGGCATCCTCCCATCCCGCGATCGTCTCCTTGACGGAGGTCTTCGCCTTGACGATGGCGTCCGCATAGGACAGTCCGTGGATGCCGATCCAGGCCAGCTGCAGGGCGGTCTCCTTGATTCGGTCGAAGTACGCGGTCACGGCGTCGATCGTGGTGTCGCCCGCCGAGTCCGGCCACGAGGACGCGACGACTCCCGCTGCCTGGCTCACCTGGAATCCGCCCTCGCCGATGGCGTCCGCCACCTTCTGCCAAGCCTCCTGCAGTTTCGTCGCCGTTTCCTCGCTGTCCATGGGCCAGACCGCTTGGAGGCCCTGCTCGGCGACCACCTCGTGCCACAGCGCAGTGTCGGGGGGCATGATCGGCATGTCAGCGCCTCCCCCAAGCCGACAGGAGCCCCGGGCTGAGCAGATTCTCGAATTCGGCACGCAGTCGCTGATCGACGAACCTGTAGTCCTCGATGGACTGCCGGCTGGCCGCAACCAGTTCCCGCCCGCCAGCCACGATCGCCAGCACCTGCTCCCGCGCCCGCTCGACCTCGGGCCGGTAGACGCTCATGAACGCCTCCCCCATCTTGCCCAGGCCGAGCCCACCCTCCACGGCGCTGACCGCGCCCTGGCCACTGGTCCACGCCTGCTGTACCGTCTCGGTGGCCTGCCTGACCCCCTCGATTCCCTTCTCGGTACCGGCCACCTGCATGTTGAGTTCGGACACTCTCATCACCTGCTTCCGCGGGTTCCGGCCAACTCGTCGAGCGCGCGCAGGAACGGGTCGTCGCCGTCCGGCAGCAGCGGGCCGGTCAGCTCGCCTGCCTGCCGGTCGACGTCGTGGCACGCCTCCCGGATCGCCTCGACCACGTCCTCGGCGAGCGCGTTCGTGTCCGGCTCCCGGTAGACGCGCGGATCGATCCGCAGCGACCGCAGGTCGTGCCGGACCCCGACGACGGCGGCGACAAGCCCGCTGGAGGACTCGGCATGCCCCTCCAGGGCGGCCAGTTCACGGTTCATCCGGTGGATCTGCTCCGCTGCCGGGCGCCTGGCGGTTCCGGGCATCGCTACCTCCGCTTCTCACGCGCGCTGCATGCAGTGTGCTGGAGTCACCGGGCTGGAAGGCCGGGCTGACCTCTTCCGGCCACCCCGCCGCTTACATGGCGAACAGCGCACGCACGCGGATCGCCAGAGGACGTGCGGCCAAACCCCGCCGGATGTCTCGCACCGCTTTCCACGCGTGCCGGACCGCGCCGGAGTCCGCGCCCGAGCCCGACCACAGCGCGACATCCACCTGATGTGCCAACGAGAACAGACCGTCCACAACGGACGGTCCGGCGGTCGGCGCGGCGATGCGGGCGAGGTCCCGCACGGTCATGCCCGGTGTGACCGGCAGGCCGTGGGCACGCAGCAGGTCTCTCGCCTCCTGCCACGCCGCGACCACGCCGTGCGCCCCGGTCCGGCGCTTGCGGCGCCACGTGCGCACAACCCTCCACAGTGGAATCCCGGCGATGGCCAGCAGCAGCAAGGCGGGCAGCCCGAGCACCGCCGGCCACACCGCCAACGACACTTGCCGCTCGTCGCCCGCCCGGTCCGCGGAGTCCGGCAACGGCGGGTCCCGCAGATCCCGCTGCGGCGGGAGGCCAGCCCTGGCCAGCGCGGTGATCCGGGCCAGACCGGTGGCCCCGGCAATGGAGCCGCTCGCGTTGCCGGTGGGGTCCAGTGGTACCCAACCGATATCCGCCACAGCGACCTCCGGCCAGGCCAAGGCATCCCCGTTGCGTACCACCACTTTTTCCTCAGGGATTGCCTTTGGCGCACGATAGCCGACCGCCACGCGAGCCGGGATTCCCACAATCTTCGCCAGCGCAACGTAGGCGGCCGCGAATTGCGCGCTCGTGCCGCGCTTCGTAGTCAGCAGAAAATCGCGCAGCTGCGGCCACCCGGCGCCGGTCGGCAGATTCGCGCCGGTGGCGATCCGGTAGTTCGAGGTCAGATATCGCTCCAACACGAGCGCGGTCTGGAACGACGGACGCAAGCCGCCGGTGGCCGTGCGTGCCAGTTCGGCGATCCCGGGCGGGATCACGCCGAGATCGTCGGTTGGCTGCGCGGCCGGATCGAGCGCGGCACCGGCCAGCACGCCCGGCTCCACCACCGGCTCCCACCAACTCAGGCGGTACTCCACGGGGCCGACCCGATCGGGCGCCAGCAGCATGCCCGAATCGGGAGCGATCAGCGGCGAGACACCGGTCACCGAGGCGGGCGCGGCCTGGCTGGGCAGCCAAGGCTCGCCATCGGGAACCCAGACCTGAGCCGTGCGCACCGTTGTCGGCACGGTTATCGACGACGCCGGCCGAAGCTCGGCGCCCAACCGCCGCAAGTCGTTGCCCGCCGACCACGCGACGCCGTTGAAGCGGTCGAGCACCACCAGCCGCCATCGGTCCACCCGGTGTGGGCTCGTATAGCTGAACACCGGCACATCCGGCTGCCCGAGCCGGGCCGCCAGCTCGTCCAGCGGGTTGACCGTCCGCGCCGGCTGCACGGGCGCGGGATTGTTGTGGTGCAACGAATACGACGGTTGCCGTCCCTGCCCGACGACGGCGAAGACCAGCGCCGCGACCACGGCAACGAGCGCCGTCATGCCGAATGTGGACGCGCGCACCCGTAACAACCCGGCGACGAGTGCCGCGTAGCAGAGCGCAGCCAGAATCGCCCAAGCCCCAGACGCGGCGGCAAAGGCTTGGCTCAGGCCGAGCACGGCAAGGCTCGGCAGCACGGCGATCGCGGGCCAGCGGAGCAACTCGATCCCCAGCACCGCCGCGAACAGAACCGACAACGGAACAAACAACAACAGTTCGGGATCGGGCCGCACCGGCCAGGTCGTTTGAAGCGTGAGTTGCCAGGACTCGGTAACGCCCGCCAAGAGCGCGGGCATGCTCGTGACGGTGCCCAGCCCGGCCAGCCCCGCGCCGAGCGCGAGCATCGGTCGCCACGGTCCGAGCGACCGGAACCGGTTCGACAACTCCCACACCGCGTAACACGCCACGAGCACCACAGCGATCGGGGGCACCAGCGGCCACACCCCGAACACCGGGGCGAACAGCAGACCCGCAACGGCCGCAGCGAGCAGGACACAACCGGCCGCGATCCGCGCTGTCATCGGGCGACCGCCGCATTCCACTTCAACGCGGCCTCCGCGGCGTTCGCCGCCACCAACACCGTCACGCCGGGCACCCGCGGCGCCTCGCGGCCCACGCCGAACACAATCACCATCAGCGTCGAGTAGTGCGGCCGCAAGGATGCCAACGCGGCACGGTCAGCGGCGGACGTGCCCTCGGACACGACCGCGACGAGGCTGCCACCCGGGGACAACGTTTCCGGCACCAGCGGCACACCACGGTCTTCCGCCTGATTCAGCACACACAACTCGTCGAGCAGGCGCCGGGCCGCCGACACTCCCCCGGCCGTGCCGACGTCGACCCCGCACGGAGTGACCAAACGGCACGGATGGTCGGCCCGTGCCGCCGACACCAGAAGCGACGCGGCAATCTCCACGGCTTCTTCGAACACGGATTCCGCCAGGCGGGTGTCGAGCAACGTCGTGAACCGCGGCTGCTTCGGGTCGGCGTAGTCGCGCACCATGAGCTGCCCGGCCCGCGCAGTCGCCTTCCAGTGCAGGTGCCGCACCTCATCACCGGCGACGTACTCGCGCACCTCACGCACGTCCAACGATCCACGCAGCGACCGATCAGTGGCGCGCCCCTCGTGATGATGCCGCGGGTGACCGCCCGCGGGAGGGCGCACGTTGTGCGTACGCGGGCGTACCCACAACGTCGCGGTGTCTCCAGTGGACAGTCGGCTTCGGACAAGCCCCAGCCCGTCCATCCGCGACAGCGTGAGCGGACCGACCTGGTGCCGTCCACGAACGCCCGTCGGCAACTCGTAGTGGTAGACCGCCGTCGCGCCCGGCGCAAGCGGCCGCACCGCCACGGCGTGAAGGCCCGCACCGACCCGGTCGCCGGCGTGGAATCCGGGCTGCCGCCGAGTCCCCGGGTTGTGCACCCGCAACTGTGCGGCGGCCGGCCGGCCTCGCTCGATTCGATCCGTCGGATACAACTGCCGGACCACCGCCACGCGCGGACGCCGACCGGCGGCGAGCACGCCCGCGGCGACCGCGCCGACCGCAGCCCCGGCGAGGGCCAGCAGGAGCGGATAACCGGCCCAGTGGCCGACTCCGAACAGTGCTGCCGCGGCCACGAGCACACCCACACCGCGCGGCGTGAACCGCATGTTCAGACCCCCGTCGCACGCATTCCGGGCACCGGGGTCTCGGCAAGCACCTCGGCCACGATGTCGGCGGGCATGCGCTGGTTGAGCTCGGCTTCTGCCGTGAGGATGACCCGATGCTCCAGCACGGGGTGGGCTACGTCCTTGATGTCGTCGGGGGTGACGAACCCCCGGCCGTGGGTGACGGCGATCGCCTGGGCCGCCCGCACCAACGCGATGCTGCCGCGTGGGCTGGCCCCATATTGGAGGTCCTTGTGTTGTCGGGTGGCGGCGGCGAGGCTTGCCGCGTACTCGCAGATCGCGCGATCGACGTGCAGCGAGCGCACCTGCGCGACCGCGGCCTGCAGCGCCGGGACGTCCACCACCGGCGGCAGGTCGTCCGGGTCGCTTCCCGCGCAATCGCTCATGATCACCATCACCTCCGATGCGAGATCCGGGTAGCCGATCCTCAGTCGCATCAGGAACCGGTCGAGCTGGGCCTCGGGCAACCGATAGGTACCCTCCATCTCAATCGGGTTCTGGGTGGCGATCACCAGGAACGGCCTGGGCACCTCGTGCCCGATCGCGTCAACCGTGACCCGCCGCTCGGCCATCACCTCCAACAGCGCCGATTGGGTCTTGGGCGTCCCACGATTGATCTCGTCGGCGAGCACGACGTTGGCGAAGACGCCGCCCGGATGGAACGCGAACCGTTCGTCGCGCTGGTGGTAGACCTGCACGCCGGTGATGTCCCCCGGCAACAGGTCCGGCGTGAACTGGATCCGGTTCCAGCTGCCGCGGATGCTGCGGGCCAGGCACCGGGCGAGCGTCGTCTTGCCCAATCCCGGCACATCCTCGATGAGCAGATGGCCCTCGGCGAGCAGCGCGGCGATGGCCAGCCGCACCACCTCCGGCTTGCCGTGCAGCACCCGCTGCACGTTGGCCGCAACCAACTCATAAATCTCAGTCGCAGAAGGGGTATTCACGATGACCTCAACACGGGGAGCCGTTGATCCGGCAGTTGCTCGGCCGCCCGAAGCCATCGATGTTGATCCCCATGTCCTCGGATTCGCCGGGTTGGATGTCTCCGCTGTAGTCGACGTTCCTAAACGTGTAGTGCTGGCCGTTGCGGGTGTACGTCGAGTTCCACGACTTCTTCACCGTGGTCCCGTCGGGCAGGTCCAGCTCAAGCTTCCACGACGCGACGGTGGTCGAGCAGCGGTTCGTGACGATGTATTCGATGCCGTATCCGGTCTCCCACTGTCCATGTTCGACCAGGACGGCACGCAGGCATCCGGCGGTCGGCGCGGGTGACGGCACGGGGGCGGTTGCGGCAACCGGGGTCACCGGCGCGGCGGACACGCCCGGACCGGTGCCCTTGCGGTTGGTCGCCCGCACGGTCACCACGTACTGGATGCCGTTGGTCAGGCCGCCGATCCTCACCTGGCGGGAGCGGCCGCTCACGGTCGTCGATCCGGTCGCGCCGGTGCTCGCGCGCCACGACACCTGGTAGGCGGTGATGGGCGATCGATTGTCCGCCGCCGCGCCCCACGTCACGGTGACCAAACCGTCGCCTGCCGACGCCCGCACCGAAGCCGGGGCACCGGGCGCGCTCGCCGGCACGGGCGCCGGTTCGGGCACCGCCGGGGGCGACGGCGAAGCGTCTGGGGTGCGGCTCGGCTCCGGGCCGGGTGTGGTGGCCGGCTTTCCGGTCACCGCAGTGTCCTGGACCTTGCCTTCCTTGCCGACGACGAGCACATGGGTGCCGGTCCCGTTCTCCACGTACACCCGGTTGTCCTCACCGCGGCTGAGCCGGGGCGGGCCGGACTGCTGCTGCGGAATGGGCTTGGCATCCTTGCGCTTGCCGTCGGAGCCGTAGGTCAGCAGGGTGTTGGTCTTGAGGTCGACGAGCGCGACCGCCGAACCGGTCGACACCGGACCGCCGTATTCACCCGGGGGCAGCGTCACCGTCACCGGCTTGGCCGCCGGATTCTGCGGGTCGGCCAGAATCAGTTGGTACCCGACGGGGTCCAGGATCGCCACGCGGCCGCCCACGTCGTTGGCCGCCGGGCGGGCGGCGGGCGGGACGGGGACACCGAGCGGAACGCCCGCGCCGAGCGCGCTGTCATCGACGGCATGCACGGTGCGCGCGGTCAGGTCGACGAACTTGGGCCGGTCGCCGACCATGGTCAGCGCGGCGTCGTGGTCCTTGGGTACGGCAACCGGGCACGACGAGATGCGGCCGGCGTGCTTGGGCAGCTTGCAGATCAGGCCAACGCCCGGACGGTGCAGCCATAGCGTGCCGTCCGCGGTGACCACCGGGTCACCGACCGCGCCGCCCGCCGACACCGTCACCGGCTGGTCGCCGAGGCGCACTATCTTGCCTGCGTTGCGGTACACCAGGTATGGCCCGCCCGCGGCCTGAATGCCCAGCGGGACCTCGTCGGCCGGCGGCGTGATCGTCCGCTCCACCGACAGGCTCGACCGTCCAAACTGGGTGATCCGCGAGTCGCCGACGACATAGCCGCTGGTGTCGCCCTGCACGACCTGGCTGCCGGGGTCACCCGGGATGGGCGCGTGCGCGTCCACGTTCGCGGTCCCGCCGTCCACATGGAACACCTCCTGCAGCACGGAGTTGTAGATCCAGTGGCCCCCGGCCGCGAACCCGCCGCCGGGCAAGGGTTTCCCGGCCCCGGTGAGCGCGGCGACCAGAGCGCCCGTGCAGACGAACGCGAACAACGCCAACGGTGCGCGCCTGCGCCACCCCTTCCCCGTCGGCTTCTTGTCGGTGGTGGCGACCAGCCGCGCCCCGGCAGGCGTTGTCCCTTTGTCCACGCCGCGGATGTTAGTCGAATCGACCCGGGAGGGCTCCCGTGTTGACCCGAACCGGCCATCGACCACCAATACTGTTTGCTGACTGTTAGGCCGGCTGTTACTTCGCCGGCCCGCTGACCGGCAGGACGAGCTCGAAGATCGCCCCGCCCTCATCGGCGTTGTAGACGTTGAGCGTGCCGCCGTGCACCTGGGCGACCCAGCGCACGATGGACAGCCCCAGCCCGGTCGAGCCGCTGCCCGTGCGGAACCGTTCGAGCACGTGCTCCGCGATCGCTGGATCGACACCCGGGCCGTGGTCGGCCACCGTCACCCGTCCACCCGCGACGGTGATGTGCACGATGGCGGGCTGACCCGGGTAGTGGCCGTGATTCAGCGCGTTGTCGAGCAGGTTGCCAATCGCCCGCCGGATCAGCGATGGATCGACCCGCACCTGCGACGGCGCCGCGGTCACCGTCACGCGGGCGTCGCCCACCGCGGTTTCCTCCACCACCCCGGCCACCAGCTGATCCAGCCACACCGGCTGGATCTCCAGCTCCTCCACCCCGGCGGCGAGCCGGGCCCGGACCAGCTGGCCCTCGATGATGCCGCCCATGCGCGACGCCAGCCGCAGTGTGCGGGGCAGCAGCTCGGCCTGCTGTTCGGGATTGCGCATCGTGGTCTCGGCCAGCGCCCGCAGCGCCGCCACCGGATTCTTCAGATCGTGCGCGGTCTCGCCGAGCAGGATCTCCTGCTGGTCGAGCGCGTCGGCGGCCGGTTTGATCGCCCGGCGCGCCAGCAGGTGCCCGGAAAGTCCTAATAGGACGATCAGCAGCACGCAACCACCGGCCACACCCAACGCGAACCTCGTGTGCCGGGCTTGGGCCGGCCCGGCATCGCTCACCGCGACAACGGCGCCGATATATTGCCCGTCGCCGTTGCGGAACGGTTCGGCCCGCACGCGGGCGACGCGGTTGCCGCCGATGTCCACGCTGCCGTACTGCACCCGGCCGGTCCGGGCCGCGGCGTCGGCGAGCCCGCCCAGGATCGCCGGATCCGAGGGCAGACAGGTGCGGACGCTGTAGAAACTGGGAAAGCCCCCGGAACCGCCCTGCAGCACGGCGAATTGCGGGCACTGGCCGTTGATCTCGTCCTTGCCGACGTATGCGGTGACCACGGTGGTGCCGCTGTCGAGCTGCAGCAGCCGCAGGACGGTCGAGGTCACGCGGTGGTTGTCGGCGTCGAGTTGCTGCGTCCCGCGGTCGGCGTGGGCGTCGACGGCCAGCACGGCCAGGACGATCAATCCTGCCGCATTGATCGCCGTGAACGTCCAGGTGAGCAACCATGGCAGCCGGCGCAGCCGATCGGCAACCGAGCGAGGCTTCATGGAAAATCCTTCAGCCGGTACCCCGTGCCGCGCACGGTGTGCACCACCGGCGGCTCACCGAGCTTGCCGCGCAACCGCTTCACCACGCTGTCGACCACATTGGACATCGGGTCGTTGTCCTCGTCCCAGCAGTGCTCGATCAGCTCGGCGCGCGAGACCACCCGCTCGGGCCGCATCAACAGGTATTCCAGCACGGCGAACTCCTTGCCGGACAGGGTCAGCAGCACCCCGCCGCGGCGGGCTTGCCTACGCGCGCAGTCGAGCACCACATCCGCGTAGCGCAGGATCGACGGCAGGCCCGAGCTTGCCCGCCGGCACAGCGCGCGCACCCGTGCCGTCAGCTCCGCCACGGAAAACGGCTTCACCAGGTAGTCGCTGCCGCCGTGGGCGAAGCCGGCAACCCGGTCGGCCACGCTGTCGAGCGCGGTCAGGAACAGCACCGGAAGCCCGCATCCGGCGAGCCGTAGCCCCTGCACATAGGCGATCGCGTCGCCATCGGGCAGCATGCGGTCGAACACCAGGCACGCGAACTCCGTGCCCGCGATCGCCGCGTCCGCCGTCGCGAGATCGGCCGCCGGCCGCACCTCGAAACCGGCCGCGTCAAGCTCCGTGCACACGGCGGTGCGCAGGTCTTCATCGTCCTCGACCACCAGTACTCGCACCGCGCCGTCCAGTTTCATGGCCGCGGGCGTCTCGCCTCGGCCTCCCGCCGTGGTCGGCCGTCCATCTCCCGTGGCCTCCTCTCGCGCCCGCCAGGCCGTGTGCGCGTCGAATCCGTCATCGAATCCTCATGTTCCGGGTGATGGTATTCGGTTCGCGGCCCGCGGTGGAGGCGACCTGGCCGCAACCGGCCACCCGCGCCGGGCTCGTCGCAGGGGGGTGCATTGTGGACGCTGGCCGGCACACGTCATCCGGTGCTCCGGTCGTGCCGGAGGGACCGGCCCGTCCGCGGCAGGTCGCGACGTTGGTGGTGTCGGCAGCGGCCACGTCGATGCCGGCCGCTCGACCACCGGTCGACGTGCCTGAGCCGGTCACGGCGCCACATTCGGCCACGCCGCCGCCAATCGCTGCCCGCTTGGAAGCGCGGCGGCAGGAAGCACCGCGGCCGGAAGCGCGCCGATCGGAAGCGCCCCGGCCGGAAGCGCCCCGACCGGAAGCCCCGCCGCGACGCCGCACCCGCCGGCCCGGCGCGCGGCT
>NZ_QJUG01000217.1 GCF_003426775.1 Allorhizocola rhizosphaerae | reverse complement strand
CCGCCTCGTCGTAACGCTTGGCCGCCCGCTCCCACTCCGCCC
Organism: Allorhizocola rhizosphaerae; assembly: GCF_003426775.1. GTDB lineage: Bacteria > Actinomycetota > Actinomycetes > Mycobacteriales > Micromonosporaceae > Allorhizocola > Allorhizocola rhizosphaerae. The sequence continues at coordinate 14,179 of NZ_QJUG01000217.1, read as the reverse complement.
GCGCCACCCCGGCCTGCGCCTGCCGCGAAACGACCGCCGTCTCGGCGGCGGCGACGGTCCCGCGCGCCTGGGCGGCCCGCTCCCGCGCCAGCGGGAGCTCGCGATTGATCTCCGCGAGCCGGGTGATCGCCTGCTGCACCTGCCCCGACACGGCCTCCAGCAGGGCGCCGGTCTGTGCCAGCTCCGCATCGACGCGCTTCTTGTCCTCGTGCGGGTCGCTCGGCACACCCGCACCCGTTATCCACAGGATAAAAATGAGGAGTATGCCCGTTCGGCGCATAAGTGCACTTTACCGTGCATACTCCTCAAAAGAGACAAAACCCCTAGACCCGGATATAGAACCTGAGCGTGATCCAGGCCGTCATCGCGCTGATCAGGCCGCCCACACCGGCCAGGATCGGGAACATCAGCCACACATCACCCCAGTCGACCGGGGTCAACAGGTTGGTCAAGGCCTGTAGCGATCCCTCCAGCACGAACACCTTGGTGACGATCAGCAAGCCTCCGGCCAGCAGCGAGCCCAGCACGGCCGCGAACACCGCCTCCAGTACGAACGGCATCTGGATGAACCAGTTCGACGCGCCCACCAGCTTCATGACAGCGACCTCGCGCCGCTTGCTGTAGGCAGCCACCTGGATCGTGTTGGCCACGAGGAGCAGCGCCGCGATGCCCATCACCGCCGCGACGATCAAAGACAGGCTCTGGATCGCGCCCAGCACATCGAACACCTTCTGCAGCAACTGCTGCTGGTCGACGATGCTCTGCACGCCCTCGGCTTCCCTGTATTGCTGGTTGATCGCCGTGAACTGCTTCGGGTCATTGAGCTTGACCCGGAACGATTCCGGCATCTCGGCGGCGCTGACCGACTCCACCATGTCCTTGGCGTCCTGGAACATCTTCTGGAAGTTCTCGTACGCCATCTGCTTGTCCTCGTAGAACACCTCTTTGACGAGAGGGTCGGCGTGGAGCCTGCCGTCGAGCGCGCTGCGCTGCTCCGGCGTGACGTCGCCCTTCAGATAGATGGAGACCTCTACCTCCTGGTAGTAGTAGGCCCGCATCTTGTCCACCTGCCGGTACATCAACAGGCTGGCGCCCAGCATCGACAGCGACACGGTCATCGTGATCATCATGGCGATGGTCATCGTGACGTTGCGCCACAGTCCTACCAGGACCTCGGACAGGACGTATTTCGCTCGCATCGGTGATTCCTCCGCTTAGGTGGATCAGATCGTCGGGACGGATAGAGGCTCAGCCGTAAACACCGCGGGCCTGGTCTCGCACGATCCGGCCGCCTTCGATCTCGATCACTCGCCGGCGCATCTGGTTAACGATGTTGGAGTCATGGGTCACCATGACAACCGTCGTCCCGGTGCGGTTGATCCGGTCGAGCAAACGCATGATCTCAATCGAGGTGTCAGGGTCGAGGTTTCCGGTGGGCTCGTCTGCCAGCAGGATCAGCGGGCGGTTGACGAATGCCCGCGCCACGGCGACGCGCTGCTGCTCACCACCGGAGAGCTCGTGAGGATAGCGGTGCTCCTTGCCGCCGAGCCCGACGAGCTCGAGCACCTCGGGGACGACTCGCCGCGCCACAGCCTTCGACTTGCCTATGACCTCAAGCGCGAAGGCCACGTTCTCATAGGCCGTCTTGTTGGGCAGCAGGCGGAAGTCCTGGAACACGCAGCCGATCGAGCGCCGGAAGTGAGGAATCTTCCACGAGCGCATCGATGAGATCTCCTTGCCGTTCACGTTGACCTTGCCCCGGTTGGGGGAGATCTCGCGCAGCAGCAGTTTGATGATCGTGGACTTGCCTGAACCCGACGGACCGATGAAGAAGACGAAGTCGCCCTTCTCGATCGACACCGACACGTCGTCCAACGACGGCCGAGCAGCCTTCGGATAGGTCTTTGTCACGTGGTCGAGTCGAATCACGGGCGAGAGTCTACGCGGTCTGTCACAAAGGCCAAGCGCAAGAGGGACCCTATGCCCGAATCGCTCCAAAAATGGGGTGCATTGTTCTAGCCCGATTTTCCCGCAACGCGGTCATTATGCCGCGACTTTCTGCTGTTGCTGCTTCCGCCATTTGATGCCGGCCTCGACGAACTCGTCGATGTCGCCGTCGAACACGGAGCTCGGATTGCCCGTCTCGTACTCAGTCCGTAGGTCTTTCACCATCTGGTAGGGATGCAATACATAGGAGCGCATCTGGTCGCCCCACGAGCCGGCCGCGTCCGTCTTCAGGCCATCGAGCTTGGCCTGCTCCTCCTGCCGTTTGCGCTCCAGCAGGCGGGCCTGCAGCACGCGCATCGCCGAGGCCTTGTTTTGCAGCTGGGACTTCTCGTTCTGGCAGGTGACCACGATTCCGGTCGGGATGTGCGTGATCCGCACGGCCGAGTCGGTCGTGTTGACGCTCTGCCCGCCCGGCCCGCTCGAACGATAGACGTCGACCCGGATCTCGTTTTCGGGGATGTCGATGTGGTCGGTCTGCTCCACGACCGGCATGACCTCCACGCCCGCGAAGCTGGTCTGGCGCCGGCCCTGGTTGTCGAACGGGCTGATCCGCACCAGCCGGTGGGTGCCGGCCTCCACGCTCAGGGTGCCGTAGGCATAGGGGGCCTTGACCACGAACGTGGCCGATTTGAGCCCCGCCTCCTCGGCATAGGAAGTGTCGTAGACCTCTGTCGGGTAGCCGTGCCGCTCGGCCCAGCGCAGATACATCCGCAGCAGCATCTCGGCGAAGTCGGCCGCGTCGACCCCGCCCGCGCCGGCCCGGATCGCGACCACGGCCTCACGGGAGTCGTATTCACCCGAAAGGAGGGTGCGCACCTCGAGCTCCTCGATCGCCTTCGACAGCGCGACCACCTCGGTGCCCACCTCGGCCAAGGAGCCGGGATCGCTTTCCGCCTCGGCGAGCTCCAGCAGCACCTGGACGTCGTCCAAACGGCTGCGCAGCCCGATCAAACGGCCGATTTCACCGTTCACATAGGACAGCCGGGAGGTGACCTCCTGCGCCTTGGCCTGATCGTCCCAGAGGTCCGGGGCCGACGCGGCAATCTCCAGCTCTTCCTTGTCCCGGCGAAGTTTGGCAAGGTCCAGCACGCTCTCGACGGAGCGAAGCGTGCTGTCGAGCTGCTTGATCTGATCGGCGTAATCGGCGGTGGTCACCCATAAAGACTACGGCAGTGTCGGATGTCCGGCCTTGACAGCCTCGGCATCGAGTGACAATAGTAAGTCAGATTTCCTATCTATCCGGAGGTCCAATCTATGACCCGGCTTGCGGGCTCCTCCAAACTGCTTCGGGCGATGAACGAGAGCGCGACCCTGGCCCTGCTGCTGGAGCGGGGCACCCTCACCCGTGCCGAACTGCGCGAGCTCACCGGGCTGTCCAAGCCGACCACCTCCGACGTGCTGCGGACGCTCACCGACGCCGGGTTCGCCATGGTGGTCGGCCACACCAGCGGCGGGCCGGGGCCCAACGCCGAGATTTATGCCGTCAACCCCGCCGCCGCGCACGTCGTGGCGTTGAGCGTGCGCGATATCACCGAGACACCTCACCCTGCCGTCGGGGCCGCTCTTTGTAATCTTTCGGGTACCGTGCTGGCGCGTCACGAATACGACATCAAGGCCAGTGATCCGATGGCTGCCGTCGCGCACACCGTGGCCGATCTCTGCGGCCGGGCCGGGCTCGATCGCGGCGCGGTGACGCACGTGCAGCTGGCCGTGCCAGGGTCATACGACCCGGGCACGGACACCATCGTGCACATCGACGTCGCCGGCTGGGGCCGGCCGGGCATGGTCTCCGACCTCGCCTCCGAGCTCGACACCACCGTGGGCGCGGACAACGACGTCAACCTGGCGGCGTTCGCCGAGCGGCACCGGGGCGTGGCCAGGGGCGCCGAGGGCTTCGCCCTGCTGTGGTTCGGCGCGGGCCTCGGCTGCGCCATCGACCTGCGCGGCACCATTCTGCGCGGGGTGTCGGGCGCGGCCGGCGAGCTGGGTTATGTCCCGGTTGGACTGTCCGGAAAGGACCTTCACGATCTGGTCGGCGGCCCCGCCGTGCTTGCCCTGGCGGCCCAGCACGGCTTCACCGCCGACACACCGGAAGCCGCCGTGACCCAAGCCGTGGTTGACCGGGGCCAACACTTCTTGCGTGAGCTGGCGGAGCGGATCGCGCTGGCTCTCGCGGCGGTTTCCGCCATCCTCGACCCGCCGCTCGTCGTGCTTGCCGGCGAGGTGGCACAGGCTGGCGGCGCGATGCTGCGCGACCTGGTAGCGGATGCCTTCCACGGCGCGACCCCGCTGCGCACCCCGATCGAGGTGACAGCGCTGACCGACGACGCCGTCCTGCTCGGGGCACTCGACGCCGGACTGCGCGCGGTGCGTGACTCGCTCATCGACTCGCTGCGCCACGCCCTCGCGCCGGCATAACCCCCTCAACCACTTGTAGGGAGAGGTCCATGCTGATTTTCCCGCAGTGGATAGGCCCGGATCGCTTCGAGCGCGGCCCGCAATCGCGGTCGCGGTCATATCCCAGTTCTGCCGCGCGTGGAACGATTATCACGGCCCGCTGCTGTACCCGGGCGAGTATCGCGACAGCTGCACGGTGTGGTCCGGGGCGTCACCCCACCGGGGTCAAACGATGAAGATATCTGTCGTGGGTGGCGGATCCACCTACACGCCCGAACTGATCGACGGATTCGGCAGGTTCAACGGGCTGGACGAGGTTGTGCTCATCGATCCCTCGCACGAGCGGCTGTCGGTCGTCGGCCCGTTCGCCAAGCGCATGCTGCCCGCGGTGAGCTGGACGACCGACCTCGACGAGGGGCTCGACGGCGCCGACGTGGTGGTGATCCAGCTGCGTGTGGGCGGGCAGGGTGCCCGGATCAGCGACGAGACCTTCCCGCTGGAGTGTGGCTGTGTCGGGCAGGAGACCACGGGCGCGGGCGGCCTGGCGAAGGCGCTGCGCACCGTGCCGGTCGTGCTCGATGTGGCTTCGCGGGTGGGGAATGACGCATGGATCATCGACTTCACCAACCCGGTGGGCATCGTGACACGGGCCCTGCTCGACGCGGGTCACCGCGCGATCGGGCTGTGCAACGTGGCCATCGGCTTCCAGCGCCGGTTCGCCGCGCTGCTCGGCGTCGAGCCTGGCGAGGTGCTGCTCGACCACATTGGACTCAACCATCTCACGTGGGAGCGAGCGGCCTATGTGGACGGTATGGACCGCCTTCCATCCATTGTGGACCGGCTCGACGATCCGGAGATGGTGCGACGCCTGGGCTGTGTGCCGTCCTACTATCTGCGGTACTTCTACGAGCACGACAAGGTCGTTGCGCAACAAAGGGTTTCTCCCACCCGGGGTGAGCAGGTGGCCGCGATCGAGGCCCAACTGCTTGAGATGTATAGCGATCGCGCGCTGACGGAGAAGCCCGCGTTGCTGGGGCAGCGCGGCGGTGCGTTCTATTCCGAAGCCGCGGTCGGGCTGATTTCCTCGCTGCTCGCCGACGACGACGCCATCCACGCCGTGAATCTGCGCAACCACGGGCACTTCCCGTTCCTGCCGGACGAGGCGGTGATCGAGGTCAATGCCGCGGTGGGCGCGGACGGGCCGACCGCGCTGCCTGGCGCTCCGGTGGGCCCGATGCAGTCGGGTCTCATCGCATCCGTTGCGGCATATGAAGAACTCGCCCTGGACGCGGCCCTGCGCGGCGGCCGCGACCGGGTCTACCGGGCACTGCTCGCGCACCCGCTCGTGGGCCAGCACGATCTCGCCGACGGCCTGACCGACCGGTTGCTGGCCGCCAACTCCGCCTATCTTGCGTGGGCACGATGACGTACTGGATAGCGGTTGATGGTGGAAACTCCAAGACCGATGTGCTGATCGGCGACGTGGACGGCAACGTCCTCGCGGCCGTGCGCGGGCCGGGATCGTCGCCGCAGACGCTGGGCGTGCAGCCGGCGCTGCGCCTGCTCGCCGAGCTGTTCGACCGGGCCCGAACCGGGGCGGGGCTGAGCGGGCCGCTGGACCGCGCCGACCTGTACCTCGCGGGTGTCGACCTGCCCGAGGAGGTCGAGGCCGTGAGCGCGGCCGTGAGCGAGACGGGCTGGGCCCGCGCCTATCACGTCGACAACGACACGTTCGCGCTGTTGCGGGCCGGCACGGACGAGCCCGACGCGGTGGCCGTCGTGTGCGGCGCGGGCATCAACTGCGTGGGCCGCACGGCGGACGGGCGCTCGGCCCGCTTCCCCGCGCTCGGCATGCTCTCGGGCGACTGGGGCGGCGGGCAGCACCTCGCCTCGCTCGCGCTGTGGCACGCCGCCCGGGGCGAGGACGGACGTGGCCCGGCGACAGCACTCGCCGGTGCTGTCGCCGGGCATTGTGGAGTGCGGACGATCGCCGAGGTCGTAGCCGGAGTCCACTTAGGAACGATCCCCAAGGACATCCTCGACGATCTGAGCGCTCTTTTATTCACGGTGGCCGCGGCGGGTGATCCCGTGGCGCGACGAGTCGTTGACCGTCAGGCCAAAGAGATCGTCGCGCTCGCCACCGTCGCGGCCAACCGGCTGGGACTGCGTGACTCGCGCTTTGCCGTCGTGCTCGGCGGCGGTGTGTTGCGGGCGCAACACCCGTTGCTGCACGAGGCGGTCACGGAGGGGATCCTGGCCCACTCCCCCGTGGCCGAAGTCTGCGTGCTCACCCAGCCCCCTGTCCTGGGCGCAGGCCTGTTCGCGTTGGACGCGCTTGGTGCCACCCCCCGGTCACACAGCGCGTTGCGCGAGCGAGCCTTCAGTCCTGCCTTCGCAACGGGTTGAGTAGGTTACTTCGCCGCCGTCTTCAGCCAGGTGAGTGCGGCCTTGTGATAGTTGCTCGCGAACTCCAGGCTGGCGAGCATCATCTTGTCGCCATCCCGCTTGGCTTCCTTTTGCAACTCGCGCGCCTCGGCGAGCGCCTCGTTGTGGTAGGCCTCCGCCTCCTTGCGCTGGTTTGCACCGCCGAACGCGACGCGCAGCGCGTAAGGGTTGCGCACGAGCTCGCGCCCCGGCTCGCCCTTCATCCATTGTGCGAAGGCCGCCTTGCCCTTCGCGGTGATGGTGTAGGGCTGGCTTGAGCGCTGTCCGGGCTTGCCCGCCTTGACGTAGCCAAGGTCGGCCAGCACCGGGAGCTCGCGGTAAACCTGCGAGCGCGTCATCGACCAGAACGGGCCCAGTCGACGCTCGGCGACAGCCATCAGCTGACCGCCGGTCATCGGCCCCTCGTGCAGCAGACCGAGCACGGCCGCCGCTGTTGCGTTGATATCTGACTCTGCCATGTTGTCTACGCTGCCACCTTAAATGGCATCTGTCCAGGATTTCAGCACATTCCACAGTGCACAGTTCGCGACCGACTGTCCACGACCGACTGTCTAACGTGGTCTCCGTTTTGTCCGTTTCGTGCCTCAAACATGCTGAACGTAATTGATTGGGCTGTTAGAGCCGCGAGCGCAGCTCCCACAGCTCCGGATAGAACCGCGTCTCGACACGTCCGCGCAGGTAGGCACCCCCGGACGAGCCGCCCGTGCCGGTCTTGGTGCCGATCTGACGCTCGGCCATGAGCACGTGCCGGGCCCGCCACAGCGACCACGTCTGGTCGTGCGCGACGAGCGCCTCGGCGAGGTCCCAGAGTGCGCCATATTTCTCCCGATCGTGCGCGATGGTGATGAGCGCGGCGAACCGATCGTCCGATGTGGAAGTTTCAAACCCATGCGCATCAAGCAGAACGAGATAGCCGTCCCATAAGGACGGTTCATCGAGCCTTCTCTGTAGGGCGCTCTTCTCCACGTCCGTCAGGCCTCTGAATCTGTCCATATAGGTGGGATCCTTCAGCCCGGAGATGAACTCGATCTCGCGGAACTGCGCGGACTGGAAGCCGGACGCGGGCGCCAGCTTGTTCCTGAAGATCAGGAAGTCCTGCGGGGTCATCGTGTCGATCACGTCGACCTGATGCACCAGCACCCGTTCGATGGACTGGCACCGCTCCAGCCGGATGCGCGGAAGGTAGGTCTCCCCGGCAAACATGCGGTCGCGCGCATCCGACAGTTCGTGCAGCAAGAGTTTGAACCACAGTTCATACGATTGATGAATCGTGATGAACAGCAGCTCGTCGTGCGCGGGCGGGTCCGACTCGGGGATCTGCTGGGACAGCAGCTGCGGCACGCGCAGATAACTGTTGTAAGTCAGTTGCCCGCCATGCTCACCGAAGCGTGCGTCGTCGAATTTCATATGGCCCCCTGATGCGGATAAGCGTGGTCCGTCGGCGGCACGAACGTCTCCTTGATCGTGCGTGGCGAGATCCAGCGGATCAGGTTCTGCCACGATCCGGCCTTATCGTTGGTACCCGAGGCGCGGGCACCCCCAAACGGCTGCTGGCCCACGACCGCACCGGTCGGCTTGTCGTTGACGTAGAAGTTGCCCGCGGCGAAGCGCAGCTCGCGGGTCAGCCACGAGATGGCTTCGCGGTCGCGGGCGAAGACGGCACCGGTGAGGGCATAGGGAGCAACGCCTTCGGCCTGGCGCACGACGCTTTCGAACTGGGAGTCGTCGAACACGTGCACGGCAAGGATCGGTCCGAAATATTCGGTCGTGAACACCTCGTGGGTTGGGTCGCTGCACTCGACGACGGTCGGGCGCACGAAGTAGCCGACGCTGTCGTCGCACGTGCCGCCCGCGACCACGGTGCACGCCGGGGAGGCCTTGATCATTTCGAGGGCCTGCCCGTGCTTGGCGAAGGCCTTCGCGTCGATCACCGCGCCGCCGAAGTTGGTGAAATCGGTGACGTCGCCATAGGACAATGATTCGGCGCGGGCGGCGAGGTCGTCTTTGACGGAGGAGTCCCAAAGCGAGCGCGGGATGTAGGCACGGGACGCGGCCGAGCATTTCTGGCCCTGATATTCGAAGGCCCCGCGGACGAGCGCCACGGCAAGCGCGGTGGGGTCGGCCGACGGGTGGGCGATCACGAAGTCCTTGCCGCCGGTCTCGCCCACGAGGCGGGGATAGGAGCGGTACCTCTCAAGATTGTTTCCAACGGTTTTCCAGAGGTGCTGGAAGACACGCGTCGAACCGGTGAAGTGGATGCCGGCCAGGTCGGGGTCGGCCAGCGCGACATCGGACACGGCCAGGCCGTCGCCGGTTACCATGTTGATCACGCCGGGCGGGAGCCCCGCCTCCTCGAACAGCCGCATGGTGAAATGGGCCGCGAACTGCTGGGTGTGGGCCGGCTTCCACACGACCGTGTTGCCCATGAGAGCGGGTGCCGAGGGCAGGTTGCCCGCGATGGCCGAAAAATTGAACGGGGTGATCGCATAGACGAACCCCTCCAGCGGGCGATGATCGAACCGGTTCCACATGCCCGGGGACGACAGGGGTTGCTCGGCGAGCAGCTTGTGCGCGAAGTACACGTTGAAGCGAAGGAAGTCGATGAGCTCGCAGGCCGCATCGATCTCCGCCTGGTAGGCGGTCTTCGACTGGCCCAGCATCGTCGCACCGTTGAGCGTGTCCCGCCACGGCCCGGAGAGAAGGTCGGCAGCACGCAGGAAGATCGCCGCGCGATTCTCGAAAGACATTTCACGCCAAAGCGGAGCCGCCTTCTTCGCGGCCGTCACCGCCGCATCGGCATCGGCGTTGGTCGCATTGTGGGTGACTCCCAGCACATGCCCGTGCCTGTGCGGCTGGACGACTTCGATCGCCGCGCCGCCGCCCATACGCTGCTGCCCATCGATGGTCATCGTCAATTCGAGCCGCTCGGAAGCCAGCTCGCGCAGGCGCTTCTCAAGGCTCGCACGCTCGGCCGTCCCAGGTGCGTAGGTGTGCACCGGCTCGTTGCGCGGATCGGGCACCGTCGTCACGGCATCCATCACAAGCTCCCTTCGAAGGGGGTTCTCCCACTCTCTGAGACATCCTCGCACGGGCGGTATTGTGCGGCAGGAAACCCCTCGGTATACCCCGGCATAGGAGGCGCCCGGTGACCAGTTCAGAGACCCTCACGCCAACGCCGCCCGAGGAGACCGTGGACGGCAAGGGCTCCGGCGGCGGTGGCTGGCTCGCCTTCGGCGGCATCGCCATGCTGATCGCGTCCCTGACCATCCTGCGCGCATACTTCAGCTTCAGCCTGCAGAGCGGTGACCTGGCGCTCAGCGTGGCCTCCAGCGCCCTGCCGCTGCTGACCCTGGCCGGCATCAGCGCCGGCGCCGCGGTCGGGCTGTGGGTCGTGGGACGATTTTCTTTTTCCCTCGGGTACCGGCGAATCCTCGCGACGGTCGCGTCGGGTTCACTCACGGGAGCGCTGGCAAGCGCCTCGGTGCTGCTCATCCGTGGCATCCCGGCCGAGGCGGCGGGTGTCGTCGCGCTCGTGCTGGGCTTGGCGGGGGCGCTGGGCGGGGCACTGGCGGCCATCCGGCCGCAGGCCATCGTGCGCGGCGGGGTCGCGGCCACGCTCACGGCGCTGGTCTTGTTCTTCGTCGTCGCGTTCAACTCGAACTGGCTGCTTCGCCTGTTCGGCGACGACGGCACACTGGCCGGGCGGGAAGCGGCCAACGGCCTTCTCGCCGGTGCGCAAGCCCTGACCATCGGGCTGATCGGTGGGCTGGTCGCCTTCTTCACCATGCGCCGGTCGGGCTCGCGTTGGCCCGCCTACCTCATCGCGGGCGGCATGCCGGGTCTGCTGTGGATCGTCGGCGACATCGTCACCCGGCTCGGCACGGCCAAGCTCCTGACCCTCGCCGCGTCCGACGCCTCGGGCGACCGCCACATCCAGCAGGGCTTGGAACTGGGCCGCATCAACACGGGCCTCGTACTGTTCTTCGTCGGCGCCATCACGGCCATCATCGCCCTAGGCCGCACCCTCCCCCGCACCCCCAACTGACCGCCCTTTTTCGCGTCGATCATGAACATGAGTCCATGTTCGACGGCGTGTCGCCGCACGAACTTCATGGTCAATCCGGCGGCGGCTCGGGTTGCGTGAGTTGGCATCGCCCGCAGTGAATCGCGTGGCTCCACGGGCGTCCGTCAAGCACATCCTCATCGCCACCCAACACGGGCAGCGGCAGTGCACGGTCCAGCTTGGGGCCAGCCTCAATACGAATACCTCACGCCGCCACCAAGCGCGGCGCCACCGACTGCCAGCCAAGCACATCTCCGGCGCCACGCCAGCGTGCAGCCCTTGCCGCCCAGCACCACGAGCACCCATAGCCCACGTTGGCCAACGCGGCCGTCGACGCCGCGGGCGGCTCGGACCTCGCCACGGTCAGGTGCCGCCGCGGCGAGGATCGCGGGCAGGTTGAGCGCCGTCTCCGCCCTCGGCCACGCTGACTGCCAGCAGCGGCATGTCCAATCCGGACGGTCGGTGGTCTCGGTCCCGGGCTCACCACCCCACCGACACCGCCGCCCAACGAAGGCTCGGTAACCGCGATCCGGGCTCACCACCCCACCGACACCGCCGCCCAACGAAGACTCGGTGACCGCGGTCCGGGCTCACCACCGCACTGGCACTGCCGCTTAACGTCTAACGCAGGAGGTCGTCGATCTCCTCCGGCGCATACCACAGCAGTTCGTGATCTTCGGCAGAGTCCACCGTGAACTGCGCGTCCGGATCGCCTGCGGCCGCCGCGTCCACCGCCTCCGCTGCCGCCGCCACATCCTCCTCCGCATCGGCATCATCAATGTGAATGGATGCGATTGCGGTCAGCTCGATAGGACCGGCGACACGCACCGCGCTGGTGCCGAGGTCCTGGTTCTCTGGACTGACTGCAGTGGAGGAAACGTCCGCCGAGATGACCACGCGCTTCCTCGGCGCCGAAGGGTCGGCGTGCAGCAGGCGCAGCGCCTCTTGCGCAGCCCGACTGAACGCCACGTATTCGAGCTCTTCCTCGTCTCCTTCCGTATACCACTCGCGCAGGGCGGGCGTCACCGCGTGCGCGGTGCCGGGAGGCTGACTGAGCTGCGCATCCTTCCGTAGCTCGGCGATGACCGGGAGGGTCGCCGGCAGGTAGACCCGCACCAGGTTGGGCATAGGACTAGTCTCGCATGCCCGAAGCCGGTTCTGGCAAACTAAATTAAACTCAAGCAAGTGGAGGGTTCGTTTGGAGCGCTTTCTCACTCTGGAACAGGTTGCCGAGGAGCTCAACACCTCGGTGGCGCAGATCTACGCGCTCGTGCGGCGGGGAGAATTGCCCGCGATCCGGCTCGGCGGAAGGGGTCAGTGGCGCGTGGAGCGGGCCAAACTGGAGGCTTTCATCGACTATCTCTATGAAGAGACCTCGCAGTACGTGAAGGACAACCCATTGACTGCCCCCGACGCCTAAGGCAAACTGAGCCAAACAAAAGCAAACTCAAGGATCGTCCTGGGGGAGGTCGTTCCAATGTCCGCTGCGATAGCCGCGCCACCGGCAAGATTCAAGATCCATCGAGCGCCACTTCTCGACCCGCCGTTTGACGACGAGCTCGCGCCAGACATCTATCGCCCGCAGCGCCATGCGACGCTCCCTGCCGCGCCGGTCGAGCCCGCATCCGCCGAGTCCCACACCGCCGCGCTGCGCTTTCTCAACCTCTGCCTGGAGCTGTTCCACGGGTTTCGCTCACCGGCCCAGATGTGGCCCCTGCTGCATGTCGAGCACGCGCTCGCCGTGCTTGACGAGCTGACCAAAACCACCCGTCACCTCAGCGAGCTGCGCCGCCGCCATACCGATGCCCGCATCCACCGGCGCGGCCTGCGCGCATGCGAGCCACGGCCGGGCGTCGTCGAGGTGGCCGCGGTCCTCAACGACACGCTGCGCAGCTGGGCCATGTGTTACCGGCTCGAACGGCGCACCACCGGCTGGCACTGCACGCACCTCAAAACGATCCTCCCGCCCACGGCAATGCCCTCACCACCGGTCGCCCGCAGCGCCACCCCGCGCGCTGGCACAAAGCTGCCCACCACCCCACAACGCTTACCCCGGGCCGCCCGAGCGCCAGGGGCGACAACGCAGCGGCCGGGTGCATCGTGATCGGGCGATGTTATGGGCTAACCATGCGCACGACGACTGGCCTGCCTGTTGACCTACACCAGCAGCCGCTTGTCATACTTCCGCGACAGCTCGCGCACCGTGAGCAAGACGGTGACCGACTTCTTGATGCATCGCGCGCATTCAAGCGATAGCGATGTTGGGAAGGCAGCCACGCGAAGCGACCTGCTGGGGCTCCCAGGCATTCAGCCAGGCCCCGTTATCACCACTGAAAATGTGCGTGCGATTGAGAGGAAGCGTGGTGCTGAACGGCTTGCCCGATCGCCGGTCACCCGGACGGATGCGTGAGCACCAGCCTATTTGATGCGCATATTCTCATCGCTCTTGTCGTCACAAAGCACATCCATGACAAGGCCCGAGAAATGATCCACGAATGAGCCGACGTCAATAGCGGTCTGCGCTTCACTGAGGCAGTCTGATGCGAGGATCAGTCCGCAGCTGACCGCGCTGGCCGCCGCCTTAGCGCAGGTGCGCACGACTCGGTGTCCGTGGCTGGCAGGCGTGATTGGACACGGACAGGCTACGGATGCGACTGGCCACGGGCCACATACGACAAGGGCGTGGCCAGTCGTACGCGGAAATTGTGGATCTAGTGCCTAGAAATTGAACCGGAGCACCGACGCGGTGGTCGTTCCAGCGTTATCCCTGGGGCGGGCATGTACAACGCGGTCCGAGGCCGCGCAGCGGCGTGGGCAAAGGCGCTCTCGCGCGGCGGCGTGCAAACGGCTGCCCCGCGCGCAGTAGCACCGGGCACAACACTGCTCCACCCGGCACGCACGTGCGCGGTCTGCACAACGCGGGCCCAGCCGCGCAGCAGCGCGCACAAAGCACGCCGCGCTGCGCGGCGGCGGATAAAAAGCTGTCTCGCGGGAAGCAGGACATCTCCCGGACGGCGCGGTGGTGGGGTGGTGGGCGTCAGGCATTTGGGAGTGTCGCGCTAAGCGGGCTCGGGCGGGCAAACGGATCCGGCCCCGGGCGCGGTGGGCGCGCTCGGGGCCGGAGGTGAGGCTTGTTGCGGTTATTCGGTCGCGCCGTGGCAGCGCTTGTATTTCTTGCCCGAGCCGCACGGGCAGGGCGAATTGCGGGAGGCCGGGGCGGGCACGGTGCCCACGGGCTGCTGGGCTGCTGCCGCGCGGTTGGCGCCG
>NZ_QJUG01000216.1 GCF_003426775.1 Allorhizocola rhizosphaerae | reverse complement strand
CTACGCCGCGGCCCACCTCGCCGCGCTGCGCGCGGCCGCCGCCGTGCTCGCCGCACGCGCCCGGCCCGCACCCACCGGCCGTCGCCGGATCACCAGCGTGTGGGTGCTGCTCACGATGGTCGCGCCCGAGTTGTCCGACTGGGCAGCGTTCTTCGCCGCCGGCGCCGCCAAACGTTCGGCCGCCGAGTCCGGCATCGCGGTCATCACGGCCGAGGAGGCCGACCACCTGATCTTCCATGCCGCCCGCTTCGTCGAGGTGGTCCAGGAAGCGCTCGGCCTGTCACGCTAATGCGGGGCTTGCCGAAGGCCAGCCGCCGCGCGTGAGCGCCCGCGGGGGGAGGCGGCGGGTTTCCCGCCCGCCGCGCGGGGTCGCTCAGGCGCGTGTGCCCGGCCGTATGGGACCTGCGGGGGAGGCTCGCAGGTCCCATACCTTTGCACCAAACCGTCTGGGTGTGATCCGCGCGTCAGTAGGCGGCGCGGGCGGCGGCCATGCGCTGTAGGTACTCGGCGGGCATGCCGGGTCCGGGCCTAATGATCACCTCATCGGCATCGGGCAGCGCGCCACACTTCGCACATGTGATCTCCACGCCGGCCGTTGAGCCGCAGGTCTCGTGGGTGTAGCAAATCGGCGGGCCGTCAGGCGCGGCCCAGCGGTCGCCCCACTGCGTGAGCGCGACGAGCACGGGCGCGAGGTCGCGGCCCTTGTCGGTCAGCAGGTATTCCGGCCCCGCCGCCGACGACCTCGTCCGCCGCTCCATGATCCCCGCTGCGACGAATCCGTCGAGACGGCTCTGCAGGATGTTCGTCGCGATCCGCAGCCGCCGCTGAAACTCGACGTACCGGGTCGTCCCGGCGAACAACGCGTCGCGAACGATCAGCAGGCTCCACCGTTCGCCGACCAGTTCCAGGGCGCGGGCGATGGAGCAGACCTGTGAGTCATAGGTCTTTCCGAGCATGCTGCGAACGATATAGGACCGCGCTTGCATCATGCGAGTGAGCGCACCGCTGGTTGACCATGAAGTAAATGCCGCGACACGCCGTCGAACAGGGAGACAAGTTCATGATCGACGGGAGACGGGGGTGGCGGTGAGGATGTCGAGGTAGCCGTGGCTGGCGCGCCATAGGGTGTCGGCGATCGGTTCGAGTTTGCCCGGAGCCCAGCGTTTGTGCTCGTAGGTCTCTGTGGATGTGCGGAGGGCGCGGAGGCTGACGGCGAGCTCGTCGTCGAGGCGGGCTTGCCACGCGTCCGGTGGGGGAGCGGGCTCGCGGACAGCTTCGCCGTGGCCTTCGCGCAGCGCGGCGAGTGTGTCCTCGCGCACGCCGATCGAGTCGTCCCAAACGAGCGCGGGGCGCTCGATGGCGTGGTTCCAGACCGGGGCATGTGCCGAGCGCCACAGCGGCAGCACGGGGTTTTTGGTCATGCGCGTGGCATTGGCCCAGTGCTGTGCGCCGGGGGGTTCGCTGCGCCACGGAACCTCGCCGACCGGGAGGTCCACGCACAGCGCGACGGTCACGAACTCCAAGCCGTCGCGTGCCGGGCCGAGGACGTCTCCCACGGCCCACAACTGCGTCACGCGCAACGGGAAGATGGAGGCCGGTCGGGTGTGCATGTCGGCGCACGATTGCGCCAGCGTTTCGACATGATGCACGGCACGCGCCCATTTCATGTGCCCATCCTCGCCTATGCCGTGGCGGCACCGGTTTTGGGCCGCAACGCGTGCGCGGTGATGGCGACGAACGCGGTGAGCACGACCGGGATGAGCAGTGCCCAGCGCAGGCTGACCAGTTCGGCCGCGGCACCGATCGCGACCGGCCCGACGAGGAAGCCCGCGTATCCGACGGCCGCGACACGGGCGATGGCCCGCCCGGCATGTGCGGGGTTGCGCTCGCCCGCCGCGGCGAACACCTGCGGTGCGATGCACGCGAGCCCCGCGCCGAGGCACCCGAAACCGAGCACGCCCACCAGCGGAGGGCCTCCGATGAGTGCGGCGGCCAGACCCAACGCGGCCAGTGCGGCGCTGCCGCGTACCAAAGGAATTTGGCCGAGGCGGGCGGCGAGCCGGTCGCCCACCAACCGTCCGGCCATCATGGCGATGGCGAAGGCGGCGTATGCCGCCGCGGCGAACCCTGGTGAACTGTCCAGTCCATCACGCAGGTACACGGTGCTCCAGTCGGCGGCCGCGCCCTCGCCCACCAGGCAGCAGAACGCAAGCACGCCAAGCAAAAGCACGCCCGTTGGCCGGCCGGATTCGCCGGACTCCGCCAAAGTCGGCGGTGTGCGAAGGAACCAGCGCCCGGCGACGAGGGAGATGACGAGCAGCGCGGCCCCGATGCAGACGAAGGTGGTGCGTGCGCTCAAGTTCGCTGCCGCGAAAAGCCCGCCGGCTGCCGCGCCGATGAAACCGCCGATGCTGTACACCGCGTGAAACGACGTGATGATGGGCCGGCCCCACGCCCGCTGGACCTCGACGGCATTGGCGTTCATCGCGATGTTGAGCGCGCCGTGCACGACTCCGAACAACACCAGGCTCACCGCGAGCGCCACCAGATCGGGCGCGAACCCCGGCAGCACCAGCCCAACGCCCTCGGCCACCGCAACCGGCAGCATGACGCGCGCGCTGCCGAGCCGGTCGACCAGCCGGCCCGCGACCTGCATCCCGACGATTGCGCCGAGCGCGAAAGCGAGCAGCGCGAGGCCGAGCGTGCCATCGGACAGCGCGAGGTTTTGCTTGATCGCCGGGAGGCGGGCGGTCCACGCCCCAAGCGCTGCACCGAAAAGCAGGAAGATCGCGCTGGTGGCGGCACGGGCACGGCGCAGGCCCGGGGGAGCGCCTTGGGACGTGAGTTCGTGTTGACCATGAGGTTCGTGCGATGACACGCCGTCGATCATGGACGTAAGTTCATGATCGACGCAAATGAGGAGGGCTGGCCGTGCCGTCCGCACCCGCCGCGGAGCCGCGCAGGAGCTCGAGCCGATTCGCGTCGCCCAGGTGGGCTACTCCGTCGCCGAAGCGAAGGCCGGATACCTGCAGACCGGGCTGTAACGGAGCGGACAGCTTGGAGTTCGTCGGTGTGCCGGACGGTGCGAACGCGGGCCCGGTGGATGGAGGAAACCGGTTCACCGCGTTCGACCGCCCGGACGCCCGCTACTTCGATGACGTGCGGTCGTGGCCCAGTTCGGAGCCCGCGATCGACTTTACGTCTACGGCGTTGCCGGCGCTGTCTTTGACAAGTCTGGGTGCGGAGCGCGCACCACGGTGAGCATCGGGAGGAAGAACTGGGCGAGGGGCCCGATCGCCAGTGCGTAGAGAATGGTGCCGATGCCGACGGTGCCGCCGAGCGCGAAGCCGATCGCCACCACGGAGATCTCGATGACCGTCCGCCAGCCGCGCAGCGACCAGCCGTGCCTGGCCAGACCGGTCATCAGCCCGTCCCGCGGGCCCGGCCCCAGATTGGCCCCGATGTAGAGGCCACTGGCGAAGCCACACAGCACGATGCCGCCGACCAGGAAGGCCACTCGCACCGCGATGTGCTCGGGCTGCGGCAGCACTGCGTTGACGAGGTCCACGACAACGGCGATGACCACGATGTTGGAGACCGTCCCGATGCCGGGGCGCTGCCGCAGAGGGATCCAGCAGAGGAGGACAACCACTCCTGTGATGAGCACGACGGTACCGATCGTGAGCCCCGTGCGCCGCGCCAGCCCCTGATGAAACACGTCCCATGGCTGGTTGCCGAGCCGGGCCTGCAGCATGAGGCTCATGCTCACGCCGTAACAAACCAATCCCAGGAGCAGTTGGGTGAGCCGGAGCGGCAATCGATAGTTGAGTGGCATGGGCATTGGCTTGTATTTGACGCGCATGTCTGCCAGTCTTGAGGCCAATTCAGTTCGCTGAAAGAGCCAATTTGCGGGAGGTGGACCATGACCCCGACCGTGCGTGGGACCCAGCTGGCCCGGCTGCTCGGCCGCTGGCACGCGCTGCCCGCACGCAGACGCAGCCCAGACTACGCGGCCTTGGCCGGCGCGGTGCGCGGGCTGCTCGCCGACGGGCGGCTCCCGCTCGGGGTGCGCCTGCCCGCCGAGCGCGAACTCGCCGACAGCCTGGGCATCTCCCGCACGACCGTGTCGGCCGCCTATCGCGAGCTACGCGAGTCTGGCCATCTCAACAGCCGGCGCGGCGCGGGCAGCTGGACCACCCTGCCCAAAGGGCACCGGGTCGCGGGCTCCGGTCTCTGGATGGCAGACGACGATCTCGACCTGATCGACCTGTCGTGCGCCGCGCTGTCGGCGCCCGACGAGATGATGACGGCGGCGCAGCGGGCGCTTGAGGACTTCCCGCGTTATCTGGGCGGCGCCGGTTACCACCCGACGGGCATCTTGGAGCTGCGCGCAGCCGTCGCCGACCAATACACGGCGCGCGGATTGCTCACCAGCCCCGAGCAAATCATGATCACAAACGGCGTGCTGCACGCACTCGACCTGGTCATGCGGCTGCTGGTCCCGGCCGGGTCCAGCGTGCTGGTCGAGTCGCCGACCTACCCGAACGCGCTGGCCGCGCTCGGCGCCCGCCGGGCACGGATCACCACGCACGGCCTCGACGAGGCGGGCTGGGACGGTGACCTGCTGTTCGGTGCGCTGCTGCAGACGCGGCCGCGCATGGCATACCTCATCCCGGAGTTTCAGAACCCGACCGGGCACCTGATGCCTGCGGAGACGCGGGAGCGCCTCGTGGCGACCGCGCAAAGGACGGGGACCGACCTGGTCATCGATGAGTCCTTTGTGGACCTGGCGCTGGACGGGCAGGAGATCCCCCCGGCCGTCGCCTCGTTCGACCGGCATGGGCGGGTGCTCACCGTCGGCGGGCTCAGCAAGCCGTTCTGGGGCGGTCTTCGCATCGGGTGGGTGCGCGCCTCGGCCCCGACGGTCCAACGGCTCGCGGCCGCGCGGGTCGGCGTCGACACCGCCGGGCCGGTGCTGGACCAGTTGGTCGGCGTGCACCTGCTCAGCATGGCCGGCAAGGTGATCGCGGATCGGCGCAAACAGCTTGCCGCGCAACGAGACGCGCTGCTCGCGGCGGTCGCCGAGCACCTGCCCACCTGGCGGGTGATCCGGCCGAGCGGGGGAGTCACGCTATGGGCCGAGCTCGACGGGCCGGTGTCTTCGGCGCTCGCCCGCGCGGTCGAGTCGATGGGCGTGCGCATCGCGCCGGGGCCGCGCTTCGGCGTGGACGGCACCCTGGAGCGCTTCCTGCGCCTGCCGTTCACCCAGCCCATCCCGGAACTGCTCGACGGCGTGCGCCGGATCGCGGCGGCCCGCTACGATCTCGACCGCACGGGCAGCCGTCCACAGTGGAGCGAGCCGGAGCTGATCGCGTGATCCGCTGGAGTTACGCGTTCATCGACCGGCCGTTCGACGGGTACGAGGCGGCCTTGAAATTTTGGCCGGCCGTCACGGGCACGGTGGTCTCGCCGCGCCGCGGTGATCTGGGCCAGTTCGCCACGCTTGTGCCCGCGACGGGCGACGCCTGCGTGAAGGTCCAGGCCGTCGGTGACCAGGGCGGCGCCCACATCGACCTGTGCGTGGACGACGTGGTTCTTGAAGCACGGCGCGCCGGCGCACTTGGCGCCACCGAGGTTTTCGCCGAGCCGGGCCTCGTCGTCATGCGCTCGCCCGCGGGCCTTGCCTTCTGCCTTGTCGACTGGGACGGCGAGTCCGCGCTTGCGCCCGGTGGCGTCGATCAGGTGTGCATCGACCTGGCGCCCGGCGCGTTCGAGCCCGAGATCGCCTTCTGGGCCGCCCTCACCGGCTGGGAGTCAAGTCCGGGCTCGCTGCCCGAGTTCCATCGGATCCAGCAGCCGGCCGGGCTGCCCGTGCGGATCCTGTTGCAGCGCTTGGATTCCGACCGCCCGGCCTCCGCGCACATCGATCTCGCGTGCGGCCCGGATGTCCCGGCCGTGCGCGCACTGCACGAGCACCACGGCGCAACCCTTGTCGCACAAGGACATTCGTGGGTGGTGATGCGCGATCCGGCCGGAGGCGTCTACTGCCTCACCGGCCGTCCCATCCGGGAGTGAACCGGCCGACGGCGCGTTCAGCTTTGGACGACATCGCCCGGCTCGCGCGGGTGGGGTCGGAACGCTTCGCGACCGACCCCACCCGCGGCGAAAATCAAGCCATCTCGGCGACCGTGCCCTCGTACATCTTCTCGATGTCGCCGGCGAAGTTCTGCTCGATGACGCGCCGCTTCAGCTTCAGCGACGGCGTGATCTCGCCGTCCTCGATGGTGAGGTCGCGCGGCAGGATGGTGAACTTCTTGATCGTCTCCCACCGGTTGAGCTTGCCGTTGAGCTCCTTGATGTAGCCCTCGACCAGCGCGTGTACCTCGGGCGAGGCCACGATCTCGGCGTAGGACTTGCCCGCCAGCGCCGTGCCCTGGGCCCACCCCGTGATGCCCTCGGGGTCGAGCGCGATGAGCATCGAGCAGTAGTTGCGCGAGTGTCCAATCACGAGCGCCTGCGACGTGTACGGGCAGATGGACTTGAAGATGCCCTCGATGTGACTGGGGGCGATGTATTTGCCGCCGGAGGTCTTGACGAGGTCCTTCTTCCGGTCGGTGATTTTGAGGTACCCGGCGGAGTCCAGCTCGCCGATGTCCCCGGTGCGGAAGAAGCCGTCCTCGGTGAGCACCGCGGCCGTCTCCTCGGGCAGGTTGTGGTAGCCGCGCATGACCGGCGTGCCGCGCAGCAGGATCTCGCCATCCTCGTCGAGCTTGACCTCCAGGTCGGCGAGCCGCTCGCCCACGGTGCCGATCTTGAGCTTGCCCGGCCGGTTGACGAAGTTGCCCGCGCTGGTCTCCGTGAGCCCGTAGCCCTCGCTGATGGGCAGCCCGGCCGCCGCGAAGAACTCGGCGATCGGCACGGACAGCGCGGCCGCTCCGGACACCATGTAGCGGATGTTGCCGCCCAGCCGTGCGTGCAGTTTGCTGAACACCAGCTTGTGCGCGATGCCGTATTTGAACTTCAGCCCGCCGGGCACCGGCAGGCCCTTCTGCTCCAGCGCGACCTTCTGCTTGCCCACACCCACGGCCCAGTTGAAGATCTTCGCCTTGGCGCCGCCCGCCGACTGGGCCTGCGTCACGACCCGGTTGTAGACCTTCTCGAAGATGCGCGGCGCGCCACACATCAGGGTGGGCTTGATGACCCCCAGGTTATCGACGATCTTGTCGACCCGACCGTCCACATAGGTCGGCACGCCCACGTGCACGATCCCGCAGATGAGCGTCTTGCCGAAGGAGTGCGACAGCGGGAGCCACAGGAACTGCAGGTCGGTCGGCAGCAGCACGCCGATCTCGCCCTGCGCCACGCCCTGCCACACCCACCCGCGGTGCAGCAGCTCGACTCCCTTGGGCCGGCCCGTCGTGCCGGACGTGTAGATGAGCGTCGCGAGGTCTTCCGGCTGCACGCTCGCGGTGATGGTCTCGATCAGGTCGGGCTTTTCGGCGAGCACGTCGCTGCCGCGCTTCTCCAGCTCGGCGAGGGTCAGCTGGGGCGGGCTCGCGCTCGCGTCCGCCTCACCGTCCATGAGCACCACGTGCGTCAGGCCCGGCACCGGGGCGGCGGACATCTTGGCGGCTTGTGCCGGATTTTCGGCGATGAGCACCGTGGAGCCGGAGTCGGCGACGATGAAGCAGGCGTCCTCCGGCTCGGTGGTCGGATAGACGGTGGTCGTCGCCGCGCCCGCGCACATGATGCCGAGGTCGGTGATGACCCAGTCGAGCCGCGTGCCGGCCAGGATGGCCACGCGGTCTTCCTTGCCGACGCCGAGCGTGGTCAGGCCCGCGGCAACCGCCTTGGCCCGAGCGGCGATCTGCGCCCAGGTGAACCACACTGGCTGGTCGTCTGGGCCGGGGCCGCCGAGTGCCCGCGCGTCGGGAGTCGCCGCGACGCGGTGCAGGAACATTTCCGGGATGGACCGGTATGGCAGATCAAGGCTCATCTTCAGGGTCGCCCATTTCAAGTAAGTAACGTGACGGGAAACACATGCAGTGTTACCGAAGAGTACCGCCAGAACAAGGTTTCGTTAGATGCCCAAACGGGCACGACGCAGCCGCTCGGCGGCTTCGGGCGGCCCGGACAGCTCGGCGCGGGCGTGTGCTTGGCGCCCGAACAGGAACAGCAGCAGCTCACCGGGCGGGCCCGACAGGGTCAGCACGTCGGGCGAGGCCGTCCCAGCCTTGACCGAGCCGAATCCAGGCGTCTCGATGCGCACGGTGGCCGGGTAACGTCGCAACGCCAGCCGTGCCCACGCCCGCACCCGCGTGAACAGGGCCGCCTCGAGGCCGTGCGAGAGTTCACGTGGAGCCCACCCTGCCTGTGCCCGCCGCACGTCCTCGTGATGCACGAACATCTCGGTCAAGTTGGTCAGCTCATCGAGCAGGACGTTGGACACCGGGCTCCACCACGGCGGCCTGCGCAGCGCGGCCAGCAGCGCGGCGAAGTCTCCAGCGGAGATGTCGCGCTGCACGTGCTCGGTTCGAGCGCCGAACCGTTTTATCAGGATGCCCACCGCCGCATCGGGGCGGCGCTCGCGTAGCAGCAGGTGCGCAAGCAGCTCGCGGACTGTCCACTCGCCACAGAGCGTCGGCGCGTCCGGTCCCACCCGCTCCATTTGGTGGGCCAGGGCCAGCCGTTCGGCGAAGGCGTACCGAGTCATAACGGCGATAGTAGGTGGCCGTTTTTATGTGACGACCCGCACAGTGGAATGTGGGTCGCTTACAGGCGCTTGGTTCGGTAAGGATAGGTAGCCGGGCTAAAGACTTACCGAGCGGGTTTGGGGAGGACGAGGGCGAGTGGCCGACGACGGCGCGAGACCACAGATCACTGGGCGAGATGTGCTGGCGCGGGGAGCCAGGGTCATGTGGCGGGCCATCCGTGACGAGCCCCGGATCTTCACGCTGGCTCTCATCGGCAGCTGCCTGTTCGGCGCGCTCGTCATCGGGCAGGCATTCGTGGTCGGCTGGATCGTCGGCGACGTCGTCGTCGGCGCGTTCAACGGGGGCAGCGTCGAGGCCGGATCGATGGTGCTCGTCGTGGCCGTGATCCTGGCGATGGGCATGGGACGGGTCATCGGCATCTTCGGGCGCAGGCTCGGCTCCGGCTACATGATGTTCAACCAGCAGGCGCGCTACCGCATGCGCGTGACCCGGCGCTACCTTGAGCTTCCGCCGTCGTGGCACCAGCGGCACGCGACCGGCACGCTGCTGTCCAACGCCAACGCCGATGTGGAGTCGGCGTGGTTCCCGCTGGCGCCCCTGCCGTTCGCGGTCGGCACGGTGTTCATGCTCATCGGCGCGCTGGTGAGCCTGTTCATCACCGACTGGGCCATGGCTCTGGTCGGCGCCGCGGTGTTCCCTCTCCTGTTCGCGGTCAACGTGTTCTTCTCCCGGCGCATGGCCCCGCGCGTCGCGCTGGCCCAGCAGAAGCGCGCCGAGGTGAGCGAGATCGCCCACGAGAGCTTCGACGGCGCGCTCGTCGTCAAGACCATGGGCCGCGAGGAGCGCGAGACCGAGCGGTTCGCGGTGCGCGCCGGGGAGTTGCGCGACGCGCTGATCCGGGTGGGCCGGCTGCGCGGGCTGTTCGACCCGCTCGTGGAGTCGCTGCCGTTCGCGGGCACGCTCGCGGCGCTCGTCGTCGGCTCGTTCCGGTTGCGGCAGGGCGCGATCGGGCTCGAGGAGCTGGTGTCCGTGGCGTTCCTGTTCACCGTGCTGGCGTTCCCGGTGCGGGCCATCGGATGGGTGCTCGGCGATCTGCCGCGCTCCGTGGCCGGGTGGGAGCGGGTCGAGAAGGTGCTCCAGGCCAAGGGCGAAATGCCTTACGGCACAAGGGTCCTATCCGGCGCGCGGGCGGCCGAGCTGCGCTTCGAGCACGTGGACTTCAGCTACGAGGAGGGCGAGCCGGTCCTGCACGACGTGTCGTTCACCGTCCCGAGTGGACGGACCGTTGCGCTCGTCGGCCCGACCGGGTCGGGCAAGTCCACGGTCGCCATGCTCGCCTCGCGCCTGGTCGACCCCGACGCAGGCCGGGTGCGCCTCGACGGGGTCGAGGTCAGGGAGCTGTCGGCCGAGGCGCTGGCCAAGACCGTGGCGCTGGTGCCGCAGATCGCGTTCGTGTTCGACGACACGGTCAAGGCCAACGTGGCCCTCGACCGGCCGGAGATCGACGACCAGCGGGTGCACGACGCGCTCGTCACGGCCCAGGCCGACACGTTCGTCATGCGCCTGCCAGACGGGCTCGACGCGATGCTGGGGGAGCGCGGCACGTCCCTGTCGGGTGGGCAGCGCCAGCGGCTGACCCTCGCGCGGGCGCTCGCGGGCAAGCCCCGCCTGCTGATCCTCGACGATGCGACGAGCGCGGTGGATCCCCGCATCGAGGCGAAGATCCTCGGCTCGCTGCGCGAGTCGGCCGACGAGACGTCGGTGCTCGTCGTGGCCTACCGGCGGGCGACGATCGCGCTCGCCGACGACGTGATCTACATGGAGCACGGGCGGGTGCTGGCGCACGGCACGCACGAGGAGCTTCTGTCCACTGTGGAGGGATACCGCAATCTCGTGACGGCATACGAGAAGGCCGAGGCCGAGCGGGAGCGCGAGCACGCCTACGACGAAGACGACCTGGTCGGCCAGGCGGCGGCGAGAGGGGATGACGCGGAGCGTGACCCAACCGCGGACCCGCCGGAACCGGGGCGAGACCCCCGAGACTCCGAGAATGACGCGGTGACGGTGTGAACCGGAAAAGAGCTCATAGCCACCCCATCTACAGCGGTGCCAGGAAGGTGACGGGGTGACAACGGACGCTTTGACTCAACCCACCCCGCAGGGGCGGTGGCGCACGTTCCGGCGCGGGCTGTCGCTGTCGCCCGAGCTGCGCGTCGGGCTCGCGGGAACGCTCGTGCTCGCGCTGTTTTCGATGATCGGCCGGGCGATCGTGCCTGTCGCCGTCCAGCAGGGCATCGACAAGGGGCTCGCCGCGCCTGGGGGTCCCGATGTGGCTCGGGTCGGCGCCATCGTCGCGGCGACGGTCGGGATTCTGTGCATAACGACGCTGTGCGGATACCTGATGATCCGCCGGCTGTATCAGGTGAGCGAGACCGCGCTGGCCAACATCCGGGTCAGGGCGTTCCGGCACATCCACGATCTGTCGATGCTGCACCAGCAAAGCGAGCGGCGCGGTGCGCTCGTGTCCCGGGTGACCAGCGACGTGGACACGATCACCCACTTCATCCAGTGGGGCGGGGTCATCCTGCTGATCAGCGGCGGCCAGCTTGTGGTCACGACGATCGTCATGTTCGTGTACTCGTGGCAGCTCACGCTTGTCGTCCTGGCCGCGTTCGTCCCGGCCGTGATCGTCATCAAGACGTTCCAGAAGCGTCTGGCGAGCGTCTACGCCGAGAGCCGCCGCCGCGTCGGCGTGATGCTCGCGGCGATCTCGGAGTCGGTCGTGGGCGCGCCCGTCATCCGGGCCTATGGCGTGTCCGGGCGCACGGCGCGCAAGCTCGACGAGACCATTCACGACTATGCCAACGCCCAGCGCAAGGGCCTGTTCACCAGCGTCATGAGCTTCTCGACCGGCGAGATCGCGGCGGCCGTGGCCCTCGCGGCCGTGGTGCTCGTCGGCGTGCGGCTGGGCGTGGCCGGGACGCTGACCCTGGGCGAGCTGACCGCGTTCCTGTTTCTGGTCACGCTGTTCATCCAGCCGGTGCAGATCGCGACCGAGGTGCTCAACGAGGCGCAGAACGCCATCTCGGGCTGGCGGCGGGTGCTCGACGTGCTCGACATCAAGCCCGACGTGGCCGACCCGGTCGCGGGCGTGGAGCTTCCGCCCGGCCCGCTGGATCTGAAGTTCGAGCACGTGAGCTTCAACTATCCGGACGGGCCGCGCGTGCTCGACGACGTGCACCTGGAGATCCCGGCCAAGACGCGGGTCGCGGTGGTTGGCGAGACCGGCAGCGGCAAGACGACGTTCGCGAAACTGTTGACCCGCTTGATGGATCCCGTCGAGGGGCGGGTCCTGCTTTCGGGCACTCCACTTGAGACGGTCACATTCAGTTCGTTGCGATCGCGCGTCGTCCTCGTACCACAGGATGGCTTTTTATTCGATGCGACGGTGGCCGAAAACGTCCGCTTCGCGCGGCCTGACATCACCGACGACGCGCTGGAGCTGGCCTTCACCGAGCTTGGGCTGCTCGACTGGGTGCAGGGCCTCAGCCACGGGTTGCAGACCCGGGTGGGCGAGCGCGGTGAGGCGCTCAGCGTCGGGGAACGGCAGCTGGTCGCGCTCGTGCGGGCCTACGTCGCCGACCCGGATCTGCTGGTGCTCGACGAGGCGACCAGCGCGGTCGACCCGGCGACGGAGGTGCGTCTGCAGCGCACGCTCGACGCCGTGACCCGCGGCCGCACGACCGTCGCCATCGCACACCGCCTCTCCACGGCGCAGGGCGCCGACGAGGTGATCGTGGTGGACAAGGGCGTGATCGTGCAGCGCGGGCCGCACGAAAAGCTGTTGGCGGACAACGACTCCGTCTATGCCCGCCTCTACGCCAGCTGGCTCGAACAAACGCGTTGACCACCGACTCTCGCCGGTGGGTGAAGCGAAGCGCTACATCAATTCCGGTGCCGGTCGGATGACGGCATTCTGGCCGGCATGAACAATGTTGCGGGCGTCGCCGCGTGCCAACCGCTTCACGTGCCACCGAAGTCCCGCAGAGTCTTGGTGGTGACCACATCATGATGAATGTGGCGCGGGAGTGCGGATTCGACGGCGCCTCCGACCGAGAGCCGGCGGGCCGCGAACGGTGATGGGCTTGGCGGCTAGGCCGTGGCCGCCTGGCGGTTGAAGTCCCAGCGGGGGAGGTGGGCGGACTTGTCGTTGGGCTCGCTCAGCCGCAGGTGGTTGCCGAACGGATCGCTGAGCACCAGCACCCGGGAGCCCTTCTCGGTGCCGTATGGCACGGCCATGATGTCGGGCATCCAGATCCCCGGGCCCCAGATCCGGATGTTTCTGGACATGACGTAGTGGCTCAGCTCGCGGTGCACCTCGTCGAGATTGGACAGCCAGATGTCCACGGTCGCGCCTGGACCGGCCTCATAAGGGGACAGGGCCATCTGCAGTGTCGTGCCCGGCCGGGAAACCTGACCGTAGAACGGTGTGCCCGGCCCGCCCGAGGGCCCGCCCCAGTCGAGCGTGAAGCCCAGGAAGTCGGCGTAGAACTCCTTGGCCGCGGCCTCGTCGAACACCCGCAGCACGGGAATCGTCGTGGTCGCCGAAAACCCGGTGTGCCAAGGCTTTTGTGCCGAGAGAACATTCCAGTTCTGGTACCCGGCCAGGCGCGCGACAATCTCCAGGCTCTCGCTGTGCGACAGCTCGAGCTGGTGGCGCTCGCGGATCTCGGCGCGCAGCGACTTGGCGATCGCTTTGGCGTCACGGAACGGTTGCATGATCGATCCTCCCTGCGAACCTGTTGTCAGCGCTTGCATTACTGAGGTCGTTCGCAAGTGGTGTCCTAAAGGATCGTCACGCGAATCGAAAAATGCGTTCACCAAACCCCGTTGCCCGGGGCGCAAGCGGCGGGCCGCATCAGCCGGATCGGATTCTATCAAGGTCCGCCAGCCGGCGCAGCAGGTGACGCCGTTCGATTTCGTTGCGCGTTGCTTCGATCGCCTCCCGCAGGAACGCGCGTGCCCGGTCAAGCCGGCCCAGCTGGGCGTGCAATTCGGCGCGCAGCACGAGGACTCGGTGGTCGCCGGGCGCGGGCTCGATCTCTTCGAGAGCGGCGAGCCCAGCGGTGGGCCCGTCGGCGAGGGCGATCGCGGCCGCGCGGTTGGCCAGCACCGCGGGAGACGGCGTCAGCGCGGCGAGCCGGTCGTAGAGCGCGACAATCGCGTGCCGGTCGGGATCGGGCGCCACCTGGCATGCGGCGATCGCGGCCTGCAACACCCATGGGCCGGGCCGGTCCCCAGCGCGCCGCAATGCTTGGGCCGCCAGCGAAAGTCCGAGATCGACGTCGTTCCAGCGCCAGTGGGAGCGGTCCTGGTCGGTCAGCAAAACCAATTCGTCGTTGACCGTGCGGGCGTCCCGGCGCGCGTCGGTGAGCAGGAGCAGCGCCGACAGCCCGAGCACCGCCGGCTCGTCGGGCAGCAGGCGGCGCAGCAGCGCGGCCAGGCGCAGCGCCTCGTCGCACACCGCCGGCCGGACCAGGGCCGGGCCCTGCGTGGCC